>CAXUHE010000006.1:0-28917 GCA_964250725.1 uncultured Enterovirga sp. | reverse complement strand
GGAGATGCCCCCGTACCTTGCCCGGGTGTGCCGTTCGACGTGACCGGAATGCGGGGAAGGATTCCAAGGCACTCTTTGCCGGTCTCCGCCTCGAGCTGGCGCGTCGTACGAAACACGTTGTCCAGTCGCTCTCGGCCAAACGCCGCCAGAACGCCCATCATCAAGCCAAGAACGGTCGAACCACCCAGGATCATCGACCCCCTTGGGGCGCTTTTTGCCAGCGGCGGCGTCGCGGCAGTGATCAGTCGAGCGTCCGTCGTCGGGAAAGTCTGCTGCTGCGTCGCCTCCATGAAACGTTGGAGAAAATTGTCGTAGAGGTTGCGATAGCTTTGCGCCGAGCTCTCGAGGTCCCGAAGCTGTACCTGCGCCTGACCACTCGTCCCGGCACTGTCCACCAGGGCCGCGAGGCTCTGCTGCAGAGACTGTTCGCGGGCGCGAGCGATCTCGTACTCGCTCTTATAGGTTTCGGCGATCCGGCGCACCTCGTCCACGATCGATCGGCTGATCTCGCGCATCTGGTTGCGCAAGTTGACTGTCGCCGTATGGTTCAGCCCGTAACGGACCGACCAGTCGGATTCACGTGCCGCCAAATCGAGGTATTGCGCTCGAAGCCGTGTGATGACGTCGTTCTTGAGCGCGTCAGCCACCGTCGCGTTCGGAACGTCGCTGTTGCCGATCTCGGTGATCCGATCGAGGCGCGCCTTCGCCTCGGCGGTCGACGCGCGAGCCGTCACCAACTGACCGTTCACGTCGCCCAACTGCTGCTCCGACAGAAGTCCGCGGCCAGTGTCGACGATATTGTTCGCGGCCCGGAACTTCTGAACTTCCCGCTCGGCATCCGAGGCCTGCTCACGCAGCTCCTTGATCCGATCCTGAAGCCAGCGGCTCGCCCGTTTCGTCGCCTGGTAGCGGCTTTCGAGTTCGTTTACCATGAAGGCGTCGGAGATCGCGTTCACGACCTGAGCCGATTTCGTTGCGGAAGGTGACGTGAAGTCGACCTGGATCACATACGTCACGCCGACACGCTTGACCTGGAGACCGCGCACGAACCGGCCGACCGCCAAGCGCTCCTTGGCGAAATCTGACACCGACCCGTCATCGCTGAAGAACCGCCCGAGAATCGTCTGTATCAAGCCGGCGTCGTTGTTGAATTCCGGATCGTCCACGAGCTTGAGGTCGCGTATGACCGAGAGAGCCACGCTTTCGGACTTCAGGATCTCCACTTGGCTCTCGACGCCGCTCGCATCGAGCAACTGATCGCCGACGATCTGCTGATTCGAGAGAAGCTGGTTCTTTCGCGTGTCGATCATCACCAGCGCCGATGCCGTGAACTTCGGCTGCGCCGTCATGAGGTACCCAAGCCCCAGAAGCATCGTCACCAGCGTCACCCCGGCGATCACCGGCCACTGACGACGCAGGACACGCACGATGGCCGCAAGATCCAGGGTCGGAACTTGGCGTGGCTCGTCGGCGGCGTCGACGCCGACATCGGTCCGCGGACTTGGCGCTATCTTAAGCATCGATCCGTCCCGGCCGCCGGCAACCCTGCCGCGACTACGATGAGATTGAGCACATATTGCGATGGCTGACGTTTGAGGCGCGTCCGATCAACCGGACCCCGCGACCTGCGATACGCCTCTGCCACGGCAAACTGTCATAGGATCCGAAAGTCTCGGGATCCGAAAGTCTCGGGCCGTATATGCCCAACCACGCTTACGGATCAGGATAGACGTAATCGTTCGAGCGCGCCGCCTCAACGACCGGCAGCCTGCTCGAACGGTCACGTGATCCCGCCTACGGGATGGTCCCGCTCGTGGTGGTCGACGGGCTGCTCACCACCGAGATCTGCCTGCTCGACGTCACGATCGGAACACTGTCCGTCGAGACCGGATTCGTCGTATTCGGGGTCGTGGTCGTCCCGGACAAGGACCGTCCGGTCTCCAAACCGGCGAAGCCCGACGAACCTGCCGAAAACGCCGACGTCAAGTTCCCGAAGCTTGTCGAGCCCGGCACGTAGTACCCGCTCGATCCGCCGGCAGGTGTCGGAAGGGAAACGCCAGTTCCACCGCCGCCGCCACCGCCCCCGCCAGCACCTCCACCTGTCGCCGCCGTCTGCCGGTCACCCGTCACGTCCCGGAACGCAGTCGTAACCGCGTCATCCTTCATGCTCTGCAGCACCGCCTGCTGGATACGCAGCGCAGAAGTGGGTTCCTGGCGCGTACACAATCCAGCGGCCTGGCCGAGGCCCGCACCGATCGCGGACTTCTGTGCCGGCGTCGCGGCAGCCAGGATCGCCGAGATCCCGTCAACGGAACTCGGATTCGTCGCAACCATGTTGCGAACCTCGGATATCATGCCTCCGCCACCTGCCGGGAAGCGGCCGAGCAAATCACCCGGGTTTATGACTGGAGCCCCAGCCGGCAACGTCGCGCAAGCCGCGAATGCCGGAGACAACGAGGCCGCGATACCGACCGTCGCCAAACCAACGACCAAAGCTGCTCTCGAAGTGTTCAGCATGATTTAGATCCCGTTCAATGCGAGCGGATAGCATGGAGCCCACAGCTTCACAAGACGAGCCGAGCCAGACGTCACGACATCTGCCCGCAAGATGAATCGCGACGGTTCAAGTCGGGAACAAGTGAGTGCTCGGGGCGTCGCTGTCGAGCGAAGACAGATGAGACCCCACAACGCCTCTCCATGGATCTACGCGAGACGCGCGATGGACCTGCACGAGAGGCGCTCGGACCGGCCCGGCGGCAGTCGGCCAGTCCGTTTGACGAGAGAATGTGATGTGGATGTGGAACCACGGTTGGAAGCAGATGGTCCGCTGATGCTGTCGTTTACTGCCATCGTCACCTGCGTTGAGTCGTCGCACGGGACTCGGCCAGGAGGCGAATATCATGAGACGGATCGCGTCGACATCGCGGATGTCGTCCGAGGCGGGCTGCGCCGGACGTGAGGCGATGGATGAAGATCATGGTCTGGCCTTCTGCCCGCGGCGGCATGCGCAGTGTCGTGGAGGGCTATGCCGAGGATGGTTTCCTCGTGGCCCAAGACGTGATTCTCGTCTCGTCTTACGAGGAGGGCGGTTTCGTGCGCCGTCAGTTTGTCGCACTTCGCGCAATCGTGCGGGTCGCGACGCTGCTCGCGACCCGGTCGGTCGACCTCGTCCACATCCACGCGGCCATGAAGGGAAGCTTTTGGCGCAAATCCGTGTTCGCGGGTCTCGCGCGCTGGCGTGGCGTGCCGGTCCTGCTTCATCTGCACGGGTCCGAGATGAAGGACTTCTACGAGCGGCAACCGTCATGGCTGAAGCGGGCGATCGTTCGCCAATTGACCCTGGCGACCCGCGTCGCCGTCCTGTCCGAGAGCTGGCGGACCTTCGTCGCCGAGATCGCGCCGAGCGCGAGGCCGGTCGTCGTCCCGAACTACGTGCGCGTCCCCGAGCGACCCGCACGAGGTGCAGGCCAGCCTGTCACGCTTCTGTTCCTCGGTCTCCTCGGACGGCGCAAGGGCATCTTCGATCTGCTGGAGGCGTTCGCTCGGGCGCGGGCCCTCCATCCCGACATGAGGCTCGTGATCGGCGGCAACGGCGAGGTCGAGGCCGCGACGCGACGGGCCCGCGAACTCGGACTGGATGACGCTGTCAGGTTCGAGGGCTGGGTCGGGCCGGCCCGCAAGGCCGAACTGCTCGACGCGGCCGACATCTACGTTCTGCCCTCCTACAACGAGGGGCTCCCGATGAGCGTTCTCGAGGCGATGGCCTATGGGCTGCCCGTCATCACCACAGATGTGGGTGGGCTGCCCGAACTGGTCACCGATGGTGTACACGGCCGCATGATCCGCCCGGGCGACGTCGCGGCCCTCACGGCCGCCATCCTGGAACTCGGGCACGACCATAATACCCGGCGCCGGATGGGGGGGGCAGGACGCGTGAGGGTTCAAGGCGAGTATAGCCGGGAAGCGGTATTGCCGCACCTCGCCGAGATCTACGCGCGCGCCGCGTCGGTTTCGCACGCCAAGCCTGATCGCGCGCCCAGCACTTCCTCGCCGGCGTGAGATCCAGATGGCGAGCCTGAACAAGCTGCTGCGATTGCGGCACGTCCTCGTGACGCTCAAGAGGGCGTATTACAATCGCGTCTGGGGCATGGACCTTCATCCGACCTGCGAGTTCTCGCTCAGCGCGCGGTTCGATCTCACCTACCCCAAGGGCGTCCATGTCGGCGCGGAGAGTTACGTCGCGTTCGACGTCGCGATCCTCACGCACGATCGCACGCGCCGGATGTACCGTCACACCCGCATCGGGCGAAGCTGTTTCGTCGGGGGGCGCAGCATCATCATGCCGGGCGTCGAGATCGGCGACGAATGCGTGGTCGGGGCGGGCAGCGTGGTGACCAGGAACGTGCCGGACCGCTGCATCGTGGCGGGAAACCCGGCCCGGATCATCCGGCGTGACATCGTGGTCGGGCCTTACGGCCAATTCCAGGCTCCGACGCCGCCCATGAATGAGGTCGCGGACGTGCCGGAGCCGGATCGCGGTCAGGCCGAGACGAACGAGGCAGGATAACCGCCGGGCGATCGCCGGAACATCCGGCGACCACGCATCTTCAGCGGCGGGTAAGCCGCTTGAAGAGTGAACGTCGCTCTCCCCGACGGATCTCTGACCTCTCGGCGATGAACGCGGATACGCGCGCCACGAGTTCGGAATCCGCGTATTCCGATATGCGGGCAGGCGGGCCGGAATCTTGCCATTCGTCGAGCAGCCGAACGAGGTGCTCCTCGGATTTCGCAACCCGCACGAGATTCTGCTCTTCCATGTAGCGCGCCGTCGCCAACTGATGGTCGTTGCGATGCTCGTTCAGCGCAGCCTGCCTGGGCAACACGATGATGGGCTTGCCGATCTCGAGCGCCGTGATGATCGATCCCATCCCGGCATGGGCCACCACGAGCTTCGCTCCATCGACATGAGCGCGAAACTCGTCGGGAGAGAACTGGGCCTTGGCCTGGATGTTCGCCGGACGGTAGGACGAAGCGCCCACCTGAGCCACGACATCGGACCTGGCCCGCGTTCCAGCCCATGCATCGATCGCGCGGATCAACCTGTCGAACGGCAACTGCACGCCGACGGTGACGAAGATCATATCACCGCTCCCGCGAAGTCCGGCCCGCCCGGCTTGGCGAGATGCTTCCATTGCGTCATCCAGAGATCGGCGTAAGGACCCGCCATACGGCCCGCCATCGACAACTCGTCGACGTTGGCCAAGCTGTCGATCCAGATGGTCGTGGCGCCCAGCCAGCGCCCGAACCGGACCGCCATGTAGCCGGGTGCCGCGCCCGTCGTGACGACCACCTGCGGCCTCTCCCTCAGCAAGACCAGGAGAACGGCCCACGCCATCCGGATCATGGCGATCTTCTCCCAGCGGTTCGCGTCAGGAACGCTGTACGTCCTCGCGCCGTCGGGCCCTATCGACGGGCCGAGCGTGCTGACGTACACGACCTCGCATCCGTCGAAAGCGCGACGGAGCCTCATCAGCTGTGTCCAATGACCGCCTCCCGAGCCGACCGCCAGCAACTTGACTTGCTCCCCCATCATCTGCTCCCGAGCGATCGCTTGCGGACGTCGTCCAGCCATATGAAATCGTAGCCAGCAGGCATGGCGCCTCGTATCATCTTTGTCGCGAGGTGACGGCTAATTCATTGCTTTCACGAGAACTTCCTACGCGCGAATGACGAGCGACCGTGGACCGTGGAGGAATGCACCAAGGCACTGTATCGATCCTGGATGGCTGATCCGGACCGAAGCGGCGTTCCCAGCAGGAGGTGAGTGTGCGAATCGTGATGGTAGGGTCCGGCTATGTCGGATTGGTGTCGGGTGCCTGTTTCGCTGATTTCGGGCATGACGTCATCTGCGTCGACAAGGATGCGGGGAAGATTGCGCTGCTCGAGGCGGGCAAGATGCCGATCTTCGAGCCTGGCCTTGCGGATATCGTGGCCACGAACGTCCGCTCGGGTCGGCTCGCCTTCACGACCAACCTGGCGGATGCCGTTCCGAAGGCCGACGCAGTCTTCATCGCGGTCGGCACCCCGTCGCGGCGGGGCGACGGTTTCGCGGACCTGTCCTACGTCTATGCCGCCGCCAAAGAGATTGCACGGCATGTCGCCGGATACACGGTGGTGGCCACGAAATCGACGGTCCCGGTCGGGACGGGCGACGAGGTCGAGCGGATCATCCGCGAGATCAAGCCGAATGCCGACGTGTCCGTGGTGTCGAACCCGGAATTCCTGCGTGAAGGCGCGGCGATCGCGGACTTTAAGCGGCCGGACCGGATCGTCATCGGGGCAAATGACACGAGGGGCGCCGAGCGACTGAGCGACGTCTATCGCCCGCTCTACCTGAATCAGGCTCCGATCCTCGTCACCAGCCGGCAAACGGCCGAACTGACGAAATACGCCGCCAACGCGTTCCTGGCGACGAAGATCACCTTCATCAACGAGATCGCCGAACTCTGCGAGCAGGTGGGCGCGAACGTCCAGGACGTCGCGCGCGGCATCGGTCTCGATAACCGGATCGGGTCCAAGTTCCTTCACGCCGGACCCGGGTACGGAGGCTCGTGTTTCCCGAAGGATACCCTGGCGCTGATCAAGACGGCGCAGGATCATGGCACGCCGATCCGCCTCGTCGAGACGGTGGTGGCCGTGAACGACCAGCGCAAGCGCTCGATGGCGCGCAAGGTCGTGGCCGCGTGCGGCGGATCGGTGCGGGGGAAGCTCATCGGCGTGCTCGGGCTGACCTTCAAGCCGAACACGGACGACATGCGCGACGCACCGTCCCTCGCGATCATCTCCGCCCTGCAGGATGCCGGCGCGCGCGTCCGCGCCTACGATCCGGAAGGTCTCGAACAGGCGCGGACGATGTTGCATGACGTCGAGTTCGTCCAGGACGCCTATGCCTGCGCGGAGGGCGCGGCAGCACTCGTCCTGGTGACCGAATGGGACGCGTTCCGCGCGCTCGATTTCGAGCGCCTGCGCGTGTGCCTCGACAGTCCGGTCCTGATCGACCTTCGCAACGTCTACCGGCCGGAGGAGGTGCGGCGGCACGGCTTCGAATACGTCAGCATCGGCCGTCCGTAACCGATGCGGCGAAGCTCTGCTCCGATGCCAGGAGATGTCTCGGCGGTCGACCGACATGCCGGCGCAGGCGTGCGAGCGAATGCGATGAGGTGTCCATCAGCCTCATAGTGGACGCCTGCCTGTCCGCGGGTTCCATCGATCTCGCGTCTCCGGTGTTGCCGCTCATCAGCTCCTTTCGCGATGGCGCCATTTCTCCACGACCGTTTCGTAGAAGTCGTCGAGACACTGGCTGATCGGAACGACCGGCGTGTCGTCCGATTCGGGCGTGCGCTCCAGCGCGAATAGTCGGCGGACCCGCTCCCCCGCCGCTGCCGCCAATCGCCTGCCGAGATCCGCGTCCGACGACAAGGTCAACAGCGCGTCCGCGATCGTCTCGCCCGAGACCTCGTCGAGGAACAGGGCGTGCTCTCCGCTGATCTCGCGCAAGCCGCCCGTTCCCGACGATATGAGCGCCGCCCCGCCCGCATGCGCCTCAAGCGCCGTACGCCCGAAAGGCTCCGCCCATTTCGAGGCCACGACCGCGATCGCGGCTCTTTCCGTGAGGTCCTTCACCTGCACGAAGGGTACGCCCGTCCAGATCTTGGCGCGGTCGCCTGCGGGCGCAAGCGCCGCCTTCACCTCCGCCGCATAGGCCGGGTTGTACCCGGGCTCCGACAGCACGAACACGGCAGTCCAGCCCGGCGCGCTCCGCAGGAAGCGGACCACCCCCTGCGCGGCTTCGAGCAAGCCCTTCTCGGGCTGTGCCCGACCGACCGCCGCGATGACGGGGTCACGCACGGCCGCAGGATGCCAAGCCGAGAAGTCGAAACCGTTGCTCACGACCGTGCGCGGAATGTCGATCTCGGGCCAATGCTCGTCGAAGTGCCGGCTCGTGGCCTCGCTGATCAGCGTCAGGCCCCCGAGCCTGCGCAGTCGCTTTCGGGTGATGGCATTGTGCAGCAGAGCGAACGGCCCGGTCCTCGGTTCCTCGATGAAGTTGTGAGTCTGCAGCACGACCGGATACCTCGCATTGAACCGCGCGATCCGGGCCGACGTCGCGATGTGCTGCTGCCAGACGATCACGTCGCAGCCCGTCTGGGCGAGGGCTTGCCGGATGGCGATCGCGCCACGCCAGCTGGATAGCCGCTTCAACTTGGCGAAGCGGACGATATCCACGTCGATGAGCGGCTCGCTCCCGGGAGACGCTACGACCGTTGTCGTGTCTCGAAAACGGCTGCCCGATATCCACTCGGCCACGCAAAGTTCGATCGAACTCGCGCTGACCTTCTCGAACCGCATCCCGAACGGCAGGATTTGGTAGATCCGCAACGATGTCTCCGGGGCCTGATCAGGGTCTGTCATGCGCCACATGCGACGCGGGATGTCGAGCCCCCATGTTCGTGGGCAGGACCTGACCGAACAGCGCCAGGTAATCAGCCGCACACCGCGCGATCGAGAACGACCGGCCTCGGGCGCTCAGACGGACGCGATCGACAGGCGTATCGAGCGCTGCCGCGATCGCGTCCGCCATGACGCCCGGCGCTCCGACCGGCACGAGAGCGCCGTACCGGCCGTTCTCCAGGATCTCCGCCGGCCCGTAAGGGCAATCGGTACTGACGACGGGCGTGCCGCAGGCCAGCGCCTCTGCCAGCACGAGCCCGAAGCCTTCGAACCGCGATGACAGCACGACGAGATCGGCTCTCGCCATCGCGGGAAGCGGATTGGCCAGGAAGCCCGGCATGTGAAGCCGTTCCGCGATGTCCAGTTCACGGGCGAGCGCGTCCAGTTCGGGTCTCAAGGGCCCCTCGCCCAAAAGGACGAGATGGTCGGCCCGATCGCCGGGGAGTCGTGCGAAAGCGCGAAGCAGCGTCGCGTGGTCCTTCTGCGGCACGAAACGTCCCACACTCAGGATGACGCGGCCGCTCGCCGGCCACCAGGCGGGCGTCGCGGCGCCGACCGCATGCTCGAAGTCAGGCCGGATCGCGCCGTTGTAGATCACCTGGATCCGCTCGCGCGGAATATGGGCGCGTTGCGCCATGTCGTCCGCGACACCGCGAGAGACCGCGACGACCGCGGCGGCAGATGGCAGGGCAAGCCGGTACAGGAGCGGCACGATCCGGTGCTTCAGGCCTGGACGCTTCGCCTGCTCCGATAATGCGTTGTGCTGGCTGAGGACGATCCCGGTTCTCGCCCCCGATACCCCACGGGCGAGCACCGACATGACATTCATGTGCTCCATCGCGGACAGGAGCAGATCGGGACGCGTGCGACGCAGGAAGCGCACCAGCCGCGGCAGCGCGGCGAGCTGCCGGGACGCGCCGAGCGACACGACCAGGGTCCCTGCGGGAACGCTGCCCAGCAGTTCTCCCTGCTCGCGATCGAGCAGGAAGGTGACGTCGAACCCCGCCTCGACGAAGGCCGGCGCGAGGCCGAGATAGAGCCGCTCCGCGCCCCCGCCGCTCAGATCCGGAAGATAGATGACGAGCGACGGCCCAGTCTCGAAAGGTCGTTTCAACGACACGTGGATCTCCTCGGAGGCACTCCTCCAAGACGGAGCTGACGGGAGGGCGGACGCGATCCGATCCACGATCTCATAGACACATCCGTGGATGCGGCTCTGATCCCTATCACCTTCCGAGCTGGCCGTCGTGTGGCACGCCGTCATCCGGCGCAAAGCCGGCAGCGATCGCCGACCGTCCCATGCGCTGCCGCCGGAGCGCCGGTTCCGCGTCGCGAGGCAGTCCTTCCTATCGGTTCGCTCGGATGAAGAGCGTGCGCGGTCCGCGACGCCCCGTGCCGCATCATCCCTCGCGCGAGCTCACAGCCGCGGCGGCCGACCCGTGGATTGGATTGGCGACCTGCTCATCGTTCTGCTAAAAGTGGCGGTCTTTACCGCCAGCGCCAAGTCGAATGCCGATTCTCTCGATAGCTCGGGTCAACTCTAGAGGGGAGGCGTTCGCCGAGCGGGCCTATGCCGACCTTTTCCTGATCGTCGTCATAGCGTTCCCGATCCTCGGGGTCTTCTTTCCATGGGAAACCTATCTCTCCGTGCCGACGGCCGATAACCCGACAGGCGTCGTCACCGAAGTCTCCCGAGCAACCTCGGTCGTTCTCACTGTCCTCGCCGCGATCATCGTGGTTCTCTATGCCCGAGCGCCCCGAATCCAGGCGGCGCTCTATGCGAATTGGCCGCTCATGCTGTTCATCGCTTGGGCATTCGTGAGCGCCGCCTGGGCCGAGGTTCCCGGGCAATCGATCAATCGGACCGGGCGCATGCTGATCTACTCGCTCTACGCGATCTACGCCGTGGAGAGCCTGGATATCAGACGGCTGACGCGCGTGCTCGTCTGGGCCATCCTCATCGGCCTCGTGGCGTCCCTGGCCGTCTCGATCGTCAGCCCGGGCCTGAGCCAAGCGAGAGACGTTCGCGGCGCCTGGCGGGGTGCCTACGCGGTGAAGAACGCCTTCGGGGCCATCGCGGCATCCGGTCTTCTGATCGGGTTCTTCGGACCGACGCGGCGAGCGGTCGGTACGCCGTTATGCTGGCTCCTCGTCGTCGGCTCGGCAATCGCGCTCGTCGCGACGAATGCCGTCGCGCCCGTCGTCGCTATGATCGTGGCCTCGTTGGTCGCGACCTATCTCGGCCTGTTCACGACGTCCTCGCAGACGGAGAGGGTTGCTGCCCTCGTGGCGCTGCTGATCGGCACCGTCCTTCTCTACGTGCTGGGGAGTGTCCTCGCTGACAATCTCGAGTTGGTCGGCCGCGACGCGACATTCACCGGACGCACGGCCGTGTGGGCCTTCTCGCAACTCATGATCGATATGAAGCCGGTGCTCGGCTGGGGGCACGGCTCTTGGTCAGGTCCCGTGTTCAACGGTATGGTGATGCCGGTTCTCCACTGGCAGGCTCCGAACGCGCACAACACCTGGCTCGATTTCCGCATTCAACTCGGGCTGCCCGGACTTCTTCTCGGCGTGCTGATGTGGGTGGTGGCCGCCATCCGAGCGCTCAGGCTAACGCTCGTTCTGCAATCCAAGGAGCACCTGCTCTGGATCGCGTTCCTCATCTATTGGTTCGTGATCGCCAACGTCGAGACCCTGATGGTCGACCCGGCCTTGGCCGATAGTTTCTGGTTCGCGCTGTTTCTGGCCTCCCTCACGAAGCTATGTCGAACGGCGTCCCGGGTGTCGACGCGACCCCTACCGCGGCCGCGGCTCTCACCGGTGAACTGATGCCCGATTCGAACCGGCGCTCGGCTCTGGCCGGCCTCGGCTCGGCGGCCGCCATGCTGGCCGGCCGCGGCCAGGCTCTGGCTGCTGCGGACGGGACGGGGCTTCACGCCCACGCCCTCCGGCGCGGGATGTCGTTCGGCTGCGCCATGCGGGCCGTCCATCTCGAGAACGATGCTCTGCGCGAGGCTGTGGTCCGCGAATGCGGCGTTCTCGTCCCCGAGAACGAGATGAAGTGGCCCGTGACCGAGATGGTCCGGGGTCGGTTCACCTTCGAGGCGGTCGAGAAGCTCGTCTCCTTCGCGCGCGCGAACGGCCTCGCTCTGCGCGGGCACAACGCGATCTGGCACCAGAACATGCCGGCCTGGGCGGCGGCCGCCATCGCGGGTGACCCGGATGGCGGCGACGTGTTCGACGGACGGGTGCGCGGCCTGCTCCAGCGGTTTCGCGGGCGCGTCACGAGCTGGGACGTGGTGAACGAGGCGGTCGAGCCCTCCGACAAGCGGCCCGATGGGCTGCGAGACACGGTTTATGTCAAGAGGTTCGGCCCGGACTTCCTCGTTCGGGCTTTTCAGGTCGCCCGTGCGGCGGCTCCCGACGCCCAACTCGTCTATAACGATTACGGGCTCGAATATTCGACCTCGTTCGAGGACGAGCGCCGACGCGCCACCCTGGCCATCCTGGAGCGGCTGCGGCGCGAGAAGCTGGTCGACGGCCTGGGCGTCCAATCTCACCTGACCGTCGGCAACAACTTCCAGCCGAAGGTGTTCAGGCGCTTCCTGGCGGACGCCGCCGATCTCGGGGTCGAGATCCTGTTGACCGAGATGTCTGTCAACGACCGGCGCCTGCCGTCCGACATACCGGGCCGCGACAGGCAGGTCTGCGATCACGCTGCCCGTTACCTCGATACGGCTTTCGACGAGCGAGCCACGAAGACCCTGATCACCTGGGGTCTCAACATCCGCGACACGTTCCTGAACATACCGGGTGTGGCGCGCGCGGATGGGCTGTTCCACCGCGGGCTTCCGCTGGATGAGAACATGAATCGTATCCCGCTTTGGACAACGATCGCGAAAGCCTTCGACGACGCACCGAGCCGCAGGTGAGTTCGCGACCATCGACCTCACGCGGCTCACCGCCGTTCATGGTCGCTCATCGGTCGCCTCGACGCGAGACGTTCATCGCATCACCTGATCCCGCCCGCGATCGGGACCATGTCGCGCGACGCCAATTTGGCATCTGACAAGGATGGCGGCCGATACCGTCTTCATGCGGGGGGATCGAGGCGGCGTTGCCGGGCCTGGGTCCGGCATGACCGATGTTCTCCGCTCCTCCGCGCGTCTCTCGGCCATGTCAGTGCCCGGATCAATCTCTCTTCGATGCCGCGCCTGACCACGACGTTGCTCGAGAGACGGGCGGCGCCGGCCCCTTCGCAAGATGCTGCATGGATCACGCGTCGCGGCGCCGGCCGGACGACGATAGCTCTGGGACTACGGCTGATCCAGACGCGCAGGTCTGGCCCGGTATTCGACCTCGCATCGGCCACACTCTCGGATTACGTGGTCATGCAGAGGAGATGTGAACGAGATGCAACGCGGATCGAGCGTAACGGGGGCGGCCTGTCTCATGCTGACCTTCGGTCTGGGCACTGCCGATGCCGTGACGTGCAGCCGCCAACCTTTCGCTCAGACACAGTCCGCCGTTGACAGTTTCAAAGTGAGACCCGCCGGTCTTCTTGAACGGTTCCCGAATGGAGAGAGCATGCTCTCGGCCATCATCTCGAACGTCGTGTCGACGGACCCGGACAACACGCTGAACCTTGCTCTCGATATGCTCAGGACGGCCAACATCTATCAGCGCCGTGCGATCGGAAAGGGATTGGGCTGGGCCGCCCAGCTCTGCCAGCACAACGGGCAATCCGATATTTCGAGGCGGATGGCCGAGGCGCTTCGGCGGCGCGTCGACCGGGACGCCACGACGGCGTTTACCGCCGTTTCCACGCAGAGTGGTCCGTCGCCTCTGCCGGCGCGGACGCAGGACACCACACCCAGCCGGTTGATCGGTAGTTCCCGTGCGCCGGAAACGAGTGTTTTCGAGATCCAGAAGCTCAGTGATCCACTCCGCCCCATGTCACCGATCCGCTAACCGGCACATGTCAGGTCGCGTCGATGTCAGGCGCGGCGTGAGGGGGAACAGCACGACTTGACAGATCAACAAGGATATCTATCCTAGGACTACTATCCTTGGAGACGAATCGATGTTGAGGTTACGGGTCGAGTTTCTCACGATCGGGGCAGGTCGAGGTCGTCTCGGCGGCCAGGTGGATGTCGGAGAGGCGAAGCTTCTCGGTGCGGCCGCCATCGATATCGCGTCGACGCCTTCCACGGCCATCTCCGTGCCCGAGACCGGAGGCCAGATCTTCGCCGATATGTCGGTCACGGGTGGTTCCGTCTACGTAGCGGTCGGAACCAGTCCTGACCCGAACTCCGAGCCGCGCTGCCTGTTGACGCCCGGCCGTTCGCGCTGTCTGCACGTGCAGAGCGGGCACTCGATCGTGGCGATCGCGGCCGTGGACGTGTCCCTGGCTGAAGCGGTCGGAGGCGCTGTCACGTCCGCGAGCCCGACGCTGGCGGCGGGGGATCGCAGCCCCCTCTCCCTGAACGGCCACGGCGCGTTGCGCGTCGTCGCGCAGGCTCCTGACGGAACGGATCTGGACCCGACCGCGCCCACATCGACCACGCCCGCCAAGTCGGGCACCATCACGCTGTCCCGTGCGTCCGTCGCGAACACGGCGCCCGCCGCGCCCGCACTCGCGACGAACACTGCCCGGAAGTCGGCACGCATCAGCTACAAACCGGGCGGCGCGAGCCTGTACTGGTCTCCGACCGCCGCTCTCGCGACCGTGGCTGACGGGTTCTTCGTGCCGCCCGGGACTCATTTCGAAGTTCAGCCCGGCTACACGGGCGACGTCTACCTCATCGCCGATGCCGCGGGTCCGACGGCGGTCAGCATCTCACAGCTCCTGTAAGGGTCGCCGCGTCATGAAGATGCTCCGCACGTTCCTCGCGCTCGCCGGCCTCGCGCTCGCGACGGCGGCTCCGGCCCAGACCCCTTGGCCCGACCTCGCGGACGGCTCGTCCTACAGCTTCGCGGGCAACCGGTTCTCGTTTCCGGGCGCGCCGTCGGCGGGCTACCTGTCCGCCATCGGCCACGTCTACCAGGTGTCGCCGCCCTACGCGGTGTCGAACCTGCGCCTCCTCTTCGTGAACTTCGGGGTGTCGGTGGACGCCTCCGCCAACCCGGAGCGCTGCCCCGGGAACCCGATCGTGCAGGACTTCGCGACCGTGTTCCTCGGCGGCGCGGTCAGCAATGCCGTGACGGACAAGACCGCCTACCCGGTCACGTTCGGGGGCGCTCAGAGCGCCGTCATCGGCGATTGCGGGTTCGTCTGGTCGGACCCGCTGCGCGACGCGTCGGGCAACCTCGTGACCCTGCCGGCGGGCACCACCTACTACGTGCGCTCGTCCCGCTCGGTGGCGAGCGGCGGCAAGCTGCCGGTCGGCACGAACTACACCGCCATCCAGCCGCGCTACGGCACGAACCTGATCCTCGGCGAGGGCGTCGAGTTCACCGCGACGCCGCAGACCGCGCGGCGCCTCACCGGGACGGTGGCGGCCTACAGCGGCGGCTCGGCCCCGGTCGCGCCCGCGATGGCGATCGGCACCGGCTGGGACGGCTCACCGGTGTTCCTCATCGTGGGCGACAGCATCGGGGCCGCCCAGAACGACACCGACTTCACGGTGCGCGGCGTGACCGGGCACGTGGCGCGCGGGCTCGACGACAGCGCCTCGGGGCGCATGAACTTCATGAACCTCGCCGTCCAGGGCAGCGCCCCGCAGGACCAGTCGTCGATCGCCGCGGGTCAGTACCGCCTGCGGATGCAGGTGCTCCGCTCCATCCCGAACAAGCCCTTCAACCGCATCTTCTCGCAGATGGGGCAGAACGGGATCTACGGCTCCAGTCACGGTGTCCCGGGCTACTACACGCGCTTCTCGCAGTTCCAGCCCGCCATGCAGGACTGGTGGAGGTTCCTCTCCAACAGCTTCGGCGCCTCCATGCCGATCTACCAGGGCACGTTCATGCCCCACGCGCAGCAGCTCAACAACACCTTCTGGACCGACACGGCGAACCAGTCGAGCGCCGGGACCGACCCTTACGACAGCCTGACCGGCATCCGGCAGTCCTTCAACAACTGGGTCCGAGGCGGCGTCGGCCTGCCCGCCAACGTGGTCGGCGTGGACATCGCGGGTCCGGCGGCCGACACGGGAGGCGACCCCAACAAGTGGAAGCCGCTGCCCGGCGCGTGGACGCTCCAGGCCGCGACCGCCGCGAACGCGACGACCGCGGTCTTCGTCGGCGCGACCGCCCCGGTGATCGGCGACAACTTCGCCTTCGAGCTCGGCAACGCGGCCAACCTCAGCGGCGCCCAATCGATCCAGGTGACCGGCACGGGTCCGTGGACGGTGACGTTCTCGGCCGGCAACCCGAAGGCGCACGCGGCCGGAACACCCGTCGTGGCCTACCCGACCGTCGACGGAACCCACCCCGGCGGGTCCGTCTACAAGGCCGGAGCCGCAATCGTCTCCGCCAGGAAGGCGGACGGCACGATCCATTGACCTGACGGCGCGAGACGGCCTCGCGCCGTCTCGGACGGATCCGCCCCGACGGACGATGCCGCATCGACGGTCTGGTGACGGGCCGATCTCGGCTTCATCCCGTCGGCGTGACCGCGTATTCCTCGTCCGTCACCTTCTCCATCCAGGTCACGTGGCGCTCGCCGTCGAATTCGTGGATCGCGATGTGCACCATGCCGTGTGTCGGGGTCGCGCCGTGCCAGTGCTTCTCGTTCGGCGGGATGTAGACCGTGTCGCCGGCCCGGATCACCTGGACGGGGCCGCCCTTGGTCTGGACGTGGCCGACGCCCTGGAGGACGTGGAGCGTCTGGCCGAGCGGGTGCGTGTGCCACGCCGTGCGGGCGCCGGGCTCGAAGGCGACGCGCGCGGCGCGCGCCCGGGAGGGGGCCGGCGGCTCGACGATCGGGTCCTGCCAGACCGCGCCGCTGAACCAGTCGGGGTTGCCGCGCCGGGTGGCGTTCTGCGTCGCTCGGGTGATGTCCATCGTGTCTCGTCCCTTTGTCGTTTCACTCGGGCTCGGGTCGCCCCGTCCGCAAGCCTTTGATGCGCGACCGGCTCGCCTTCGCGTCGAGCCGGCGCAGCTTGGAGCCCAGCGTCGGCCGCGTCGGGCGACGGGGCTTCGGGGGGATCGCGGCCGCGCGGATCAGCGTGAGAAGCCGGTCGAGCGCGTCGGCCCGGTTCATCTCGCGCGTCCGGAACCGCTGCGCGTCGATGACGATCACGCCGTCGCGGGTCATGCGCCGGCCGGCGAGCGTGCGCAAGCGCGCGAGGACGGGCTCGGTGAGCGCGGGCGAGCCGGCCGCGTCGAAGCGCAGCTCGACCGCGGTGGAGACCTTGTTGACGTTCTGCCCGCCCGGCCCCGAGGCGCGCACGAACGTCTCCTGGATCTCGGACTCGTCGAGCGCGATCCGGGGCGTCACCTGGATCACGGCTTGTCGGCCGCCGCCAGATAGTTCACGGCCGTGTCGCGCGAGAGCCGCCACGCATTCGCCAGCGGATCGAACACCATGCCGCGCGTGCGAAACCCGGCGAGACCGGCCCGGCGCACCGCGTCGCGCAGCTCGTCGGGGGTGACGAACTTCTCCCAGTCGTGCGTGCCCCTGGGCAGCCATCGCAGCACGTATTCCGCGCCGACGATCGCGAGCGCGAAGGAGCGCAGCGTCCGGTTCAGCGTCGAGATCACCAGGAGGCCGCCCGGCCTCACGCAGCGGCCGCAGTCCGTGACGAACGCGCCCATGTCCGGCACGTGCTCCACCACCTCCAGAGCGAGCACGACGTCGAAGACCCGGCCCGAGGCCGCGACCGCCTCGACCGTGTCGGCGCGGTAATCGATCGCGAGCCCGGCCGCCTCCGCGTGGCGGCGCGCCGCCTCGAGGTTCGCCGGGGCCGGGTCGAGGCCGGTCACGTCCGCGCCGAGCCGCGCCAGCGGCTCCGACAGGAGCCCCGCCCCGCAGCCGACATCCAGCATGTCGAGCCCCTCGAACGCGAACGGCGCCTTCGGGTCGCGGCCGAGCCGGGCGCAGACCTCGTCGCGCACGTAGCCCAGCCGCAGGGGGTTGATGCGGTGTAGCGCTCGCATCGGGCCGGCCGGGTCCCACCAGTCGCGCGCCAGCGCGTCGAAGCGCGCGACCTCGGCCGGATCGATCCCCGCGGCTGCGCGTGGGATGGCGGCGCGCGGCTCGGGCTGGACTTGCTCGGGCTGGACTTGCGTTGACATGGGGCGACCATACCCCATACAGGCCGCCGCGGCGACGACGTCCCGCCGCTCCTCCCCGTTCCGACAGGCATACAGCCCGCCCCGATGCCCGGCCTCGTAATGAAATTCGGAGGCACCTCCGTCGCCAGCGTGGAGCGCATCCGCAACGTCGCGCGCCACGTCGCGCGCGAGGTCGCGGCCGGGTACGACGTCGCGGTCGTGGTCTCCGCGATGTCGGGCAAGACGAACGAGCTCGTCGGCTGGGTGAAGGAATCGGACGCGCTCTACGACCCGGCCGAGTATGACGCGGTGGTGGCCTCCGGCGAGCAGGTGACGGCCGGCCTCCTGGCGATCGTGCTGCGCCAGGCCGGGATCGCGGCGCGCTCCTGGCAGGGCTGGCAGGTTCCGATCCGCACCTCCGACGGGCACGGCTCGGCCAGCATCCTCGACATCGATCCGGCGGGCATCCTGGCGGGGTTCGCCCGCCGCGAGGTGGCGGTCGTGGCGGGGTTCCAGGGCGTCAATCCCGAGACGGGCCGCATCGCGACGCTCGGGCGCGGCGGGTCCGACACGAGCGCGGTCGGCTTGGCGGCGGCGCTGGGCGCGGAGCGCTGCGACATCTACACCGACGTGGACGGCGTCTACACGACCGATCCGCGCGTCGTGCCGAAGGCTCGCCGGCTCGATCGCGTCGCCTTCGAGGAGATGCTGGAGATGGCCTCGCTGGGCGCGAAGGTTCTCCAGGTGCGCTCGGTCGAGCTCGCGATGGTGAACCGGATGCCCACCTACGTCCGGTCGAGCTTCGACGACCCGGACGATCCCAAACCCGGGACGCTCATCTGCGACGAGGAGGATATCGTGGAACAGCCCGTCGTCACGGGAATCGCGTTCTCGCGCGACGAGGCGCAGATCACGCTGCGCCGCATCGCCGACAAGCCCGGCGTCGCGGCCGCGATCTTCGGCCCGCTCGCGGACCAGAACATCAACGTCGACATGATCATCCAGGTCGTGTCCGACGACGCCGCCACGACCGACATGACCTTCACGGTGCCGGCCGCGGATTACGAGCGGGCGCGCCACATCCTGGACGCGAATCGCCCCAGCATCGGCATGCAGGACGTGCAGGGCGCGACCGACGTCGTGAAGGTCTCGGCGATCGGCGTCGGCATGCGCAGCCACGCGGGCGTGGCGTCGCGCGCCTTCCGGGCGCTCGCCGAGAAGGGCATCAACATCCGGGCGATCACGACCTCCGAGATCAAGTTCTCGGTGCTCATCGACGCCGCCTATACCGAACTTGCGGTCCGGACCTTGCACTCGCTATACGGCCTCGACAGGGCCTGACGCCCCGCCGGGGCGACGACCGGCATCATCGGGCCGCATTCACGGATTGACCGATGAGAGGAGCACCCGGCGGTCCGCGCGTTCTCCTCCGCCGGCTGCGCGAGATCATGGCGGAGCCGCTGCCCGCCCAGGCGCGGCTCGACCGGATCACGATCCTCATCGCGGCGAACATGGTGTCGGAGGTGTGCTCGCTCTACGTGATGCGGGCCGACCAGACGCTCGAGCTCTACGCGACCGAGGGCCTGAACCGCGAGGCCGTCCACCTCACCACGATGCGGGCGGGCGAGGGCCTGGTCGGGCTGATCGCCCAGAACGCGGAGCCGCTGGCTCTCTCCGACGCGCAGACCCATCCGGCCTTCTCCTACCGGCCGGAGACGGGCGAGGAGAGCTATCACGGCTTCCTCGGCGTCCCCGTGCTGCGGGCCGGCAACACGCTCGGCGTCCTCGTCGTCCAGAATAAGACTCATCGCGTCTATACCGAGGAGGAGGTGGAAGCGCTCCAGACGACCTCGATGATATTGGCCGAGCTGATCGCGTCCGGCGAGCTCCAGTCGTTGGGCGAGCCCGGCACGGAGACCGCAGCGCGCCGCCCGCTCCAGATCAGGGGCGCGGCGCTCGTCGACGGCCTGGGGCTCGGCTACGTGGTGCTGCACGAGCCGCGCATCGTCGTGCGCAACATCATCGCAGCCGACAGCGACGCCGAGATCCTCCGGCTCGACGCCGCGATCGAGGAGGTCCGCCTCTCGATCGACGCCATGCTGGAGCGGGGCGACATCGCGCATGGGGGCGAGCACCGCGACGTGCTCGAGACCTTCCGCATGTTCGCGCACGACCAGGGCTGGCTCCGGCGCATGCGCGAGGCGGTCCGCACAGGCATCACGGCCGAGGCGGCGGTCGAGCGCGTGCAATCCGATTCGCGGGCGCGCCTGATGCGCTCGACGGACCCGTTCCTGCGCGAGCGCCTGCACGACCTCGACGAGCTCGCGAACCGCCTGCTGCACCGGCTCGTCGGGGTCGACCTCGTGGCGGCGCGCGAGAACCTGCCCGAGAACGCCATCATCGTGGCGCGCATGATGGGCCCGGCGGCGCTCCTCGACTACGACCGCTCGCGCCTGCGCGGCCTCGTGCTGGAGGAAGGCGGCCAGACGAGCCACATCGCGATCGTGGCGCGCGCGCTCAACATCCCGGTCGTCAGCGAGGTTGAGAACGCGGCCTCGCTGGTGGAGGCGGGCGACGCGGTGATCGTCGACGGCGGGGTGGGCGACGTCCATGTCCGCCCGCCCCCGGACGTCGAGGCGGCCTATGCCGAGAAGGCGCGGCTTCGGGCGCGCCGCCAGGCGCGGTACCGCCTGCTGCGCGACCAGCCCGCCGTGACGCGCGACGGTGTCGGGATCGCGCTCCAGCTCAATGCCGGGCTGCTGGTCGACTTGCCGCACCTGGAGGAGACCGGGGCGCGCGGCATCGGCCTGTTCCGCACCGAGCTCCAGTTCATGATCGCGGAGCGGATGCCCTCCGCCAAGGACCAGCAGGCGCTCTACGCCTCCGTGTTCGAGGGCGCGGGCGGGTTGCCGGTCACCTTCCGCAGCCTCGACATCGGGGGCGACAAGCTCCTGCCCTACATGCCGCGCGTGGAGGAGGAGAACCCCGCGCTCGGATGGCGCGCGATCCGCATCGCGCTCGACCGCCCGGCGCTCCTGCGCACGCAGGCGCGCGCCCTCCTCAAGGCGGCGGCCGGCCGGCACCTGCGCATCATGTTCCCGATGGTCGCGACGACCTCCGAGTTTCTCCAGGCGAAACGCTTCGTGGACGGCGAACTCGCCTTCCTGACGGCGCACGGCAACGCGGTCCCGGCCGAGATCTCGCTCGGCGCGATGGTGGAGGTGCCATCGCTCCTCTTCGAGATCGACGAGATCGCCGGGGCGGCGGACTTCCTCTCGGTGGGGTCGAACGACCTCATGCAGTTCCTCTTCGCGGTCGACCGCGGCAACAAGCTCGTGGCCGACCGGTTCGACACGATGAGCCTGCCCTTCATGCGCGCGCTCCGCCATGTCGCGAGCCGCGCGGCGGCGGCCGGCTGCCCGGTGACCGTCTGCGGCGAGCTCGCGGGCCGGCCGCTCGACGCGATGGCGCTGATCGGGCTCGGGTTCCGCTCGCTCTCGATGTCGGCCGCCGCGATCGGCCCCGTCAAGGCGATGATCCTCGCGCTCGACGGCGCGCGGCTCGCGGACCTCGTCGAGACGGAGCTGCGCGGCCTCGACGGCGGCGGCGACAACCTCCGGCCGATCCTGTCCGATTTCGCCGCCCGGCACGGGATCCCCGTCTGATGGCCGCGCCCCCCGCTCCCAAGCTCGACGCGATCCTGACGCGGCACGCGATCGTCTCCGCGACGCTCAACGGCGGCCCCGAGCCCGAGCGCTTCGTCGCCCTGTCGCGCGAGCTCGCGGAGCTCGATCCCGTGGTCGATGCGATCCGCGCCTACCAGTCCGCCGCCGACGACCTCGCGGGTCTCGACGCGATGATCGCGGATCCCGCCAGCGAGCCCGAGATGCGCTCGCTTGCCGAGGACGAGCGCTCGGACGCGACCGCGAAGGCGGAGGATGCGGCCGCGTCGCTGAACCTGCTGCTGCTGCCGAAGGACATGGCGGACGAGAAGAGCGCCATCCTGGAGATCCGGGCCGGGACGGGCGGCGACGAGGCGGCGCTCTTCGCGGGCGACCTCTTTCGCATGTATGCTCGCTACGCCGAGCTGCACGGCTGGCGCGTCGAGGTCATGTCCGAGAGCGAGGGGACGGTCGGGGGGTTCAGGGAAGTCGTGGCCGAGATCAAGGGGCGCGGGGTCTTCGCCCGGCTCAAGTTCGAATCCGGTGTGCACCGCGTCCAGCGCGTGCCGAACACCGAGACCCAGGGGCGCATCCACACCTCGGCCGCGACCGTCGCGGTGCTGCCAGAGGCCGAGGAGGTCGACATCGCGATCAACGATGCGGACCTGAAGATCGACACGATGCGCGCGCAGGGCGCCGGCGGCCAGCACGTCAACAAGACCGAATCGGCCGTCCGGATCACGCATCTGCCGTCCGGCATCGTGGTCTTCGTCCAGGAGGAGCGCTCGCAGCACAAGAACCGAGCGCGCGCCATGTCGCTGCTGCGCTCGCGGCTCTATGACCAGGAGCGTAGCGCCAAGGATGCCGTCCGGGCGGCCGATCGCAAGTCGCAGGTGGGGTCCGGCGACCGCTCCGAGCGCATCCGCACCTACAACTTCCCCCAAGGGCGGGTGACCGACCACCGCATCAACCTGACGCTCTACCGGCTGGAAGAGATCGTGGCCGGGACCGCGCTCGACGAGGTGGTGGACGCGCTGATCACGGAGCACCGGGCGGCGCTGCTCGCTGCGGAGGCGGGGTGACGCGGGGCTGGGCGGGGCTGGCCGGTGATCTTCACCTTCGACCCACCCAAGCGAGCCTTGAACATCGCGAACCACGGCTTCGATCTCGCGGATGCCGGATCGTGCGACTGGACAAATTCGCTCGTCACGCCAAGCTATGACGGCCGGCTCGGCGCGGTGCGGTTCAAGGCGGTCCTCCCGTTCAGGTGCGAACTCGTCGCCGTGGTATTCTCGCCTCTCGGGACCGAGGCTTTGTCCGTCATCAGCATGCGGCGAGCGAGCAGGAAGGAGCGACGTGACCATGCAGAAGCGTCAAGAGTATCGCGTCGAGATCACTGATGAGGAGGAGGCCGAGATCCAGGCGGGTATCGCGCAGGATCCGGACAACCCCGAACTCACGGCCGAGGAACTCGCCTCGCTTCGCCCCGCCGCGGAGGTTCTCCCGCCCGCCCTATATGCAGCCCTGATCCGGTCCTCCGACGAGCGCCGCGAAGCCGCCGACGCGACGGTGCGCCTCGACCCCGACGTGCTGGCTCATTTCCGCGCGACCGGCCCCGGCTGGCAGGCGCGGGTCAACGCGGCGTTGCGCGCGAGCATCGAGGCGGCCTGACATCGCGCACGTCGTCCTCGCCGCCCGCCGCACTTGACGAGGCCCGAACCCGGCGGGCAAGAGCGAAGGTGAACGAGGCCCGTCCTCGGCTCCGACCTCGCCCGCGTCCAAGACGGGCACGGTCCTGGGGAGAGCGCGTGGACCTCTCGATCTTCCTGATCCTGCTGCAGGACGGCGTCACGAACGCGGCGATCTACGCGCTCCTGGCGCTGGCGCTGGTGCTCGTCTTCACGGTGACCCGCGTCATCTTCGTGCCGATCGGCGAGTTCGTGTCCTTCGGGGCGCTGACGCTGGCCGCGCTGGAGGCGGGGCGCGTGCCCGGCACCGTCTGGCTCCTGCTCCTCTTCGGGATCGCGGCCGCGATCGTGACGCTGTGGGCGGAACGGGGCGCCCTGTCGGGGCGGCTCGTCCTCGGGACGCTCGCCGCGACGGTCCTCGCGCCGCTCGTGATCGCGGCCGCGACCGTGGCGATCGCGCCCCGCGCGCCCGGACAGGCGATCGCGATCGCGATGACGCTGGTGATCGTCGCACCCCTCGCGCTCTCCATTCACGACGCGATCTACCGCCCGCTCGCGGAGGCGTCGGTGCTCGTCCTGCTGATCGTGTCGGTCGCGCTCCACCTCGCGATGACCGGGCTCGGGCTCATCTTCTTCGGGGCGGAGGGGTCGCGCACCGCCCCGCTCTCGGCGGCGAGCTTCACCTTCGGGGATGTGTTCGTGACGGGCCAGTCGCTGGCCGTGCTCGGCGTCACGATATGCCTGATCCTCGCGCTCTACCTCCTCTTCGGCCGCACGCTCGTCGGCAAGGCGCTGCGCGCGACCGCGGTCAACCGGCTCGGCGCCAGCCTCGTCGGGATCTCGCCGACCTTCTCGGGGAGGCTCGCCTTCGGGCTCGCGGGGCTGATCGGCGCGGCAGGCGGCATCCTCGTGTCGCCCATCACCACGATCTACTACGACACGGGCTTCCTCATCGGCCTCAAGGGCTTCGTGGCGGCGATCATCGGCGGCCTCGTCAGCTACCCCGTGGCGGCCGGGGCCGCCATCCTGGTCGGCGTGATCGAGAGCTTCGCATCCTTCGCGGCGAGCGACCTCAAGGAGGTGATCGTCTTCATGATCATCGTGCCGATCCTGCTCGTGCGCTCCTACGGCACGACGCAGCTCGAGGACGAGGAATGAGGCCGCGCCTCGCCCTCCTGGCGGTCGCGCTCCTGGCGGTCGCGCTGCCGTTCATCCCCGGCGTGCCGCTCTACTGGATGACACTCGCGGGCTCGGCCGGAATCGCCGCGATCGTGGCGCTCGGCATCGTGGTGCTCACCGGAATCGCCGGCATCGTGTCCTTCGGGCAGGCGATGTTCGTCGGCTTCGGGGCGTATACGACCGCGATCCTGACGACCCGCTACGGGTGGACGCCGCTCGCCACCTTGCCGCTGGCGGTCGGGCTCGCCTCCTTGCTCGCCTGGGGCATCGGGGCGATCACGCTCAGGCTGAAGGGGCATTACCTGCCGGTCGCCACGATCGCCTGGAACATCAGCTTCTTCTACCTGACCGGGAGCCTCGACTACTTCCGGCGCTTCGACGGTATCTCGGGCATCCCGCCGGTCTCGGCTTTCGGCGTCTCGCTCATCGATCCGTCGCGCTTCTACCTCCTGACGCTCGCGATCCTGGCGGTCGCGCTCCTCCTCACCCGCAACCTCCTCGATTCGCGGATCGGACGCGCCATCCGGGCCCTGCGCGGCGGGGTCGTGGCGGCGGAGAGCTTCGGCATCGATACCGGCCGCATGCGGATCGTCGCCTTCGTGTACGCGGCGGCGCTCGCGGCGGTGGCGGGCTGGCTCTACGCGCATTTCCAGCGCGCCGTGAACCCGACCCCGTTCAGCATCAACGTGTCGATCGATTACCTCCTGATGGCGGTCGCGGGCGGCGTCGGCAGCATCGGCGGCGCGGTGCTGGGCGCCGGGCTGATCACGGTCATCCGGGACAAACTCCAGGACGTGCTGCCCTGGCTCATCGGCGCGCAGGGCAACTACGAGGCGATCGTGTTCGGCTTCCTGCTAATCGCGATCTTCCAGTTCGCCCCGGACGGGATCTGGCCGCACCTGCGGGACCTGTTCGGCCGGGTGCGCGCGCGGCGCGGCTTGCGCTCCGCCGACCCGCTGACCGCCTCCCGTAGCCTGCCGGTCGTCGGTTCGGGCATGCTCGCGGTGCGGGACCTCCGCAAGACCTTCGGGGGGCTCGTCGCGGTCGACGACGTCAGCTTCGACCTCAGGGCCGGCGAGATCGTCGGCCTCATCGGGCCGAACGGGGCCGGCAAATCGACGAGCTTCAACCTCATCACCGGGGTCGCGCGGGCGAGTTCCGGCCATGTGGCCCTGCTCGGCCGCGAGATCGGCGGCTGGCCGGCGCGGCGCATCGCGACGCTCGGGCTCGCGCGAACGTTCCAGCACGTCAAGCTCGTCCCCACGATGAGCGCGATCGACAACGTGGCGATCGGCTCGCACCTCCTCGGCCGCGCCGGGACGCTGGCCGGCGCGCTGCGGCTCGACCGCGCGGAGGAGGCGCGCATCCTCGCGCGCGCCGCCATCGAGCTCGAGCGCGTCGGGCTCGGCGGTTGCGCCGATCTGCCGGCCGGCGAGCTCGCGCTCGGCCAGCAGCGCCTCGTCGAGATCGCGCGCGCGCTCTGCCTCGATCCCGTGCTCCTGCTGCTGGACGAGCCTGCCGCGGGCCTGCGCCACGCGGAGAAGGAGGCGCTCGCCGCCCTGCTCCGCCGGGTGCGCGAGCAGGGCATCTCCGTGCTCCTCGTCGAGCACGACATGGACTTCGTGATGGGCCTCACCGACCGCCTCGTGGTGCTGAATTTCGGCTCCGAGCTGGCGCAGGGCAGCCCGGCCGAGATCCAGGCGAACCCCGCCGTGCGGGAAGCCTATCTCGGGAGCGTCGCGTGACGCCCCTCCTCACGCTCGACCGCCTCTGCGTCGCCTACGGCCGGGTCGAGGCGGTGCGCGACGTCTCGATCAGCGTGCCCGAGGGCGCGATCGTGACCATCCTGGGTCCCAACGGCGCCGGCAAGACGACGCTGCTCAACGCCACGATGGGCATCCTGCGCTCCCGCGGCACCGCGACCTTCCGGGGCGCGGACCTGTCGGGCCGGCGCGTCGAGCAGCGGGTCGGCGACGGGATGAGCCTCGTGCCGGAGAAGCGCGAGCTCTTCGTCTCGATGAGCGTGGAGGACAACCTGCGGCTCGGCGGCTTCCGGCGTCGGCGCGAGGCAGGAACGGCGGACATGCTGGGCGAGATGTGGCGGCTCTTCCCGCGCCTCCTGGAGCGCCGGACCCAGCTCGCCGGCACCCTGTCCGGCGGCGAGCGCCAGATGCTCGCCATGGCGCGCGCCCTGATGAGCCGCCCGAAGCTCCTCATGCTGGACGAGCCGAGCTTGGGGCTCGCGCCGCTCGTGGTGCGCGAGATCTTCCGCATCGTGGCCGACCTGCGCGCGGCGGGCGTGTCGATCCTGCTCGTCGAGCAGAACGCGCGCGCGGCGCTTGAGCTCGCGGACCACGCCTACGTCCTGGAGAATGGGGCCGTCGTGCTGGAGGGGCCGGCGCACGACCTCGCGGCCGATCCGCGGATCGTCGCGGCCTATCTCGGCATGAAATCCGTCGCGGCCTGATCGCGATCGTGACCGATCTCGCGCTCCTGATCCGGCCCGAACTGCCGCAGGACGAGGTTGCGATCCTGCGGCTGCACGAGCGCTCCTTCGGGCCGGGCCGCTTCGCGCGCGCGGCCTTCCGCCTGCGCGAGCGCGCGTCGCCCTTGGCCGAGCTCTCCTTCACGGCGCTCGTCGGCACGCTCCTCGTCGGCTCGGTCAAGGTCTCGCCTGTCGAGATCGGCGCCCCGCCTGCCAAGACGGACGCGCTCCTGCTGGGACCGCTCGCGGTCGAGCCGGCCTTCGAGGGGCGCGGCATCGGGGCCGCCCTGATGACGCGCGCCCTCGACGCCGCGCGCGCAGCCGGCCACACGCTGGTACTGCTCGTCGGCGACGAGCCCTATTACGCGCGCTTCGGCTTCGTGCGCGTGAAGCCCGGGGGACTCGAATTGCCGGGCCCCGTCGACCCGGCTCGGCTCCTCGCGGCGGAGCTTGAGCCCGGCGCGCTGGAGCGTGCGAGCGGGCGCGTGCTGGCAGCGCGCCGGTCGCCATGTCTTTGACGGTCCGGCAACGATCGCCCATGTTTCATGGCGAAGAGGTGACGGCGTGAACCCACGGCTCGAAACGACCAGGATCGGAAGCAACTGGGTGGTCCGCTCGCCGGACGTGCCGGAACTGTTCGTGGCCCACGCGGATCGTGCGGTTGCCGAGAGCAACGTCCCGGCCGCTCTCGCGATGATCGCCAGGATGAAGGACCGCGTATCGGAACGGGAGGCATTCACCACCCGGAGGTCGGCTCGCGCCGGTGCGTGACGCGTGCGCTACCGGGCCGACGACGTCTACGAATACCTCCTGTCGATCGGCTGCACGTTCGAGGCGACCGCTACCCGATCGGACAAGGCTGGCTGACCCACAACCAGCACATCTTCATTCTGCCTGATCCAGTCGAGCATGACGGCGGAACGTGGTTCGATGCCGACACGATCGACGCCGTGCTGACCGATCGCTGGGTGTAGCGCGGCCCGAACCCGCTCAAGCGATATGCCTGATCACGCCGCCCGCCGCCGTCCCTCGACCACCCAGGCGAGGAGCACCGCGCCGAGCAATGCCGCGAGGCCCCACAGCCCGAGGCCGAGCGGCACGACCGAGACGCCGCGGATCACCGCGGACTCGCTCGGCCGGATGCCGATCCAGTCCCCGCCCGCGAGCCGCGAGCCGGACCGGACCGCCTGGACGCGCGGCATCGCGAGCGGCCCCGACCCGGCCTCTGCGACGCGGCGCACCGAGCCGCCGGTCGCCTCAGCGATCGGGCGCAGCCTCTCCGTGTCCGAGAACACGTCGGCCAGTTCCTTGAGATTCGCCGGCCCGACGCTCGCGAAGGCCACGAGGTCGCCCGAACGGATCGTGTAGAGGCCGAGCTCGGGCGCCTCGAAGGACGCGGTGAAGAGGCCGGGCTCCCCCTCGGCCGGCGTCACCGATCGCGTGCCGCCAGAGGGCAACGCGACGGCGACCGGCCCCGTCTCCATCGCCATCGTCTGGCGCTCGATCGTGACGCGGCGCCCGGCGACGGAGGCGCGCAACGCCTCCTCCTCCAGCGCCGGCTCCTTCATCAGCCAATGCGCGAGCCGGCGCAGCAGGTCGGTGTGGGGGCCGCCGTCGTGGTAGCCGCGCGCCCAGAGCCAGACATGGTCCGATAGGAGGAGCGCCACGCGGCCTTTCTCCTCGCGGGCGAGTTCGAGGAGCGGCCTGTCGCCCGCCCCGGACATGACCGTCGTGCCGCGCCGGCTGTCTGCCCCGATCGTGCGCAGCCACTCGCCCCAGGCGGGCGGCTCGCTCTCGCTGCCGGGCAGCGCGCGCCCGACCGGATGGCGCCGGCCCTGGGGCGTGATCGCGGGCTTGAACGGCTGTTCCAGGATCTGCCCGTCGGGCAGGCCCGGCAGGATCGACGCCAGCCGCGTGCGCGCGAGGCTCGACGAGCCGGCGAATTCCGGCCCGGCTGCGATCAGGAGCGCCCCGCCCTCGCGCACGTAGCGCGCGATGTTGTCGAAATAGGTGGAAGGCAGCACGCTCTGGTTCGCGTAGCGGTCGAAGATGATGAGGTCGAAGTCCTTGATCTTCTGCTGGAACAGCTCGCGCGTCGGGAAGGCGATGAGCGAGAGCTCGTTGATGGGCGTGCCGTCCTGCTTCTCGGGCGGGCGCAGGATGGTGAAGTGGA
>CAXUHE010000005.1:40026-46601 GCA_964250725.1 uncultured Enterovirga sp. | reverse complement strand
AAGGAGCACGTTGGACAGGATCGGGATCGTGTTCCGCCGCTCGACGACGCGGTGGACGTGGCCGAGCGCCTTGAGAAGCGCGGCTCGCTCGACGGTGACTTTCATGATGCGCCCGTAGACCCTGAAAACTTGACTATGGCGCGAAGCCGCGCCGCCCCGTCCGGGATCGTTCTCTCGACCCTCGTCGACGGGGGCGGCACATTGGCGAAGCGTGGCCACGATGGCAAGACGGACGGTGAACGAGACGGACGAAGCCTGCTCTTCACGGTTGAGACAACCGGGCAGATCGCACCGAACGGAGCCGCGCCTGCCGAGTTGACCTGCCCTATCCCCGTGAGACCGATTGATGCTGCGCCGCCTGGAAACCCTCGTCGACCCCTTCGCGCCGTTCGACGAGACGGAGATGCCGCCGACCAGCGTCGGCCGCTTTTCGTGGCACTACCTGAAGCCGATCCGCTCCTGGCTCGTCTTCCTGTTCGTGGTGTCGATCGCGGTCGGACTGCTCGAGACGAGCCTCTACCTGCTGATCGGCTGGTTCGTGGACCTGCTGTCGCATACCTCGCCCGAGCGGCTTCTCGCCGAGAACGGCTGGCGCTTGGCGGGCGCCGGCGCGCTGATCCTTGTCGGACGGCCGATCCTCCAGACGCTGCACGAGATCGTGTCGAACCAGATCATCGTGCCGCAATCGACCACGATGATCCGCTGGCGCACGCACCTCTACACGCTCGGTCACGCGCTCTCGTACTTCCAGGCCGATTTCGCCGGCCGGCTCGCGAACCGGATCACCCAGGCCGGCCCGTCGATCCGCGAGATCGCGGTGACGCTCCTCGACACGCTGACCTATGTGGGGATCTTCGCGATCGCGGCGCTCGGCCTCTTCGGCTCGATCAGCCTGTGGCTCGCGCTGCCGATGGCGGCATGGATCCTCGGCTACGTCCTCCTGCTGCGCTACTTCGTGCCGCGCGCGCAGGTGCGCTCGCTCGCGAACGCGGAGGCGCGCTCCGTCACGGTCGGGCGCATCGTCGACAGCTACACGAACATCCTGACGGTCAAGCTCTTCGCCCGCTCGCGCGAAGAGCGCTCGGCCGTCCACGATTCGCTCGCCTGGTGGATGTCGACCTTCCTCGACACGCTGCGCCTCATCACGGGCGTCACCGCGATGCTGTCCGTCATGAACAGCCTGCTCCTGTTCGCGACGGCCGCTCTCTCGCTCATGCTGTGGTCGCGCGGCGCGATGAGCGCGGGCGAGGCGGCGGCCGGTCTGGCGCTCGTGATGCGCATCCTCGCCATGTCCGGCTGGGTCATGCAGACGATCCGCGGCGTCTACGAGAATGTCGGCGTCATCCAGGAATCGATGTCGACGATCGCCCGCCCGCACGGGCTCGTCGACCAGGTGGACGCGCGCGAGCTCGCGGTGCCCCGCGGCGAGGTCCGGTTCGATGCCGTCGCGTTCCACTACGGCAAGCGCAGCGGCATCATCGACCGGCTCGACCTGACGATCCGGGCGGGCGAGCGCGTCGGGCTCGTCGGCCCGAGCGGGGCCGGCAAGTCGACGATCTCGTCGCTGCTGCTGCGGCTGCACGACGTCGAGGGCGGCCGCATCCTGATCGACGGGCAGGACATCGCGGGCGTGACGCAGGATTCGCTGCGCTCCGCGATCGGCGTCGTGACCCAGGACACATCGCTGCTGCACCGCTCTATCCGCGAGAACATCGCATACGGGCGCGTCGATGCCGGCGAGGCGCAGATCGAGGAGGCGGCGCGGCTCGCGCACGCGGATGCCTTCATCGCCGAGCTCGAGGACCACAAGGGGCGGCGCGGCCTCGACGCGCATGCGGGCGAGCGCGGCGTCAAGCTGTCGGGCGGGCAGCGCCAGCGCATCGCCATCGCGCGCGTCATCCTGAAGAACGCCCCGATCCTCGTCCTCGACGAGGCGACCTCGGCGCTGGATTCCGAGGTCGAGGCCGCGATCCAGGACGCACTCGACGTGCTGATGGCGGGCAAGACCGTGCTCGCCATCGCGCATCGCCTATCGACGATCGCCCAGCTCGACCGGCTCATCGTGCTCGATCGCGGCCGGATCGTCGAGGAGGGCAGCCATTCCGACCTGATCGCACGGGGCGGCCTCTACGCCCGGCTGTGGAAGCGCCAATCCGGCGGATTCCTGAACGGAGAGGCGCGGATCGTGCCGGAGGCCGCGGAGTAGCGCCGTTCGCAAGCCGTCCCAGGGCGTCTATCCGGGCGTGACAGTGGTTTGGAACCGTGCCAAAGACCGGCGATGGGCGACCCCCTGCCGCATTGCGGTACGAGGGTGCCGGTGTTTCCTATAGAGCAGGGGCCGGCGTTCGCGACCGGTCCCGATCGGGCCATCCGGGCCTGCGCGACGACGACGTTTGGAGCCCCGTTTTGGCCACGAGCACCACGACCGTTACGCCTCATGCGACGCAGGGGACGCGCCGTGACTTCATGATGATCGCGACGGGCGCCGCCGGTGTCGTGGGCGTCGCGTCGCTCGTGTGGCCGTTCGTGTCCTCGCTGGCGCCGGACGCGGTGACGATCGCGGCCGGCGCGCCGGTCGACGTCGATCTCGGGCCGATCGCCGAGGGCGCGATCGTCAAGGTGTTCTGGCGCGGCAAGCTCATCTTCGTGAGGAACCGGACGAAGAAGGAGATCGAGGACGCCGAGACGGTCAATCTCGCATCTCTTCCCGATCCGCAGCCCGACTCGGCCCGCGTCAAGCAGGGCAAGGCGAACTGGCTGATCGTCTACGGAAATTGCACCCATCTCGGCTGCGTGCCGCTCGGCCACGAGGGCGCCTACGAGGGCTGGTTCTGCCCTTGCCACGGCTCGGTCTACGACACGTCGGGCCGCGTCCGCGGAGGCCCGGCGCCCGCGAACCTGCCCGTCCCGCCCTATACCTTCGTGTCGGACGCGAAGATCAGGATCGGCGAGGACTCGAAGGTCGCGGCCAAGACGGAAGCGACTTGAGCAGGATCGAAACGAGTCGAGATTGAACGAATTCGGCCGAACGCGATAACCGCAAACGCCTGACGACATACAGGTCAACGACATGAGCCAGCACGCCACCACCTACGTTCCCAAGAGCGCCTTCGCGAAGTGGTTCGAGAGCCGCCTGCCGATCGCTGGGCTCGTCCACTCGTCGTTCATCGCCTTCCCGGTCCCGCGCAACCTGACCTATTTCTGGACCTTCGGGGCGATCCTGATGTTCATGCTGGTCGCGCAGATCGTGACCGGCGTGTGGCTCGCGATGCATTACATCCCGCAGGCCACGATGGCGTTCGACTCGGTCGAAGCGATCATGCGCGACGTGAACTACGGCTGGCTGCTGCGCTACCTGCACGCCAACGGGGCCTCGATGTTCTTCATCGCGGTCTACATCCACATCTTCCGCGGCCTCTACTACGGGTCCTACAAGGCGCCACGCGAGATCCTGTGGCTGCTCGGCGTGATCATCTACCTCCTGATGATGGCGACCGCCTTCATGGGCTACGTGCTGCCGTGGGGCCAGATGAGCTTCTGGGGCGCGACCGTCATCACAAACCTGTTCTCCGCGGTCCCGCTCGTCGGCGACACCATCGTGTCGCTGCTCTGGGGCGGCTACTCGGTAGGCAACCCGACGCTGAACCGCTTCTTCGCCCTGCACTACCTGCTGCCCTTCATGATCGCGGGCGTGGTGGTGCTGCACGTGTGGGCGCTGCACGTGGTGGGCCAGAACAACCCGACCGGCGTGCCGATCAAGTCGGCCCAGGATTCGATGCCGTTCACGCCCTACGCGACGATCAAGGACATATTCGCCATGATCGTGTTCGCGATGTTCTTCGCCTGGTGGGTGTTCTTCGTGCCGAACTATCTCGGTCACGCGGACAATTACGTGCCCGCGAACCCGGCCGTGACGCCGGCCCACATCGTGCCGGAATGGTACTTCCTGCCCTTCTACGCGATCCTGCGCGCGATTCCCGACAAGCTCGGCGGCGTCATCGCGATGGTCGGCGCGATCGTGATGCTGGCGCTCGTGCCCTGGCTCGACACGTCGCGCATCCGCTCGTCGAACTACCGGCCCATGTACCGGCAGTTCTTCTGGGTGTTCTGCATCGTGTGCGTGCTGCTCGGCTGGCTCGGCGCGAAGCCTCCGGAGGGCGGCTACGTGATCGCGTCCCGCGTCTGCACGGCGTGGTACTTCATCCACTTCCTAGTCATCCTGCCCGTGATCGGCCTCTTCGAGACTCCGAAGCCGTTGCCCGCGTCGATCGTCGAGACCGTGCTCGGCAGGAAGGGTGGTTCGGGCATGCCGGTCGGCGCGACGGCCGAGCCGTCGACGAAGGGCTGAGCGCGTTGTGTCGGGGTGTGATGTCGTCATGATGAGAAGACCCGCCATCCTGGCCGCCGCGGCGATCGCGGCGGCACTCGCCTGGGCCTCGCCGGGCGTCGCTCAGGAACACGAGGCGCCGATGCCTTCGCGCGAGAAGTGGAGCTTCGCGGGAGTATTCGGCACCTTTGACACCGCGCAGTTGCAACGCGGTTTCAAGGTTTACCGCGAAGTGTGCAGCGCCTGTCACCAGATGCGGATCCCGTTCAGGACGCTCAGCCAGAACGGCGGCCCCCAGTTCTCGACTGCCCAGGTCACGGCCCTTGCGGCAGAATACAAGATCCAGGATGGCCCGAACGATGCCGGCGACATGTTCGAGCGGCCGGGCCGGGGCGCCGACTACATTCCTTGGACTTTTGCCAACGAGAATCAGGCGGCGGCCGCGAACGGCGGCAAGGCGCCGCCGCAACTGACCATCATGGCCAAGGCGCGCGGGTATGAGCGCGGCTTCCCCTGGTTCATCTTCGACGTGATCCCGTTCATTCAGTACCAGGAGCACGGCGTTGACTACATCCACTCGCTCCTCAACGGATACGAAGCGGCACCGCAAGACTTCAGGGTGCCGCAGGGTGGATATTACAACACGTATTTCCCCGGCCACGTGATCGCTATGCCGAAGCCCCTCTCCGACGGGCAGGTCGACTACCCGAAGGGAGCGGATGGTAAGCCCGTCGTTCCCGAGACTGTCGACCAGTACTCGCGCGACATCGCGGCCTTCCTCATGTGGTCGGCCGAGCCTGCGCTCGATCAGCGCAAGCGCATGGGCTTCATGGTGATGATCTTCCTCGCGGTCTTCGCGTACCTGATGTATTACGTGAAGAAGAAGGTCTGGGCGCCGCTCGGCGGCGAGGCGGAGGGCCTCCCCGGAACCGCGCCGCTCGGGCCGACGGGCTAGTATTCTCCGTGACGACGCGGAGAAAACGCGAGCGATGACCCACGAAAGCGTTACGGCGTGAAGGCCATCCTCGGCGTTATCGGCGGGTCGGGCGTGTACGACCTGCCCGGCCTGGAGGACGTGCGCGAGGAGGCGGTCTCGTCGCCCTGGGGCGAGCCGTCCGACGCGTTGCGGATCGGGCGGATCGGCCGGACTGAGATCGTGTTCCTGCCGCGCCACGGCCGCGGCCACCGCCTCTCGCCTTCCGACATCAACTATCGCGCGAATATCGACGTCATGAAGCGCGCGGGCGTGACCGACATCGTGTCCGTCTCGGCCTGCGGGTCATTCCGCGAGGACCTGGCTCCCGGCTGCTTCGTCCTGGCGGACCAGTTCGTCGATCGCACGTTCCGGCGCGAGACGTCGTTCTTCGGCGCGGGCTGCGTCGCGCACGTGTCGATGGCGCACCCGGTCGGGCCGCGCCTGCAGCAGCGCATCGCCGATGCGGCCGCCGCCGAGGGGATCGCGATCGTTCGCGGCGGCACCTATGTGTGCATGGAAGGCCCACAATTCTCCTCGCTGTCCGAGTCGCTCGCCTACAAGGCGGCCGGCTACGACGTGATCGGCATGACCAACATGCCCGAGGCGAAGCTTGCCCGCGAGGCGGAGATCACCTACGCGACGGTCGCGATGGTGACGGATTTCGATTGCTGGCACCCGGACCATCACGCGGTCGAGGTCTCGGACGTGATGGCCGTGGCTCAGGCCAATGCCGGCAACGCGGCGCGGCTTCTCGCCCGTCTCGCGCGCGACTTCCCGTCCGAGCACGAGCCCTGTCCCGTGAAGTCGGACCGCGCGCTCGACCATGCCATCATGACCTCGCCCGCCGCCCGCGATCCGGCACTCCTCGCCAAGCTCGACGCGGTCGCCGGGCGCGTGCTCGGCGCGGCCGCTTAGGAACGCGACCGCGATGAGCACGACGCGCGACCTCCGCGACGCCATCAGAACCATCCCGGATTATCCCAAGGCCGGGATCATGTTCCGGGACATCACGACGCTGCTGGGTGATGCCGGTGCGTTCCGGCGCGCGGTCGACGAACTCGTTCACCCCTACGCGGGCGCCAAGGTCGACAAGGTCGCGGGCATCGAGGCGCGCGGCTTCATCCTGGGCGGCGCGGTGGCGCACCAGCTTTCCACCGGGTTCGTACCGATCCGCAAGAAGGGCAAGCTCCCGCATGAGACGGTGCGGGTGTCATACCTCCTCGAGTACGGTTCGGACGAGATCGAGATCCATGCCGACGCGCTCGTGCGCGG
>CAXUHE010000005.1:26128-40016 GCA_964250725.1 uncultured Enterovirga sp. | reverse complement strand
CTCCAACCACGACGTGCAGACGCGCCAGTACCGCGCGCTCGTGCGCGGCGAACGCGTCATTCTCATCGACGATCTCGTGGCGACTGGCGGCACTGCGCTCGCGGCGGTGCAGCTGCTGCGCCAGCTCGGCGCCGAGGTCGTGGCTGCCTGCTTCGTGATCGACCTGCCGGAGCTTGGCGGTGCGGCGAAGCTGCGCGAGGCGGGTATCGAGGTCCGCAGCCTGATGAGCTTCGAAGGCCACTGATCGCCATGGCGTCACGGCGCCTGCTCATCGCCGGACACTCGCACACGGTCGCGCTCGTCGGGCCTGGACTGGCACCCGCCCCGAAGGTGCAGGTCGTCCCGGGAGATCCGGATCTGGTCCATCTCGCCGGGCCTTGGCCTCGCGACACCACCTATTTCGCGCATCTGGTCCACGAGGCGGCGAACGTGACGAGCGCCGTCCTGTTCGGCGGCAACGAGCACAATGCGCATTTCCTTTTCCAGCCGGCGCGACGTTTCGATTTCGTGCCGAGTGACGGGTCGGATGATGGGATCGACCCCAGTGCCGAACTCGTGCCCGAGACGATGATCCGGGCGAAGTACGCGCTGACGCTGTCGATCCTCGCCTACACGCTCGGTAAGATGCGCGCCCGGCCCGGCGCGCGGGTCGCGGTCGTCGGGACGCCGCCGCCCAAGGCCGACCAGGACTACCTCCGCGAGATCCTCGCGACGGAGCCCGACCTGATGGCGCGGGCTGCCGCCACGGGCCTCGATATCCGACAGGTGGAGATCAGCTCCTACGCGCTCCGCTTCAAGCTCTGGCGGCTCCTCCAGGACTGCCTGCGCGGGATCGCCGAGGAGGCGGGCTGCCGGTTCGTCCACGTGCCGGACGTGGTCTATACTGCGCAGGGCGGGTTGGAGCGCACCTACTGGGCACACGACCTCAGCCACGCGAACGACGCTTACGGTGAGATCATGCTCGGCCACATCCGCCGCGAGCTCGAATTGACGGCATGATTTGCGAATGACGGCGTCCCACCCCTACGCTGCGGCACCACGCGCAGCTTTCTGGTCGCGCGCCGTCGCGCGCGGCTGGTCGGCCGACGACGTGTTCTCTGGCGATGTTCCGCTGATCCGGCCGGAGGACCGCGTCGCGTCGGCGGGCAGCTGCTTCGCGGCGAACGTCGTGCCCTACCTGGAGGAGGCGGGCTTCACCTACCTGCGCGCGGAGCCGCCGCATCCGTTCTTCACCGATATCGAGCCCGAGCCGTTCGGCTACGATAAGTTCTCGGCCGCCTACGGCAACATCTACACCGCGCGCCAGCTCCTCCAGCTCGTCCGGCGCTGCACGGGCGACTTCACGCCGCGCGAGGATCGCTGGGCGACGCCGGACGGGATCGTCGATCCGTTCCGCCCGGGTTTGCGCTACCGGGCGAGGAGCGAGCGCGAGTTCAACCTTCTGACCGCCCAGCATCTGCGGCGCGTCCGCCGCATGGTCGAGGACGCGACCGTCTTCGTGTTCACGCTAGGGCTCACCGAGGCCTGGGTCTCGCAGGTCGACGGGGCGGTGTTCCCGGCCTGTCCGGGGACCGTCGCGGGTACGTTCGATGCGGAGCGGCACGTCTTCCGCAACTTCACCGCGGCCGAGGTCGCGGCCGACCTGCGCGACGCCATCGCGGCCATGCGGGCGCTGAACCCGGCGCTCAGGGTCGTCCTGACCGTGTCGCCGGTGCCGCTCGTCGCGACCGCGACCGGCGCGCACGTCCTCGCAGCCACGACCTACAGCAAGTCGGTCCTGCGCGTCGCGGCGGGCGAGGTCGCGTCCACCTTGGCCGAGGTCGCGTATTTTCCAGCCTACGAGATCGTGACGGGTCCGCAGGCCCCCGAGAGCTTCTTCGCCGCCGATCGCCGCAACGTCAGCGAGGCCGGCATCCGGGCCGTGATGGGCGCGCTCCTTTCCGCCTGCGGCCGCGCTTTGCCGGCGACGGTGGGCGAGAGCTCCCGCGCGGCCTCGCCAGATGCTGTCGCGGCCCTGTCGCGCGCGGCGGACGCGGCGGAGTGCGAGGAGGCGATGGCCGACGTCGTCGTGCAACGCCCGATCGGTCGCGCATCCCCGCTGGCAAGATTGAAGCGGTGGGCGGCGGCTCCCTCGGCCCTCCGCACGCGATGAGGATCGACGGCACGCATCGGCGTACCATCTGGCTTGCTGAGGACGGCTGGGCGGTCGAGGTGATCGACCAGACGCGGTTGCCCTATGCCGTCGTGGTGCGCCGTCTGGAGACGCTCGACGACGCCGCGGTCGCGATCCGCACGATGGTGGTGCGCGGTGCGCCATTGATCGGCGTCACGGGCGCCTACGGGCTTTGCCTCGCGCTCCGGACGGCAGCGGACGATGCAGCGCTCGCCCACGCGGTGGATGTCCTCGCGGCAACGCGGCCGACGGCCGTCAACCTGCGCTGGGCACTCGACCGGATGGCGGCAGCGTTGACCTCCGTCGCGGTGGACGACCGCCCGGCCGAGGCGTACAGGCTCGCGGCCGCGCTGGCAGAGGAGGATGTCGAGACCTGCCGGGCCATCGGCCGGCACGGGGCCGCACTGATCCGTGAAGCCTACGAGCGGACGGGCAAGCCCGTGAACGTCCTCACCCATTGCAACGCGGGCTGGCTGGCGGCGGTCGACTGGGGCACCGCCCTCGCGCCGGTCTACGCGGCGCACGAGGCCGGCATCCCGCTCCACGTCTGGGTCGACGAGACGCGGCCACGCAACCAAGGCTCCGCGTTGACGGCCTTCGAGCTCGGGCAGCATGGTGTGCCGCACACGATCCTCGCGGACAATGCCGGCGGGCACATGATGCAGCACGGCGAGGTAGATCTCTGCATCGTCGGATCCGACCGCACGACGGCAGCGGGCGATGTCGCGAACAAGATCGGCACGTATCTCAAGGCTTTGGCGGCGCGCGACAACGGTGTGCCCTTCTACGCGGCGCTCCCGGAATCAACGATCGACTGGACGCTGGACGATGGGGTCCGCGATATCCCGATCGAGGAGCGCGCGGCCGAAGAGGTCACGCATATGACCGGTCAGGCCGCGTCCGGCGAGATCGTGACCGTGCAGGTGGCGGCACCCGGCAGCGCCGCCGCGAACCCGGCCTTCGACGTGACGCCGGCTCGGCTCGTGACCGGTATCATCACGGAACGCGGCATCGCGTCGGCGAGTCGCGAGGGCTTGGCCATGCTCTATCCCGAACGCCGCACGTAATCCCGTCCGCCGGCCTCTCCGCGGAGGATGCGGAGTTCGGCGCCTGGATCATCCAGCAGGGACTGACCAGCCAGAGCGCCTCCGAGGTCGGCGCGGGCGTGTGCGAGCGACTGGCCGCGCTCGATGCGGCGCTGCATGCGCTGGCGCGCAAGCATCCGCTCCATCTCGAAGTGGCTCTCCAATTGGGCGACGTGTTCTACGGCGATATAGGAGCCGGGCGGCTCGACTTCACGGTCGTCGGTCCGGCGGTCAAAGAGGCCAGCTGGATCGAGAGTCTCTGCGACATGCTTGGTCAGCCGCTCCTCATGTCGGAGCCGTTCGCGCAGAGCTGCGGCCGCCCTGTCGTCAGCCTCGGACACCACGCGTTGCGCGGCGTATCGGCGCCGCGCGAGGTCTTCAAATTGCCGGACGCGTAGAACCGGTCATCGGGATCGGTTCTCGGACGACACGAACCCGCTCCCCTCGAAGAGGAAGACGGTGTCGCCGTTCTGGTTCACGCCCGTGTTGCGGCTGAAGGCGAGATCCCAGCCGGGCCGGGACGCCGAGGCGCGGCGCGCGACCGGCGCCGTCGCGAAGCGGATCGTATCGCCTGCGTGGACGGGCTTCAGCCAGCGCATATTCCTGAAGCCGGGCGACGGTCCGTACGAGGGGCGCGCCTCGCCCGCGGCGTCGGCGCGCCGCTCGGTCTCACGCCGGTTCGCCACGTAGAAGCGCATCCAGGTCGCGCCCGTGTGCCAGCCCGAGGCGGCGAGCCGGCCGAAATGGCTTCGGGCAGCCGCGGCCTCGTCCAGGTGGAAGGGCTGCGGATCGTAGGCGCGCGCGAAGGCCACGATCTCGTCCGCCGTGAACATGTGTTCGCCAAGTTGGTAGGGTTCGCCAGAGGGTGTCGCGTCAGGCCGGGCGGCAGCCGGCTCATGGGGTTGTGCACCGGCCTCCTCGGCCGGGATCGGAGCGTCAGGATCGCGACGTCCCATCAGGAGCGGGTTCGTCTGCGTCATGACGACCTCGCCGGCCTCGTTCAGCGTCTCAAGCCGCACCCGCACGATACCCATCTCGGGGCGGCTCTGCGAGACGCGGCGGCCCAGCACCGTCTGGCGGACACTCAACGTCGCGCCGGGCAGGACCGGCTTCAGCCACCGCAGTTCGTCGATTCCGAGACTTCCCATCGCGGTGGAGCCAACGAGCCATCCGTCGGCGAGCATCCGCATCTGCATCGCGGCCGTATGCCAGCCCGACGCGATCAGGCGGCCGACGAACGTGTCTCGCGCCAATTCCTCGTCGAGGTGGAATGGCTGGGGGTCGTAGGCGCGCGCGAACGCCACGATGGCGTCCGCACTCACCTTCGCGCCGCCGAACGTCATGACGGTTCCCGGCACGAGGTCCTCGAAGGCGATCTCGGTCATCCGGTGTCCCTTACCGTGCAAGGCGGAAATGCCGCACGTCTCCGCTTCACGGCAAAAACCACGGGCGACACTCGTCTGCTCGGAGTTGCGAGCGAGCGCGAGATCTCAGGCCAACCGGACCGACCTGGCATCGCCATCGTCACGGAAAGGCTATCGTCAAGAGGCCTATTTCCTGCGATGCTGCCAACACACAGGCGGAAACCATATGCAAGGTCAGCGGAACGAAGTCGTCGATGCCTACCGGGCGATCCTGGTCGGCTGCGTAATGGCTTTTCACTATTTCGTCTACTCGGCGCCCCCATTCACCGACCAGGATCTTTACCACTTTTCGCGCCGCTATCCGGAGTCGCTTGCCGTTGGCAGGCTTGGGGTCATGGTGTTTTTCATCATCTCCGGACTAGTTATCACCATGACCGTGAGCAGGAGCCACAGCTCATGGGACTTCGTTTTTCGTCGCTTCTCACGCCTGTTCCCAACATTTTTTGTTTGTTGCACATTGACGTTTATAATACTTCGTGTATTCCGCACTGAAGGATACATTCCAACATATTTTGATTACTTAGCGTCTTTTACGCTTCACGCCGAAAAATTCCACGCGCAAATAGTCGATGGATCATATTGGAGCTTAGGCGTCGAGATCCGTTTTTATGCCTACGTGGCTTTTTTCTTCTCGTTTCTGAAAGAAAAATTCTGGATAGGTATTTGTATCTTAGGTGTTTTGGCTATCGTTCAGCAGATTACTGGACTTAGTTTCACGAATTACTACCTTATAGGTGCCTTTGTTGCGTTATTTCTGCTTGGAATGAGCTTATGGTACATGTCGTCTGGTGATCGGCTGCCGGCTTACTGCACCTTCGGAGTCGGGTCCGTTCTATTTTCTCTTCAAAGTATCGTTCCCGACCTTCGCGCGGGAGAAGTGAGCAATCAGACACTTTATGTCGTGATCCTCTTTGTCGGCCTGACATTGGCTGTCGTATTCAGGGTCGGCGAGTCTTGGCGTCTTTGGCCGCTCTCTTACCTGGGGCGGCTTTCATATGCGTTGTACCTCTTACACCAGAACATCGGCGTCACGATCATCGGAGCAGTTAAGGTGAGATGGGGCCTGCCCGACATGGCCGCGGTGGCAATCGCCTCGGCGGTCTGCATAGGTTTGTCGGCGCTCGTCTTCCACTTGGTGGAGGAGCCGGCGCAGCACCTGCTTCGCAGGCTCGCGCCGGGACTTCGGCGATCGACGATACTCAAGCCTCACAACGATCTGACTCCGCAGGAACAGCCCACCTCTGGACCGGCGTGACGACACGCCGGAGTCGCGGACGAGAGGCCTCGTCGGTCCCTCAATTCGCGAAACGGAAATGCAGCACGTCGCCATCCGCGACCACGTAGTCCTTGCCTTCAAGACGTAACTTGCCCTGGTCGCGCGCGCCGGCCTCCCCCTTGAGGCCCACATAATCCGGGTACGCGATCGTCTCCGCCCGGATGAACCCTTTCTCGAAGTCGGTGTGGATGACGCCGGCCGCCTGCGGTGCGCGCGTGCCATCGACGATCGTCCAGGCGCGGGCCTCCTTCGGACCGACCGTGAAGTAGGTGAGGAGGCCGAGGAGTTCGTAGCCGGCCCGGATGACCCGGTTCAGGCCCGGCTCGTCGAGGCCGACCGCCCCCAGGTAGTCCGCCTGCTCCGCCTGCGGCATGACGGCGATCTCGCTCTCGATCTTGGCGGAGACCACCACCGCCTTGGCGTCCTCCTCGACCGCGCGGCCGAAGACGCGCGCCGAGAAGGCGTTGCCATCCTGCGCCGCGCCCTCGTCCACGTTGCAGACGTAGAGGACGGGCTTGGAGCTGAGGAGCCCCAGCGACGCGAAGAGCTTCTCCTCCTCGACCTTGCGGGCGACGAGGCGGGCGGGTTTCCCCTCACGCAGCAGGATCAGCGAGCGCTGGACGAGGTCGAGCGATTCCTTCGCCTCCTTGTCCCCGCCCCGCGCCTTCTTCTCCAGAGCCACGACCCGCCGCTCCAGGCTGTCGAGATCCGCCAGCATGAGCTCGGTCTCGATCGTGTCGATATCGGCCAGCGGGTCGATCGCGCCCTCGACATGGGTCACGTCCGAATCCTCGAAGCAGCGCACCACGTGGGCGACCGCGTCGCATTCGCGGATGTTCGCCAGGAACTGGTTGCCGAGCCCCTCCCCCTTGGAGGCGCCGCGCACGAGCCCCGCGATGTCCACGAAGGTCAGCCGCGTGGGGATGATCTCCTTCGACTTCGCGATGGCGGCGAGCGCCTCGAGGCGCGGGTCCGGCACCGCCACGTCGCCGACATTCGGCTCGATCGTGCAGAAGGGATAGTTCGCCGCCTGGGCGGCGGCGGTCTGGGTCAGGGCGTTGAAGAGCGTCGACTTGCCGACGTTCGGCAGCCCGACGATGCCGCATTTGAAACCCATGGTCAGGACCTTGATGCGAGGGCGGGCCGGCATATCGGCGGCGTGCTTCTAGTCGAATGATGGCGGACGCGGGTTCAAGTCAATCGGGGCTGGACGCCCGGCAGGGCTATCGCGTTTGGGATTCAGTATGGCTCGGGGAACCCTCTCCCCGAGGGGGAGAGGGCAGGGTGAGGGGGAAGCGCCCCATCCGGACAGGGCGCTTCCCCCTCACCCGGTCGGCTCACGCCGACTCGACCTCTCCCCCTCGGGGAGAGGTGAACCCCGCGCTCGACGTCCATATGCGATGATTGCCCCGTCCGCTCAGCCGACACGCTTCACGTCGCCCCAGCCGCGGGCCTCCATGGCGAGGTGGACGCGGTTCTGGAATCCCGCATCGTCCCCGCCCGCGAGCACCGCCGCGCCGTCCGCGACCGCCCTGCAAAGGTCGTCGACCCAAGGCTGTTCGGCCTTCGCGAAGTCTCGCAGCACGTAGCCGTGCACCAGGTCCTTGTGGCCCGGGTGGCCGATCCCCATCCGCACGCGACGATACTCGTTGCCGCATAGCGCCGTGATGGACCGAAGCCCGTTATGACCGGCATTGCCGCCGCCGCGCTTCACCCGCAGCTTTCCCGGCGCGAGGTCGAGCTCGTCGTGGAAGACGGTCATGTCGCCGAGATCGAGCTTGAAAAAGCGGAGTGCCTCGCCGACGGCGCGCCCCGAATCGTTCATGAACGTGTCCGGCTTGAGGAGGACGACCTTCTCGCCCCCGATCACAGACTCGGAGCCTTGCCCCTGGAAGCGCCGCCGCCACGGCTGGGCCGCATGCGCCCTTGCGATCGCGTCGAGTGCCATGAAACCGATATTGTGGCGGTTGCCCGAATAGGCCCCGCCCGGATTGCCGAGCCCGACAAGGAGCTGCATGCCGCGTGTCCAGCATCCTCGCCGAGACGAGCTGCCCGAACGGTACCCGTCCGGGCCGGCTCGAGCGCTACTCGCTCCCGGCCGGCTCGACCTTCACGGCCGCCGCATCCGCGCTCGCGGCTTCGGCGATCGCGGCCGTCTCCTCCTCGACGTCCTTGCCCAGCGCCGACGGCGCCACGATGGTGGCGATCGCGAGTTCCGCGTCGTCGGTCGAGGCGAATTTCGCGCCCGCCGGGAGGACGAGGTCCGAGGCGTGAACCGTATCCCCGATCTCGAGGCCCGACAGATTCGCCACCAGCGCATCCGGGATGGCATCAGCCTGGACCACGAGCCCGATCGCGTGCAACGCGATGTTCAGCGTGCCGCCGCGCTTCAGGCCGGGCGAGACGTCCTGTCCCTCGAAATGAACCGGAACGTCGACGTCGATCGTCGCGCCGGCCTTCAGGCGCAGGAAGTCGACGTGGAGCGGCGTGTCCTTCACGGGGTCGAGCTGATAGTCGCGCGGGATCACCCGCGACGCGGTGCCCGCGACATCCACGTTGAACACCGTCGTCCGGAAGTGGCCGGCGAGGATCAGGTGGCGGGTCTCGTTCGCGTCCAGCGAGATCGCCTGAGGCGTCTCGCCTCCGCCATAGATGACGGCCGGCACGCGGCCGGCGCGACGCACCGCCCGAGCGGCCCCCTTGCCGACCTGGTCACGCGCCTCGGCCTTGAGTTCTCTTGCGGCGCTCACGGCTTATCTCCAAAATCGGAAGGCCGCCCGATGGGGCGGCCCTCAGGTCCGATCCGAACCGGCACCAGCCGGACGACATCGTGCGCCGGAGCCTGCAAGCGTTCCCGGTCACGATCGGCTTATAGACGCAAACCGTCGGGCGTCGCAACGCGACGTCCCAAACAAAATGGCGCGGGGACCAGCCCGCGCCATTCGGATCGAGGATGCGATCAGTATTTACGGATCAGGGGCGGCGGCGGCTCATAGGTCGCGACCGGGCCTCCCAAGGCCCAGCGCATGCCGATCTTGATATCGTGCGAATCGATCTCCTTCAGCTTGTAGTTCGTTCGCAGATCGCAGCCGGGAATGCAGGTGACGGTCCCGACTTCCGCATCGCCCATATTCAGGTAACGGTAGGCGAGTTCGAGCTTCAGGTTCGGCGCGACGTCGTAACCGAGACCGGCGTGAACCGCCCAGGCGAGGTTGGTCTTGTCGCGGCTGCGGCCCGTTCCGAACCCGCCGATGTTCCCGCCGAGGCCCTCGTCCGTGACGGTCTCGAACATGTGGTTCGCGACGCCGACGCCGCCGCCGATGAAGGGCGTCACGCCGTACCAGGTGCCGAGATCGAAGTAGACGTTCGCGAGCCCGACCACCGTCGAGAACTTGCCCGAGGTCAGGTCGAAGGCGTTCGGAGATCCGAACGTCGTATCCTGCGCGATGAAACGCCAATCGGACTTGGTGCGATACTCGCCGGTCGCGTCGAAGCGGAGCCAGGAGTTGAACTGGTAGCCGATACCCGCGCCGATGAAGACCTGGTCGGAGATCGTGTCCTGGCGCTTGACGTAGTTGTAGGGAACCGACGGATAGCTCGCGTCGCGCGCGACGGTCTTGTCGAACTGCAGGATACCGACGCCGACATCACCGCGCAGGTACCAATTTCCACCGAAGTCGCCGATGGGTTCGGGCATGGGCGGCGGAGGAAGGAGATCAGCAGCCCAGGCAGTCGATGCCGCCGAGACCGCAAGCATCCCCACCGCCATGGCGTAGGACTTCAAGCTGCGCATCTTCTTTCCTTCGTTCGTGAGCGGCCGAATCGCGGGTCCGCGTCTTGGTTGAACGAGAGCAGAATTGGCAGCGAGGGGTTAAAGGCGACTTAACCTTACCGATTAACCTCGACGAGGCTGAGCACCGCAACTTCCGAAGTACACGTCAAATAGAGGTTTGCCCAATTGAACGTGTTCAGGCGGCGACGCGCGAGAGTGCCTCGACTACGTCGTTCACGACGGTCGCGACAAGTGCGCGATCGTCGCCCTCGGCCATCACCCGGATCACAGGCTCGGTGCCGGACGGACGGATCACGAGACGGCCCGTATTGCCGAGGCGCTGGCGGGCGGATTCGATCGCGGTCACGACCGAGTCCTGGCTCAGCGGCTGTCCGAGCCCATAGCGGACGTTCTTCAGGATCTGCGGCAACGGCTCGAAACAATGGCAGACTTCGCTGACAGGCTTGTCGGCCCGTTTCACGACCGACAGGAGTTGAAGCGCGGCAATCAGTCCATCGCCCGTCGTCATGTAGTCCGACAGGATGATATGCCCGGACTGCTCGCCGCCGAGATTGTAGCCGTGCTCGCGCATGTGCTCGAGCACGTAGCGGTCCCCGACCGCCGTGCGCACGAGATTCAGGCCGAGGCCGTCCAGATAGCGCTCGAGCCCGAGATTGGACATGATGGTCGCGACGACGCCGGGCTGCGAGAGCCGCCCATCCTCCTGCCACGACCGTGCGATGACGGCCATCAGCTGGTCGCCGTCGACGATCTGTCCTTTCTCGTCCACGATCAGCACCCGGTCAGCGTCGCCGTCGAGCGCGATGCCGATATCGGCACGCAATTCTCGCACCTTGCGAATCAGAGCCTCGGGGGCGGTCGACCCGACGTCGCGGTTGATGTTGAACCCGTCCGGCTCGACCCCGATCGGGATGACCTCGGCGCCGAGTTCCCACAGCGTCTCGGGCGCGACCTTGTAGGCCGCCCCGTTGGCGCAATCGACCACGACGCGCATGCCTTCGAGATCGAGCAGCCGCCGGGGCAAGGTTCGTTTCGCGAACTCGATGTAACGTGCGTGAACGCTCTCGATACGCTTGGCCCGGCCGAGCGCGTCCGATTTCGAAAGCCGTGACGACAGATCCTGGTCGATCAGAGCCTCGATCTGGCGCTCCATGTCGTCCGAGAGCTTGTACCCGTCGGGGCCGAAGATCTTGATGCCGTTATCCTCGTAAGGGTTGTGCGATGCGGAGATCATGACGCCGAGATCGCACCGCATCGAGCGCGTGAGCATCGCGACGGCAGGGGTCGGCATGGGGCCGAGTTGGAGCACGTCCATGCCGACCGAGGTGAACCCCGCGATCAGCGCCGTCTCGATCATGTAGCCGGACAGGCGCGTGTCCTTGCCGATCACGACGCGGTGCCGGTAGTCGCCACGCTGGAACAGGAGACCCGCCGCCTGACCGACCTTGAGCGAGAGCTCGGGCGTGATCACGCCATTCGCCCGACCCCGCACGCCGTCGGTCCCGAAATATTTGCGCATACAAGTTGTCCTTGGCCCGTCCTGCGCGGCCGTTCCGTGCCGGCGATCGGGCGAGCGGATCCGACGTTAGCAGAAGGGGTTCACGGAGCATAAGCGGCCAGCGAGGTCCCGAAACGAAACCGCCGCCCCGAAGGGCGGCGGATATCGTGCAGAGGATACGTCCTCGAACCTCCCGTCCGACCTTACGCCTGAGGCTGTGGCTCCAGTCCGCCTTCCGGTTCACCGCGAGGGCGGTTTCGCCCGGCCTGAGGCACCGGAGACCCGCGGGACGGGGTCGGCGGCTCGTTCACGTCCCGGACCGGGGGGCGTCCCTCGATCAGGTTACGGATCTCGTCCCCCGTCAGGGTCTCGTATTCGAGCAGACCCTGCGCCATGGATTCGAGATCGGCCGCGCGATCGGTCAGGATACGCCGGGCGTCGGCAAGGCCGGCCTCGACGAGGCGGCGCACCTCCGAGTCGATCTTCTGCGCCGTCGCTTCCGAGACGTTCTGCTGGCGGTTGACCTGCATGCCGAGGAACACCTCGTCGTTGTTCTCGCCGTAGGAGACCGTCCCGAGCTCGGGCGAGAAGCCCCAGCGCGTGACCATCATCCGGGCAAGCCGGGTCGCCTGCTCGATGTCCGATTGCGCGCCCGACGTCACCTTGTCGTGCCCGAACGTCATCTCCTCGGCGATGCGGCCGCCCATCATGATGGCGAGGCGCGAGGTCATCTGCTCGAAGGACATCGACAGCTTGTCGCGCTCGGGCAGCTGCATGACCATGCCGAGCGCACGGCCGCGCGGGATGATGGTCGCCTTGTGGACCGGGTCCGTCGCCGGCACGTTCAGCGCCACGATCGCGTGACCCGCCTCGTGATAGGCGGTCAGCCGCTTCTCGTCCTCGGTCATCACGAGCGTGCGGCGCTCCGCACCCATCATGACCTTGTCCTTGGCGTCCTCGAATTCATGCATCGTCACGATGCGCTTGCCCCGGCGGGCCGCGAGGAGCGCACTCTCGTTCACGAGGTTCATCAGGTCGGCGCCCGAGAAGCCCGGCGTGCCCCGCGCGATGACCTTGAGGTCGACGTCGGGCGCTAGCGGCACCTTGCGGACGTGGACGCGCAGGATGCGCTCACGGCCGACGACGTCGGGATTCGGGACGACGATGGAGCGGTCGAACCGGCCCGGACGCAAAAGGGCGGGATCCAGGACGTCGGGACGGTTCGTGGCCGCGATGATGATCACGCCCTCGTTCGCCTCGAATCCATCCATCTCGACGAGGAGCTGGTTCAGCGTCTGCTCGCGCTCGTCGTTGCCACCGCCCAGACCCGCTCCACGGTGCCGACCGACGGCGTCGATCTCGTCGATGAAGATGATGCAGGGCGCATTCTTCTTCGCCTGATCGAACATGTCGCGGACGCGGCTCGCGCCGACACCGACGAACATCTCGACGAAGTCCGATCCGGAAATCGTGAAGAAGGGAACGTTCGCCTCACCCGCGACCGCGCGGGCGATCAGCGTCTTACCCGTGCCGGGAGGGCCGACGAGCAGGCAGCCGCGCGGGATGCGGCCGCCGAGACGCTGGAACTTCTGCGGGTCGCGCAGGAATTCGACGATCTCCTGGAGATCTTCCTTGGCCTCGTCGACGCCCGCCACGTCCTCGAACGTGACGCGGCCATGCGCCTCGGTCAGCAGCTTCGCCTTCGACTTGCCGAAGCCCATGGCGCGACCGGCCCCGGACTGCATCTGGCGCGACAGGAAGATCCAGGCGCCTATGAAGACGATGATCGGCAGCCAATTCACCAGGAGCGCGATGAACCAGGGCGTCGAATCCTGCGGCGGACGGGCGGTGATCTGCACGCCCTTCTGCTGGAGCTTGGTCACGAGCGCCGGGTCGAAGGGCGCGTAGGTCGTGAAGGTCCGACCATCGGAATAGGTGCCCGTGATCTCCTGCCCGGCGATCACGACGCTTGTCACGCGGCCGCTATCGGCGTCGCCGAGGAGCTGGCTGTAGGCGATGTCGCTTCCGCCCGATCGGTGCCCAGGATTCTGGAACAGCGTCACCAGGGCCAGGACAAGCAGGAATATGATCACCCAGAGGGCGAAATTTCTGAAATTCGGATTCATCTCAGCGGGTCAATCCCGGCATCGGCGGTTCGGCGGGGCGCCCAGCACGATGAGAACAATCTAGGCACGCACAGAGACATTGCCAAGTGAATGCGGCGCGCCTGCGGCGATCTCGGTTACCGCCACCCGACACCCGCGCCGCCGCGGCTGTTCGGGTATGACCGCGAGGCGCCCTCCCCGATCGAGTGTGACGATGAAGCCGGAGAGTGTCCGGCGGTCTGCGGATCCCTCACGTGAGGCCGTCGCGAGCGCCTCGAAGCAGGCCTCGAGCCGGTCGAGCCGCATGCGCGCGGGATCGGCTCCCCTCTCGACGAGCAGCATGTGGAGAGCACGCAAGCCGATCTCCGCGGGCTCCGCCGCCAGTCGACCGAAATCGATCTCCGCTGGTCCGAGCCGCGACGAGGCGAGTGCGGTCCGGGCAGCTTCGGCGAGCGCGGTATCGGCCCGCGCCAGCCGCCCCGCGAGCCTGGCAAGACGGTGCGCGTCGAGGCCCTCCGCGACGAGTTCCGGCAT
>CAXUHE010000005.1:16718-26118 GCA_964250725.1 uncultured Enterovirga sp. | reverse complement strand
AACCCCACCGGGAATGAAATGCGTGATGAACCTTGGAGGGGTCGCTCGCGAAGCTCCAGCCATGAACGCGGCAAGTCTCGACGAGAGCCGCCTTGGGGATGTCAAGGAACGGCCTGACGTGCCGGCTTCCAGCCCGGTCGGCTACGCGACGCATACCGGCCAGCCCCCCGAGCCCGGACCCGGCCGCCATCCGCATGAGGAGCGTCTCGGCCTGATCGTCGAGCGTATGGCCGGTGACGAGGTCCGAGGCGCCGATCTTCAGCATGAGGTCGCCGAGCAGGCGATAGCGCGCGGCACGTGCGCCGGCCTGCGACACGGGTCCGGGCCGACGATCCGTCCAGATCAGGAGGTGGTGAGGCAGGCCGAGCCGCTCGGCCGCAACGGCGACCGCCTCGGCCTCCGGCCGGGAGCCCAGCCTCATAGCGTGATCGACGGTCGCGATCTCGATCCGGGGAGCGTCGCCGATGCGCTCCCGCCATGACGCGAGGGCGTACATCAGGGCCGTCGAGTCAGGACCGCCCGACACCGCCGCGAGGACCGCGTCCGGCTGCTCCAGCCCGGCAAAGGCGGCGTCGAAGGCCGCCTCCGTCAGGGCGACGTCGGCGCCCGAGGAGCGCGCGCGGCTCACGTCGGGCAGCGCGTCTTCTTCTGCTCGCGGTCGACGGCCTGCTTCACGCTGGGCGATGCGGCCGGGTACTTGCGGTCGAGCTCCGCGAAGGTCGCGCAGGCCTGGTCCTTCGCCCCCAGCGCCGCCAGCGACAGGCCGAGCTTGTAGAGCGCGTCAGGCGCCTTCGCGGCGCGGGTGTAGTCGGTCGAGACCTTCAGGAACTGCTCCGCGGCCTCGCGGAAGCGGCTGCGCTGGAGGTAGCTCTCGCCGAGAAAATAGGTCGCGTCGGGCACGAGCTTGTCGCGCGGATGCGACTGGATGAAGCGCCTGAGCGCCATCTCGGCCTGGTCGTATTGCCGCTGCGCGATCAGCCCTTGCGCGGCGTCGTAATCCGCCTTCGCGTCGGCGCCACCGGTCGCCGCAACGCTCGCCTGGCGTCCGACCGCCGGGTTGCCTGACCGCATCGCGAGCTCCTCGATCGACGGGGAGCCGTCCCGTTCGATCAGCGAGCCGATCGCGTCGCGCCCGGCCCGGGACGGATTGGCGGGCGTCGTGACGAGGGGTGTGGACGGCGCAGTAGCGATCTGCCGCGGCGGGACGTCGGCCGGCGGCTCGTAGGCGTCGCCGCGCCGGACGGGCTTCGGCGCGCCGCCGGACCCCGGAGTCTGGCCCGAACTCTGCGGGACGGATGGAGGCGAGGACGCGGCCGGACGTCCGCCCGAGCGCTCCCCGAAGCGGAACTCCACGTCCTCCTGGAACTTGCGGAGCTGCTCCTTGACCTGCCGGTTCTCGAACTGGAGCTGCTCGACCTGCCCCGACATCTGCCGCATCTGACCCTCGATCCGGCCGAGCCGGACCACGAGTTCGGACACATCGTCCTCCTGCGCCCGCGCCGCGCCCGACGACGCCATGACCGCGACGGCGAGGAGCGGGAGGAGGAAGCGCGTCGTCACGGGGATGCCATCCTGTTGATCACGCGCGATCCTAGCGGAGATCGGGACGGAAGGGCAGCGTCATCCTGCGATGGGGACGACGCCACCGATCAGGACGACGCCCCGTTGTCGAGCGCGGTCACGGAGCGCCGGTTCTGCGACCAGCAGGAGATGTCGTTGCACACCGCGACCGGACGTTCCTTGCCGTAGGAGACGATGCGGAAGCGCGAGGACGGGATGCCGCGCGACGCGAGATAGTCGCGCACCGTCTGCGCCCGGCGTGCGCCGAGCGAGAAGTTGTACTCGCGCGTGCCGCGCTCGTCCGCGTGGCCCTCGACCACGAAGGTGTAGCGCGGATATCGCTGGAGCCAGCCGGCCTGACGGTCGAGCGTCGCGGTGGCGGTCGAGGTCAGGTCGGAGGAATCCGACTCGAAGAAGACGCGGTCGCCGACATTGACGACGAAGTCCTGCGCGGAGCCCGGCGTCGCCGGGCCACCCGCGCCGTACTTGCCTCCGGCGCCACCGGCACCGCCCGCGAGCTGGTCGGCATCGGTCGAGCAGGCGGCGATCGAGAGGGCAAGCGCCAGGGCGGCAGCGATCTTGACCGCCTGGACGCCCCCGAATGTGGAGAGCGGCATGGGAAACTCCTTTACGCGAAACCCCGAAACATCGTGAAGAAGGGGTAGCGGACGATGATTAAGGTATGGTTCAGCGAGCACGGACGGCATGTCGCACATGCGCCTTCGGTCCGGCCCCTATTGCGGCATCGAGGCGAGGTCCGGACGCTTCACCGCCCGCCGCCGAGAAGCGGCGACCAGGTCGGGTCGGACGCGAAGGACGGCGTCGGGACCTGCTGCTCGACCCGTCCCGTGACGTCGATCATGAAGAGCTTGCCGCCGGATTGCCCGCCGGGGTCGCGGAAAATGGTGAGATACTGGCCGTTCGGCGCCCAGCTCGGGCCCTCGTTATGATAGCCCTCGGTCAGGATGCGCTCGCCCGACCCGTCCGGCTTCATGACGCCGATCGCGAAGCCCCCGGGCGTCTGCTTGGTGAACGCCACGAGATCGCCGCGCGGCGACCAGGCCGGCTGCGAGTAGGCGCCCTGCCCGAAGGAGATGCGGTGGGGGTTCGAGCCGTCGGCTCCCATCGCGTAGATCTGCTGCTTGCCGCCGCGATCCGACTCGAACACGATCTCGCGGCCGTCCGGCGAGTAGGACGGCGAGGTGTCGATCGCGCTGGACGAGGTCAGCTGCGTCGGGCTCTTCGAGCCGAGATCCATCGTGAAGAGGTTCGAGGCCGCGCCCTGCTGCAGGCTCATGACGAGCCGGCGTCCGTCGGGCGAGAAGCGCGGGCTCGCGCTCATCTCGGAGAAGTTGCCGACGACCTGCCGCGTCCCGGTCTCGAGATTGATGACCTGGACCCGCGCCTGCTGGCCGTTCGACTGCGTCATGAACGCGATGTCCTGGGTCGCGGGCGAGTAGCGCGGGCTGACGACGAGGCTGTCGCCCTGGGTGAGGAAGCGCACGTTCGCGCCGTCCTGGTCCATGATCGCGAGGCGTTTGCGCCGGTTCTCCTTCGGGCCCGTCTCGTCCACGAAGGCGATGCGCGTGTCGAACATGCCGCCGACGCCCGTGATCTTCGTGAAGACCGCGTCCGAGATGATGTGGCCCGTGCGCCGCCAGTTCGCGGCGTCGGTGAAGTATTGCTGGCCCGCGACCTGCTGCCCGGCGAGGAGGTCCCACAGACGGAACTCGGCCTTGAGCCGGCCCGACGCGTCGCGCGCCACGCGCCCCGTCACGAGGCCCTGCGCGCCGGTCCCCCTCCAGGCCTCGAAGTTGGGCGCGGCGTCGAAGGAAGGCCGCTCCGGGAAGCGCCCCTTGTCCAGCGGCGCGAAATAGCCGGAGCGCGTGAGGTTGTTCGTCACGATCCCGGCGACGCGCACGCCCTGGTCCCCCTCCCCGCCGAAATCCGCGATCGCGATCGGGATCGGCTGAAAGTTGCCGCGCCGGACGTCGATGACGAGTTCCGCCCGGGCGGGGCGCACGAGGGTAGGCACGGCCGCGGCCGCGAGGAGGCCGGTCACGACGGCGCGGCGGGACGGGTACGGTCGATCGGTCATGGCGTATTCGCAAGCTGTCGTGAGCCGCTCGTCCCGGCATCCGCCGGGATCCAGGAGCGAGCAGGCTGGATGCCGGCCTTCGCCGGCATGAGCGGGAGGGGTCGCATCGTCACACTTCGCGCGGGTCGAAATTGACCACGAGGTCGTGCCAGTCGCTGTAGAAGGGCATGAACTGGGCCGGGATGCGCAAGGGGGCGCAGCGGCGGGTCGCGCGCGTCGCGCTCTCCGCAACCGTCCGGAAGAGCGGATCGGAGGACGCGTTCGTTACCACGGGTTCACCCGCGAGCGTGCCGTCCTGGTTGAGCTTCACGCGGACGGTCGGGACCGGCGGCTTGTCGGCCGATTGCGCGGCGATCGGCACCTGCCAGCAGCGATGGAGCTGCTCGCTCAAGAGCCCGACGAGCTGGTCGCGCTGGCTCGGGTTGAGCCTCTGGGAGGCGCCGGTGGTGGTGCCGAGCGAGGCGGTCTTCTGCACTTCGCGGCCCGTCGCGCCCGTCGATTGCGACGGCGCCTTCGAGGCGAGAAGCTGGCGGATGTCGCCCGCGCTGAACTTGCTCGCGAGCTCGGCCTGCTTGCGGGCCTTCGCCTCGGCATCCGCCTTGGCCTTCATATCTGCGACGGCCTTGGCGTCCGCGACAGCCTTGGCGTCCGCGACGGCCTTGGCCTTGGCGTCGGCGATCTCCTGGCGGCGCTCGGCTTCCGCCTTCGCATCGGCGGCAGCCTTGGCGTCGGCTTGGGCCTTGGCTCGCGCGTCCGCGATCGCCTTCATCCTGGCGTCGAGCGCGGCCTTGGCTTCCGCTTCGGCCTCCGCCTTCTCGCGCGTCTCCTCGGCCTTGGCCTTTGCCAGGGCCGCGAGCTTCGTCTTGGCGTCGGCCTGCGCCTTCGCGGCTTTCGCCGCCTCAGCCTTCGCGACGTCCGCCTTGGCGCGCTCGACCTTGGCGCGCTCGATGGCCTCGGCCTCTTTCTGCTCGGCCAGCTTCTCAGCCTTTTCCAGAGCCGCCTCCTTCGCCTCGGCGGCTTTCGCCTCGGCAGCCTTGGCCTCGGCGGCCTTCTCGGCTTGAGCGGCGGCCTTGGCGAGCTCTGAGCGCGATGGCGGCGGGGGAACGCTCGCCTCGGGCTTCACCTCGGCCGTCCGCAGCGGCGGCGGAGGCGGTGCGCTCGGCGCCTGGGTTTCCTCCTCGGCGACCTTCATCTCGGCCGGCCGCTTCGGGGGCGCGGGCGCGTCCTGCTTCGCCTCGCCCGGATCGCGTTCCTGGCGCGTGTCCGCCACGCGGTCGGCCCGCGGCTTCGGATCGGGCTGCACCTTCGAGGCCTGGGTCTGGCCCTTCGTCATCTCGGAGAGCTGGTTGTCGGTGATGACTTCGACCGGAATGCCCTCGTCGGCGTCCGGCAGCTTCTCGCTCGTGAACGCGACCAGCGCGGCGAGAAGGATGCCGGCATGCGCCGCACCCGACACCCATAGTCCCGGCCTGTCGAACCGAAGCGCCACGGCGCGTCTACTCCGCGCCGATCACTTGGGGTCGGACTCGGTCACGAGCGCGACGCGCTTGAAACCGCCGGATGTCACGATCGCCATCACCTGCGCGACGCGCCCGTAATCGACCTTCTTGTCGCCGCGCACGAAGACGCGCTCGTCCGCGCCCGTCTTCGCGACGCTGTTCAGGCGCGGCACGATCTCGTTGTCCTGCAGCTCCGATTCGGAGAGGTAGACCTGCCCCGTCTGCTTGATCGAGAGCGTGATCGGCGTCTGGTCGATGTTGAGCTGCGCGGCCTTGGTCTGCGGCAGGTCGAGCGGCACGCCGACCGTCATCAGCGGGGCCGCCACCATGAAGATGATGAGCAGGACCAGCATGACGTCGATGAACGGCGTCATGTTGATCTCGTTGATCGCGCCGGACTTGCGTCCGCGACGCCGGCGCCGGCCGGAGCCCGCCATCGATCCTGGAGCGAGAGCCATGCTGTGCGCTCCTCAGGCGGCGAGCGGGACGCGCTCGTCGATCTGCCGCGAGAGGATCGCCGAGAACTCGTCCGCGAAGCCTTCGAGGCGCGTCTGCACCTTGCCGACCTGGCCCTGGAGCTTGTTGTAGGCGAGCACCGCCGGGATCGCGGCGAAAAGCCCGATCGCGGTCGCGAAGAGCGCCTCCGCGATGCCGGGTGCCACGACCGCGAGGCTCGTGTTCTTGGAGGCCGCGATCGACGTGAACGCGTTCATGATGCCCCACACGGTGCCGAACAGGCCGATATACGGGCCGGCCGAGCCGATCGAGGCGAGGAACAGCAGCCGCGAATCGAGCCGCTCGACCTCGCGCTGGATCGTCACGTCGAGCACCTTGTCGATGCGCTGCGACAGGCTGGCAAGCTGCCGGCCGGAGCCCTGGAAGCTGCGCTTCCACTCCCGCATGGCGGCGACGAACAGCGACGCGATCCCGGTGCTGGGTCCGGCTTCGTGCTCGCGATAGAGATCGTCCAGCGACTGGCCCGACCAGAACAGGTCCTCGAAGGCGTCCATCTGCGCCTTCGTGCGGCGGAACAGCACCGTCTTGTCGATGATGATCGCCCAGCACCAGACCGAGGCGCCGATGAGCCCCATCATGACGAGCTTCACGACCGGATGGGCGCTCCAGAACAGCCCCCAGATCGAGAAGTCGTGTGCGGGCAGCGCGCCCATGGCGTCGGCCGGGTTCATCCGTTCATACCTCATGCCTGCGGCGCGCCGAAAAGGCACACCCCACCGCGAACACCATGTCGGCTTTTTGGTTATGCCCGTTCGTTCGCCCCGGAATCTGTCGAAAGTAAGAGCGAGTTCTGCGAGGCGAACCAAGGCGTTCAGACGGGGAGTTAAGCCACCGGCAAGGTTAAGGCTTCGTTGACGGAGACGCGTTGTTGCCCCTGCCGTGCGGTCGCACCCCGATGATGGGACCGAGCGGCTTCGGGGCGACGTCGTCGCGTCCGAGTTCCGGCGCGTAGAGGACCGAGATCGATCCGTCGAGGAAGAGGGCGTCGCGGCAGCCGAGTTCGTCCCGGAACAGACGCGCGAAGGCCCCGAAGCTGACCGGCTCGTCGGAGATCGCGAAGACGACGGTCTGCGGGTCGCGCACGCCGACGCCGTTGCGGATCTTGCGCGACGGCCCGTCGGCCGAGATCTGCGGGTGGATCCGGCCGTCGACGATCAGCATCGGGCCAGACTGCGTCGCGAGATCGGGCTTGATGCCGCGCCTGATGTAGGCCTCGGTCTCGAGGATGCCGGCCCGTCGGCGGGCGACGTAGAAGATGCCGTTCGGTTTCAGGTGGAAGTTGCCGGGGCCGTCGGCGGTGCTCGCGGGCGTGCGCTGCCGGCCGCCCTGCACGTAGAGGCCGACCGGCGCATAATCGGGATGATACATCCCGGCATTCATCGCCATGACGAGACCCGCGCCGGCTGGCGACTTGATGAGCCGGGACAGGCTGCCGTAGGGCGCGCCGTCCGGCGCGTCGAGGTAGAGGTCGAGATCGTGGCGCCTGAGGTCGACCGTGCAGGCCGTGTAGCGTCCGCCCTCGAATACGAGGTCGCGGCAGAGAGCCGCCGGCTGGGCCGCCATCGCGCCCGATCGGATCGGCGCAACGAGCATCAGGGTCAGCAGCGCGAGGCGAAGCCGACGCGTGATCATGTTCTTCACGCGACGGTCTCCGATGTCAGGCGTGCGCGCAGGGCGTCCGGGATGCGCACCGGCCGTCGGCCCGCGACGGCCGCGACCTGGACCTCCGCGGTGACGAGCACATCGGTGTCCCGCAGGATGCGTTGCGCGAGCCGGAGGGAGGCGCCACGCACCTCGCGACTCGTGGTCTCGACCTCGATCATGTCGTCCATCCGAGCCGGACGGAGATAGTCGATCGCCATCCTGCGCACCACGAACGCGAGGCCTCGGGTGTCCGCGTGCAGCATGGACTGGTCGATGCCCCTCGCGCGCAGGAGCTCGGTCCGCCCCCGCTCCAGGAAGCGCAGGTAGTTCGCGTGATACACGACGCCGGAGAAGTCCGTGTCCTCGTAATAGACGCGGATCGCGAGGCGGTGAGGGCCCTCAATCATCCGCGTCGCCCGGGAACAGGCCGAACTGCGTCAGCCCCTCGCGGGAGGGCTCGGGCAGGCCGAGATGCCGGAACGCGTGCGGCGTCAGAACGCGCCCGCGCGGGGTGCGCTGCAGGAAGCCGCGCTGGATCAGGAACGGCTCGATGATCTCCTCGATCGCGTCGCGCGGCTCGGAGAGCGCCGCCGCGATGGTCTCGATCCCGACCGGCCCGCCAGCGAAGTTCGTCGCCACCATGACGAGGTACTTGCGGTCCATCACGTCGAGGCCGATCGGGTCGACGTCGAGGAAGCCGAGCGCCCGGTCGGCGACCGCGCGGGTCACGATCCCGTCGCCGTCGACGAGCGCGAAGTCGCGCACCCGCCGCAGGAGCCGCCCCGCGATCCGGGGCGTGCCGCGCGAGCGCTTCGCGATCTCGTTCGCGCCCTCCCGGTCCATGCCGATGCCGAGCACCCGCGCGCCGCGGGCGACGATCAGTTCGAGCTCGTCCACGTCGTAGAATTCGAGCCGGATCGGGATGCCGAAACGGTCGCGCAGCGGCGTCGTCAGCAGCCCCGCCCGCGTCGTCGCGCCGACGAGCGTGAAGCGCGGCAGGTCGATCTTGACCGAGCGCGCCGCCGGGCCCTCCCCGATGATGAGGTCGAGCTGGTAATCCTCCATCGCCGGGTAGAGGATCTCCTCGACGGCCGGGTTCAGCCGGTGGATCTCGTCGATGAACAGGACGTCGCGCTCGTCGAGATTGGTCAGCTGCGCCGCGAGGTCGCCCGCTTTTGCGATCACCGGTCCCGAGGTCGAGCGGAAGTTGACGCCGAGCTCGCGCGCCACGATCTGCGCCAGCGTCGTCTTGCCGAGCCCGGGCGGCCCGACGAAGAGCACGTGGTCGAGCGCGTCGCCGCGCGTACGCGCCGCCTCGATGAAGATGCCGAGGTTCTTGCGCGCCGCCCGCTGGCCGACGAACTCGGCGAGCGCGAGCGGCCGCAGCGACTGGTCGGGATCGTCGGCGCGGCGCTCGGGCGTCACGGGCGAGGTCTTCGGGGTGGCCATCAGAGGTGTTCAGCGTGAGGAGAGGTGCACAGCGTGGATCGCTTCGATTGCTGCTTTGAGGGCCGGCAACTCGTCGACGATCACCGACCAGATCACGTCGTCGGCGACCCGGAAGTATTCGTGCCTCAAGACGTTGCCGGACGCGCGGATCTTGGCCCAAGGAACTTCAGCATACGGCGCAAGAAGATGATCGGGAAGGTGACGGCACGCCTCCGAAATGATCTCGATCGCGCGCTGGACCGCGTGCCGCACCAGCCAATCCGCCTTGAACTGTTCGTAGGACTTTTCAGCAATCGCGTGCTCGATCCCCGCGATCGCGTCCAGGATGTCCGACAATCCGGAGCCGGCGACCTCGCCATCAGAACACCCGGACCGCGTCGCGCTCAATCTCAAGCCGCAACATGGGATGAAGGCCGGAGCGGGTCGTGACATCCGCCTCAATTCCGAGCTGTCGTTCGATCAGGAGCTTCACTCCGACGAGGTCGAACAGCGAGAATTTTCGTTCAGGATCGTGGTCAACGAAGATGTCGAGGTCGCTCATTGCGGTTGAGCGGCCGTCGACCGTCGATCCGAAGACGTGCAGGCTCGTCACCCCCATCTCCCGCAAGACGTCCGCTTGCGCTGTGAGCTTCTC
>CAXUHE010000005.1:9587-16708 GCA_964250725.1 uncultured Enterovirga sp. | reverse complement strand
TGACCATACCGTACCTTAGCGCATCCAGCCTCGGCAGGCACGAAGGTTGGTGGCCATTCGGCTCGTGATTAGGGCGTGCTATCGTCGAAGCCACGCGATCCGAGCGGGTTCCGGAGGTCACGCGATGAGCCGTCCTCTCGCAAATTACGAATACGTCTCCTTCGACGATTTCGAGGAGATGCTGGCCGACAAGCCCCAGAACGAGCGCTGGGAGCTGATCGGCGGACGTGTCGTCAGGCTGATGGTCGGGGCGCGCTGGGAGCACGCCCGGATCGTGGGGAATATCGCGTTCTCTCTCGAGAGCAGTTTTCGAGGCTGCGGCTCTTCGTGCCAGACCTTCACCGAATCGTTCTACATGAAGGAGCGGGCGCTGGTCTCGCAGCTCCTGCCCGACGTCATGGTGGTCTGCGGCGATCTGGAGCCCGGCGCGACCTCGACGGCGGAGCCCGTCGTGCTCGTGGAGGTCCTGTCGGTGGGCAGCGTCGGGCGGGACCGCTACGAGAAGTGGCACATCTACCAGCAACTGCCGACGCTACGTCACTACGTCCTCGTCGAGCAGAACCGTCCGCACATGGAGGTCTACGACCGTGTCGACGGGACCTGGGCCGGGTTCCGGGTTCTCGACGGAATGGACGCGGTGCTGACGCTGCCCGCGCTCGACGTCGCCATCCCGTTAGCGGAGATCTATCGCCGCGTGCTGTGACGCTACCGCGCGAGCTCCCGCAGTCCCAGCCGGATCAGGACGGGCGCGCCCGCCCCCTCCGGCGCGCTCTTCAGTGCGGCCGCGATGGCGGCGGAGGCGTGGGCGGTCGCGTAACCGAGATTGACGAGCGCCGAGACGGCGTCCGACACGGCGGGCGGCATGGAATGGTCTTCGAGCCCGCCCGAGAGCTGGACGAGGACCGGGTCGACTGTCCCGAAGGCCGGGGCCTTGTCCTTCATCTCGGCCACGATCCGGGCCGCGAGCTTCGGGCCGACGCCCGGCGCGCGCGCGACGGAGGCCTTGTCGCCCGTCGCGAGCGCGGTCGCGAGCCCGCCGGGATCGAGCACCGACAGGATCGCGAGCGCGACCTTCGCGCCCACGCCCTGGATCGTCTGCAGCAGGCGGAACCATTCCCGCTCGACGTCCGACCTGAACCCGTAGAGCCGGATCATGTCCTCGCGCACATGCGTGTCGATCGAGAGCACCGTCGCCTCGCCGGCCGGTGGCAGCGCCTGGAGCGTGCGCGAGGAGCAATGCACCACGTAGCCGACGCCCTGCACGTCGATGATCGCGAAATCCTCGCCGTAGCTGTCGACGACACCCTTCAGCTTGCCGATCATGAGGGCCTCTCGGACGTCTCGCGCGCGGCGCGGCACCTGTCCGAGCAGTAGCGCACCTCGTCCCAGACGCGCTCCCACTTCCTGCGCCAGGCGAAGGGCTTGCCGCAGGTGGCGCAGATCTTCGTCGGCAGGTCGGCCTTGCGCACCATCTTCGCCATCTCAGGCGGTCCGGGCCAGGGCGCGCGCCCGGCGGTGATGGGCGTGCGTGATCGCGACCGCGAGCGCGTCGGCGGCGTCGTCCGTCTTCGGGTCGGCCTTGGGCAGCAGTACCCGAACCATGGCCTGGATCTGGCGCTTGTCGGCGTGACCGGAGCCGACGACGGTCTTCTTGACGAGGTTCGCGGCGTATTCCGCCACCGCGAGGCCGGCCAGCGCAGGCACGAGGAGCGCGATGCCCCGCGCATGGCCGAGCTTCAGCGTCGCCTGCGCGTCCTTGTTGACGAAGGTCTCCTCGACGGCCGCCTCCTGCGGCGACCACTCGTCCAGCACCCGCACGAGCCCGTCATGCAGCTCCCGCAGGCGGTCCGCCAGGGATGCGGCCGCGTCGGACAGGATCGTGCCCGAACCCAGGTACGAGAGGCGGCTGCCGTCGATCGTCACGAGGCCCCAGCCGGTGCGGCGCAGGCCGGGATCGATCCCCAGGATGCGGACCGGGCCGGGTTCAGCGCGCAAGGTGACGGGCTTCGGCCGGAACGTTCGTCATCCGGCTCTCAGCCCATCTTCGCCATGAGCGTGTCCGAGACCTCGAAGTTCCCGAAGACGTTCTGCACGTCGTCCTGGCCGTCGAGGCTCTCCATGAGACGTAGCAACTTCTCGCCCGTCTCGTCGTCGACCGCGACGGCGTTCTGCGGCTTCCACACGAAGGCGGATTTGCGCGCATCGCCGAAGCGGGCTTCCAGCGCCTTCGTGACCTCGGCAAGCGAGCCCTGGTCGCAGGTGATCGCGTGGCCGGCTTCCGGGTCCGACTCGACGTCGTCCGCGCCCGCCTCGATCGCCGCGTCCAGCATCGTGTCCGCATCCGCCACCTTCGCGTCGAACTCGATCACGCCGACGCGGTCGAACATGAAGGAGACCGAGCCCGTCTCCGCGAGGTTGCCCCCTGCCTTCGTGAAGACGGAGCGCACGTCCGACGCGGTGCGGTTGCGGTTGTCCGTCATCGCCTCGACGATGATCGCCGCCCCGCCCGGGCCGTATCCCTCGTAGCGGATCTCCTCGTAGTTCTCCGCGTCGCCGCCCTGGCTCTTCTTGATGGCGCGCTCGATGTTGTCCTTGGGGACGTTCTCGGCACGGGCCGCCAGGATCGCGGCGCGCAGGCGCGGGTTCATGTTCGGGTCGGGCAGGCCGAGCTTCGCCGCGACCGTGATCTCGCGCGCGAGCTTGCCGAACATCTTCGAGCGGACCGCGTCGACGCGGCCCTTGCGGTGCATGATGTTCTTGAACTGGGAATGGCCCGCCATCGGCTCTCCTCCTGGTGCGGCGGAGGCTGCCCGAGCCTCGACGCCCTCGTCGAATGTTGTCGGCCGGAGATAGATCAGCCGCCCCGGCCTTGTCACCCTGGCTACTCGTCCCAGAAGCGCGGCCACGCCTCCTCCAGCCGGGGCCCGAGCCGGACGGACGCGACACGGGTCGCGAGCCCGGTCAGCGGGTCGGTCTCCACCGCGATGCCGCAGAGCGTCCCGTCCCCGTCCGCCGGCTCGAAGCGCGGTCCGGGCGTCGATTGCAGGAAGCGCCGCATCGGCTCGTGCTTGTCGACGCCGATCACCGAATCGTAGTCGCCGCACATGCCGGCATCCGACTGGTAGGCCGTGCCGCCCGGCAGGATCTGCGTGTCGGCGGTCGGCACGTGGGTGTGGGTGCCGACCACGAGGCTCGCGCGGCCGTCGAGGAAGTGCCCCATCGCCTGTTTCTCGCTAGTCGCCTCGGCGTGGAAATCGACCACGATCGCGTCGCAGGCGAGCCCCAGCGGACAGGCCGAGATCTCGGCCTCCGCCTTGGCGAAGGGATCGTCGTGCAGGCCGACGAACAGGCGGCCGATGAGGTTCAGCACGAGCACGCGCGCGCCGGACGCCGTCTCGATCATCGCGGCCCCGCGTCCCGGTGTGCCGGCGACGAAATTCGCCGGGCGCACGAGGCGCGATTGACGCTCGATGAAGACCAGCGTCTCGCGCTGGTCGAAGGCGTGGTTGCCGAGCGTCACGACGTCGGCGCCCGCGTTCAGGAGGTCCTGGCAGATCGTCTCCGTGATGCCGACGCCCCCGGCGGCGTTCTCGCCGTTGACGATCACGGCGTCGAGCCGCCACCGCTCGCGAAGCTCGGGCAGCCTGTCGGTCACGACCTTGCGGCCGGGACGGCCAAACACGTCGCCGAGGAAGAGGAGGCGCATCGATTCAGGCCCGCCGTTCGGGACGAAGGATGCCCGTCTCGGTGACGATCATGTCGAGCGCCCGGTCATGCGGTTCCATCGGCACGGCATCCACCTCCTGGACCGAGAAGGCGAGGCCGATCGTGAGAAGCCGGTGCATCGCGCAGAGGCCCGCGATGGAGCGATCGAAATGACCCTTGCCATAGCCGACGCGCCCGCCAGTCCGGTCGTACGTCGCGAGCGGCACGAGGAGCGCGTGCGGGAACACCTCGGGCGCGTCCGGCCCCGGCTCCAGCACCTTGAACCCGCCATGGATCAGGACGTCGCCCGGCCGCCACGCGCGCCAGGACAGGAGGGGATGGCGGATCTGGGACAGCGCGACGACGCGGCCCCGCGCCACCAGCCCGTCGAGGATCGGCCGCGGGTCGACCTCGCTCCGCATCGGCCAGTAGCCCCCGACGGGCTCGATCCCGTCGAGTTCGGGGAGCGACAGGACGCGCTCCGCGATGGCGTGCGAGGCTTGGTGACGCCACTCGCGATCGAGCGCGTCGCGCCGGGCGAACACCTCCCCGCGCAGACGCTGCTTCAACTCGGACGATGTCGAATCGGTCATGAAGGACGAGGTGCGGAGCCACGAGAGCCGTTGGAGCAACGATCCCGGGAACCTACAACGTAGGTGGGAACCGTGTTGACCAAGTCCACGGACGAGGCCAGGGACAGCTCCCTTGAGAATCGATAAGGCCCCGGGGAATTTGAGCTCCTGACGCGCCCCGCAGCCCCGCCGGACCGATATAGGATTCCGTGAGGGTCGGCGCTAGTGCGATCTCTCACCTCGCGCCCCGTTCCGGACCGCCATGCCAGATCGCCCGTCAGATCCCCTGCATCAACCGACGCTCACCTGGCAGGGATGTCTCACGGGCGCGCGGCTGATGATGCCCGTCCTGCCCGGCATCGTGGTCTACGGTCTGGCGTTCGGGGCGGCCTCGGTCAACCGGGGGCTGACATTCGGGCAGTCTCTCTCGATGAGCGCGATCGTCTACGCGGGCGCGTCTCAGATGGTCTCGCTCGAGATGTGGCGCGACGTCTGGACGCCGGCCGCGATCGTGACGGTCGCGATCGTCACCGCGACCGTGAACGCGCGCTTCATCCTGATGGGCGCGACGATCCAGCCGTGGATGCGCGGCGCCCCGCCCGCGCAGAACGCGTTCAACCTCTTCTTCCTGGTCGACGCGAGCTGGCTCATCGCGTCGCGCTACCGCGCCGAGGGCGGGCGCGACATCGGGGTGCTGCTGGGCGCGGGCGTGCTGAGCTGGATCGCCTGGGTCGCCGCGACCGCGCCCGGCTACTGGGCGGGGTCGCTGGTCTCGGAGCCGCGCACCTACGCGCTCGACCTCGTCATGCCGATCTTCTTCGCCTCGCTCGCGGCCTCGCTCTGGCGGGGCGTACGCGTCTCCGCCCTGCCCTGGGGTGTCGCGGCGCTGGTGGCACTCGCCGTGCAGGCGCTCGCGCCCGGCTACGCGTTCATCGTGGCGGGCGCGCTCGCGGGCGCCATCACGGGAGCTTTCGCGCGTGAGCCCGTCTGAGGTCGGGGACATGCCCTATGGGGCGATCGTCGCCATCGCGGCGATGGCGCTCGCCACGTACCTTTGCCGCATCGCGGGCGTCCTCATCATGAGCCGGGTCAGGATCACACGACCGGTGGAGCGGGCGCTGGGTGCCCTCCCGGGCTCGATCGTCGCCGCCACCGTCGTGCCGATCGCGCTCCGCTCGGGCACCCCGGCGATCCTGGGGATCCTCGCGGCCATCCTGGTCATGCGCATCGTCAGGAACGAGCTCGCGGCGCTCCTCGCGGGGCTGGGCGTCGCGGCCCTCGTTCGTGCAATCGGGTTATGATTTCAACCGCAGCCTGATCCGGTAGGAGAGACCGTCGCGCACGTCGCGGTAGGAATCGAGGATCTTGTCGCGCGAGCCCTCGGTCGCGGCCGGGTCCTGCGTCGGCCAGTACTCGACCTCGCACGCCATCGTGCGCGTCAGCTCCAGGGCCGCGTGATGCGCCTCCGGCGAGAGCGACACGATGAGGTCGAAGTTCAGTCCCTCCCAGTCGTCCAGCTCTTCCAGGGTGCGCGGTTTGTGCTTCGATCCGTCGATCCCGATCTCGTCCAGCACCGACACCGTGAAGCCGTCCCGCTCGCCCTTCCGGACGCCCGCTGACTGCACGTAGATCGACTTGCCGAAATAGTGCCGCGCCAGCGCCTCGGCCATGGGCGAGCGGACCGAGTTCATCGCGCACACGAACAGCACCGATTGGACGCGCCGTCCACTCGCGGCTCCGGGCTCTCCCGACACGGCGTCAGCCCCGCCAGTGCAGCGCGTAGATCAGCGTGAAGAGGCGCCGTGCGGTGTCGAAATCGATCTCGACCTTGCCCTCGAGGCGCTGCAACAGGACCTCGGACGCCTCGTTGTGGAGCGCGCGGCGCCCCATGTCGATCGACTCGATCTGGGTCGAGGAGGCCGTGCGGATCGCGTCGTAATAGCTCGAGCAGACGAGCTCGTAATCCTTGATCACGCGCCTGAGAGGAGCGAGCGACAGGTAGTGCGTCATGCGCCCCGAGCCGTCCGCCGTGCTGATCTCGAAAGCGAGCTTGGTCTCCACGATTCCGAGGCGGAGCGCGTAGGGCCCGTCCGGGTGCTCGGGGACCCGGAAGCTGTTCGTCTCCACGATGTCGTGGATCGCGATGGCGCGCTCGTGCTCCTGGTCCGGGTTGCCCCTGGCGATCGACGCCTCGTCGAGCGTCACGGCGACGAGCCGAGCTGTCGTGGGCTCGCTCACCTGACCGTCACAGGTTCAGCCGAATCGCGATGGAGCGGGCGTGACCCTCCAGCCCCTCGGCGCGGCCGAGCGCGATGGCGGCGGGCCCGAGCGCGCGCAACGATTCCGGGTCGCAGCGCAGGAACGTGGTCCGCTTCATGAAGTCGAGCACGCCGAGCCCCGACGAGAACCGGGCCGAGCGCGCGGTCGGCAGGACGTGGTTCGGCCCGCCCACATAGTCGCCGATCGCCTCCGGCGTGTGCGATCCGAGGAAGATCGAGCCCGCGTTGCGCACGCGAGCCGCCAGATCGTCGGCGTCCTCGGCCTCGATCTCCAGGTGCTCCGGCGCGATGCGGTCGACGAGCGGGATCGCGCCCGCGAGGTCGGGCACCACGATGATCGCCCCGTGGTCGCGCCAGCTCGCGGCCGCGATCCCGGCCCGCGGCAGGGTCGCGAGCTGACGCTCGACCGCCGCCACGACGGCCTCCGCGAGCGGCCCCGAACTCGTCACCAGGATCGATTGCGCCGCAGTGTCATGCTCGGCCTGCGCCAGGAGGTCGGACGCGACCCAGTCCGGGTTCGCGGTTGCGTCCGCCAGGATCAGCACCTCGGAGGGACCGGCGACTA
>CAXUHE010000005.1:0-9577 GCA_964250725.1 uncultured Enterovirga sp. | reverse complement strand
GTTGCCCGGTCCGACGATCTTCGCGACGGGCCGGATCGTCGGCGTGCCGTAAGCCAAGGCCGCGACCGCCTGCGCGCCCCCCACGCGGTAGATCTCGTCGACGCCCGCGAGCCGCGCCGCCGCGAGGACGAGCGCGTTCACTTGGCCGCCCGGCGTCGGCGCCACCATGACGATGCGCGGCACGCCCGCGACCTTGGCCGGAACCGCGTTCATCAGGACGGAAGAGGGATAGCTCGCCGTGCCGCCGGGCACGTAGAGGCCGACCGCCTCGACCGCGCTCCAGCGCCAGCCGAGCCGCACGCCCGCCGCGTCGACGCTGTGGTGATCGGCGGGGCGCTGCGCCTCGTGGAACACGCGGATGCGCTCGTGCGCGAAGCGGAGCGCGTCGAGCGCCGCGGGATCGGCAGAGCGGCAGGCTTCGTCGATCTCGTCCTCGGTGATCGCGAGCCCGTCCGGCGCGACCGAGTGGCCGTCGAAGCGCTCCGTCAGCCGGGCGAGCGCCGCGTCGCCGCCCGACTGCACCTCGGCGATGATGTCCGCGACCGCGCGGTCGACATCCTCCGACACCTCCCGCTTGCCGGCGAGAAGTTCGCGAAACGCATGCTCGAAACCGGGGTCGCCGGCATCGAGCCGTCTCGCCATCAGGCCGGTTCCACGTCGTGTGCCGGCCGGCTTTCCGCTGCCCAGACCGGTCCGAGGTCCTTCAGCCGCGCCTCGATGCACTCGACGTCGAGCTGGATCGTACCGCCCGCCGCGAAGACGAGCTCCACCGTGCCGGATGGCGCGTCACCGGGCAGGAAGGTGATGGCGAGCAGGTTCTTGACCGCGTCCGGCTTCGTGCGGTCGATGTCTCGCGTGCGGACCGAATGGACCCTCTCGAAGTGGAACCCGGTGAGACGCCGCCTCGGCTCGGCCTCGACGGCCTCCCAGTCGAACCGCTTGGCGACCAGCACGAACCGCCTCTGCTCGGCGAGGTAGGTGAGATCGCCGACGCGCACGAGCGCATCCTGGACGTGGGCCGACACGACCGCGAGGTCGTCGGCGTCGAAGGCGGCGAGCTTGAGAGGCTCCATGGGGCGGACCGGCGAGGTGTGACTGGGCACCGCAGATAGAGAGCGAGCGGGTCAGCCGCAACCGGCGCTCAGCCGTGGAACGTGCCGAAACAGGGCTCGACGCTCGTCTCGACTCGAGCGACTGGGGACCGTCCTACGTACGGAAAAGGACATTGCTGGGCGAATGATCGCTCATTCAGGAGGGTTAACCTGATCCAAATTGGCTCATGCACCTCTTCATGTCGTGACATTTCAATCATCCGGAGCCGTGGACGCATGTTCAGGACCTTGAGCGAACACCTTTCGCGCACGACGCTGCGCCGACGCATGAACGTCCTGTCCGGCATCGTGGCCTTGGGCGTGCTCGCGATCGTCGGGCACGACCTCTTGGCGGTGAACGATGTCCTCGAGACCGGCAAGCGCGATCAGGTCCGCAACGTCGTGCAGACTGCGCGCTCCGTGGTCCAGCGCTTCGCGACCGACGAGCGTGACGGGCGCATGACGCGGGCCGCCGCACAGGCGGAGGCGCGCGAGACGCTTCGCCAGATCCGCTACGGGTCGAACGACTACGTCTTCGTCATCGACCGGCAGCCGGTCATGGTCATGCACCCCTTCGACCGGAAGCTCGAGGGACAGTCGCTGGCCGAGTACAAGGATCCGACGGGGTTCCGGCCGTTCGTGGCGATGACCGAGCGCGTGAAGAGCGCCGGGCAGGGCTTCGTGGATTACCAATGGGCGCGCCCCGGCGCGGACAAGCCCGAGGACAAGATCTCCTACGTGGCCGGCTACGAGCCGTGGGACTGGATCATCGGGTCGGGCGTGTATGTGGGCGACATCCGGTCGGCTTGGGCGAATTTCGCTATGAAATCGGGTGGGATCGCGGCCATCGTGGCGCTCCTGTCGATCGCGCTCGCGGCGCTGATCGCCGGAAGCGTGCGCACCGGCATCGGTCGGGTCACGGATCGGATGGCGGCTCTCGCGGCTGGCGACACGACCTCCGCGGTACCCTTCACCGGAAGTCGCAACGAGTTCGGCGTGATGGCGGGAGCGCTCGGCCACTTCGTCGAGGGTGCGAGCCGCAACGCCGTGCTCGAGGCCCAGGCGCGGGAGGCCGGGCGCCTGACGGAGCGGAAGCTCGCGGATGTCAGCCGCGCCCACGAGGAGGCGGGACGCGAGCAGCGGCTCGTCGTGACGACGACGGCCGAGGCGCTGCGGGAGTTGGCGGTCGGCAACCTCGCCCATCGCATCCTCGATTCGTTTCCGACCGAGTACGAGACCCTGCGGACCGACTTCAACGGCGCCATGGACCAGCTCCAGGACGCGCTCCTGAAGGTCGTGGCCTCGTCGGGCGAGATGGGCGCGCGCACGGGCGAGATCGCCCACGCGGCGGACGACCTCTCCCGGCGTACCGAGCATCAGGCGGCCAGCATCGAGCAGACGGCCGCCGCCCTCGACCAGATCACCGCGACCGTGCGCAAGACGTCCGACGGCGCGACCGTCGCGCGCGACGTCGTGACGAGCGCGAAGGCGGATGCCGAGCTCTCGGGCGAGGTCGTGAACGGCGCCGTCTCGGCCATGGCGGAGATCGCGAAGTCGGCGGAGCACATCTCCTCCATCATCGGCATCATCGACGAGATCGCCTTCCAGACGAACCTCCTCGCGCTGAATGCCGGCGTCGAGGCGGCGCGCGCCGGTGAGGCGGGTCGCGGCTTCGCGGTCGTGGCGTCCGAGGTCAGGGCATTGGCCCAGCGCTCGGCCGGCGCCGCCAAGGAGATCAAGGCACTGATCTCGTCCTCCGCCTCCCAGGTGAAGGAGGGTGTCGATCTCGTCGGTCAGGCCGGACAGGCACTGACGCGGATCGTGTCCCAGGTGGCGGAGATCAACAGCGTCGTCATGGAGATCGCGGCATCCGCCAAGGAGCAGGCGATCGGCTTGGCCGAGGTGAACACGGCCGTGAACGAGATGGATCAGGTGACCCAGCAGAACGCCGCGATGGTCGAGCAATCCACCGGCCTGAGCCACGCCCTGTCCCAGGAGGCGACCGAACTCACCCGGCTGATGGCCCGCTTCAGGCTGGACGCCGGCGTGACGGCCGATCGACGCGCGGCGCGGCCCGCTTCGCGCAGGGCGGCCTGAGCCGGGGCCGGAGCCCCCTGGCGGACGGGACGGAGCCGGCCCAAATAGCGGGTCAGCGCAGGCCGGCCAGACCCGGACTGCCATGTTCGCCCTCTCCAGGAACCCGCATGCCCTCTCTGTTCGACCCGATCCAGCTCGGCGCCATCTCGGCACCCAACCGCATCCTCATGGCGCCGCTGACCCGCGGCCGCGCGACCCGGGCGCACGTGCCCACCCCCATCATGGCCGAGTACTACGCCCAGCGCGCGAGCGCGGGGCTCATCATCACGGAGGCGACCGGCATCAGCCAGGAGGGCCTCGGCTGGCCCTACGCGCCGGGCATCTGGAGCGACGAGCAGGTCGCGACCTGGACGCCCGTGACCCAGGCCGTGCACGCGGCGGGCGGGCGGGTCGTGTGCCAGCTCTGGCATATGGGCCGCATCGTCCATCCGAGCTTCATCGGTGGCGCCCAGCCCGTCTCGTCTTCGGCCACCACCGCGCCCGGCGCGGCTCACACCTACGACGGCAAGCAGCCCTATGCCGAAGCGCGGCCGCTTCGCCTGGACGAGGTGCCCGCCCTCCTCGACGATTACCGGCGCGCGGCCCGCAACGCCATCGCGGCCGGGTTCGATGGGGTCCAGATCCATGCGGCGAACGGCTACTTCATCGACCAGTTCCTGCGTGACAACTCGAACTTCCGCGAGGACAAATATGGCGGCTCGGTCGAGAACCGTGTCCGCCTGCTGCGTGAGGTGACCCAGGCCGTCGCGGACACGATCGGGGCCGACCGCACCGGCGTGAGGCTTTCCCCGAACGGGGACACGCAGGGCGTCAACGACAGCGATCCCGACGCCCTGTTCGGCGCCGCCGCGGCAGCCCTCTCCGGAATCGGCATCGCGTTCCTCGAGCTGCGGGAGCCCGGCCCGGACGGGACCTTCGGCAAGGCCGAGAAGCCGCCCGTTGCGCCGACGATCCGGAAGGCCTTCGCGGGGCCGCTGATCCTCAACTCGGATTACGATGACGGTCGGGGGCAGGCCGTGCTCGACGCGGGCGAGGCCGACGCGATCGCGTTCGGACGGCCGTTCCTCGCCAATCCCGACCTGCCGCACCGGTTCGAGAAGCACATCGCGCTGAACAAGGACGTCATGGCGACCTGGTACTCGCAGGGCCCCGAGGGCTACGTGGACTATCCGGCCGCCGCCTGACGCGACGGCAGAGTACCGCTGAGAGCCGCCGATTGCGAGGTCGGCGGCTCTCAGCTCGCGCGGATGCGCTCGATCTCCGCGCCGCAGCGCCCGAGCTTCGCCTCCAGCGCCTCGAATCCGCGGTCGAGATGGTAGACGCGGTGGATCTCGGTCTCGCCCTCGGCCGCAAGGCCCGCGATGACGAGCGACACGGAGGCGCGCAGGTCCGTCGCCATGACGGGCGCGCCCTTCAGCTCGTCGACGCCGTCCACGATCGCCGCGTCGCCGTCGAGCCGGATCTGCGCACCGAAGCGGGCTAGCTCCTGCACGTGCATGAAGCGGTTCTCGAAGATCGTCTCGCGGATTCGGGATGTCCCCTTGGCGCGGGTCATCAGCGCCATGAACTGCGCCTGGAGGTCGGTCGGAAAGCCCGGGAAGGGGTTCGTCGTGATGTCGACGGCGCGCAGACCCGAGCCGTTGCGGTGGATGTGCAGCCCCTCGTTCGTCATCTTGATGTCGACGCCGACCTGGCCCAGCACCTCGATCGCGTTGTCCAGGATCTCGGGCCGGGTGTTCTCCAGGACGACGTCGCCGCCCGTCATCGCGACCGCCATCGCGTAGGTGCCGGTCTCGATCCGGTCGGGCATCACGGCATGCGTCGTGCCGTGGAGCCGCGACACGCCGTCGATCACGATCCGCGACGTGCCCGCGCCGGAGACCTTGGCGCCCATCTTGTTGAGGCACTCGGCGAGGTCCGCGATCTCCGGCTCGCGCGCCGCGTTCTCGATCACGGTCGTGCCGTCGGCGAGCGTCGCGGCCATCAGCGCGACATGCGTGCCGGACACCGTGACCTTCGGGAAGACGATCTCCGCGCCCTTCAGCCCCTTGGGGGCCTTCGCCTTCACGTAGCCGCCCTCGATCTCGATGACGACGCCCATCTCCTCCAGCGCCTTCAGCAGGAGGTCGACCGGGCGGGTCCCGATCGCGCAGCCGCCGGGCAGCGAGACGCAGGCCTCGCCGAAGCGGGCGAGGAGGGGCGCGATGACCCAGAAGCTCGCCCGCATGCGCGAGACGAGGTCGTAGGGCGCGCAGGTATCGATCACGGAGGCGGCCGAGAGGCGGATCGCCTGTCCGGTCTCGACCGTATGGCCGGGCCGCTTGCCCGCGACCGAGTGGTCGACGCCGTGGTTCTCCAGGATGCGCAGCAGCAGCGCGACATCCGCGAGACGCGGCACGTTGAGGAGCTCGAGCGTGTCCGCGGTCAGGAGGCTCGCTGTCATCAGCGGGAGCGCGGCGTTCTTCGCGCCCGAGATCGGGATCGTCCCGTGCAGCGGCGCGCCGCCCTTGATCCTGATCCGGTCCATCGCGTCACATCTCTCTGGTCGAAGATCGACCCTACCCTACCGATCGTTCCCCTTCGAGCTGTGCTCGGGCACACCCGCCACATCGTCGTCGTGCGTTGTGTTTTTCACACGCCCGCCAGCCCTCTCGCCGCCCTCGCTCTCTCCGCCCTCGCGGGCGCGGATCTGCGCCTTGCGGCGTTTCAGGTTCTCGCGCAGCGCCGCCTTCAGGCGGTCGGACCTGATCGGATCCAAGGTCCTTCTCCCAGACGAGCATCGTCACGTCCGGGCGCCCGGAGGCGGCGGAACGTCGCTCACGATGGGCTCAGCCTCGCATACGGGACTCGGAGCGTCTATCTCGACCTCATGCGGTCTCCTGGATCGATCCCGACGCCCCTGCCGGATGGCATGATGGATTATCGTCAGTTTTTCGTGAACGCGACCGACCGGCTGCAAGCCGAGAACCGTTACCGCGTGTTCGCACAGATCGAGCGCGCGGCTGGGCGTTTTCCCGCCGCGATCTGGCACGCGGACGGCGAGGCGCGCGAGATCACGGTGTGGTGCTCGAACGACTACCTCGGCATGGGCCAGCATCCCGACGTCGTGGCGGCGATGACGCGGACGGCCGAGACCTGCGGCGTCGGGGCCGGAGGCACCCGCAATATCTCCGGCACCAGCCGCGCCGTCGTGGAGCTCGAGGCCGAGCTCGCCGACCTGCACGGTAAGGACGCGGCGCTCGTGTTCACCTCGGGCTACGTGTCGAACGAGGCGGGGATCGCCACGCTGGCGCGGCTGCTGCCGGATTGCCTGCTCCTTTCCGACTCGCTCAACCACAACTCGATGATCGAGGGCATACGCCGCTCGGGCTGCGAGAAGGCGATCTTCCGCCACAACGACCTCGCGCATCTGGAGGAGTTGCTGCGATCCGCCGGGCGCGAGCGGCCGAAGCTGATCCTGTTCGAGAGCGTCTACTCGATGGACGGCGACATCGCGCCGATCGCGGCGATCTGTGAGCTCGCCCGTCGCTACGGCGCGATGACCTATCTCGACGAAGTGCACGCGGTCGGCATGTACGGGCCGCACGGTGGGGGAATCGCCGAACGCGAGCGGGTGATGGACCGCATCGACGTCATCGAGGGCACGCTCGCGAAGGCGTTCGGCGTGATGGGCGGCTACGTGGCGGCTTCCCGCGACATCATCGACGCGATCCGGGGCTACGCGCCGGGATTCATCTTCACGACCGCCCTGCCCCCGCCGGTCGCGGCCGCGGCCGCCGCATCCGTGCGTCACCTGAAACGCTCTGGTGAGGAGCGGCGAGGCCAGGCGCGCCAGGTCGCCCGTACCAAGGCGGCACTGGCGTATGCCGGCCTGCCTGTCATCACGGGCTCGACCCATATCGTGCCCCTGATGGTCGGAGACGCGACGCTCTGCAAGGTGGCCTCCGACCGCCTCCTCGAACACCACCGCATCTATATCCAGCCGATCAACTACCCTACGGTCCCGCGTGGGACCGAACGGTTGCGCATCACCCCGACGCCGCTCCACACGGACGCGCATGTCGCGGCCCTGACCGACGCGCTGGTCGAGGTCTGGTCGGCGCTCGGCCTCTCCCGTGCGGCCTTCGCAGAAGCGGCGGAATAGAGCTTGACGCGGGGGGCTCTCATGTTGCGCCCGCACGGTCCATCCTCTATGCACCGGCTCGCCAGTGCTGGCGTAGCTCAGTGGTAGAGCACTCCATTGGTAATGGAGAGGTCGCGAGTTCAATCCTCGCCGCCAGCACCATCTTCGCCACGTCGGCTCACGGTCTCGATCGTAACCTCACAGGTTCCGCACCGGATCGGGCCGTTTCCAACCCGCGCGATCCGTCCTTCGGGCGATCGGCGGCCACCATGACGGCCCGGCTACCCGGGCATTTGCTTGACGAGACAGGTTGATGGGGAAGTTCGACAACAGGAGCTTCGCAGATCGCGCGGCGAATTCGGCGAAGGCGAAGGAAGAGCTGCTGGCCAAGTTCGCGGCCCGGCCGAAGCCCGACGATCCGGTGATGATCGAGCGCCAGAAGGAGCGGCAGGCGATCGCCGAGGCCCGCGAGGCGCGACAGGCGGAGCGCGAGCGCCAGCGCAAGATCGACGAGGCGGCGCGCCTCGAACAGTTGCGGCTCGAGGAGGAGGCGCGCATCGAGGCCGAGCTTCTGGCGGAGGAGCGCCGCAAGCAGGACGAGATCGACAAGGAGATCCAGCGCAAGGCCGAGCGCGACGCACGCTACGCCGCCCGCAAGGAGCGCAAGAAGAAGCGCTGAGGCATGTTGCGGCACCTCGAGATGCCCGAAATGGGAACGGCGCCCGGAGGCGCCGTTTCTGTTGCTAGGCTTTCCCGAGCCCCGGATGGTTACGCCGCGAGGCGAACCGCACCCATGTCAACGTTGTCGTTGGCATTTGTGATTTTGCACTATTGAGGCCGTAGCTCAGCCTAATCGCAGCCTAGCCTTTACCGCGCCCAGTCGAACCCATGTCGCCCCCATCACCAGAGCACCGAAGATGCGCTCGTGGTGGAGGCGGCGGGATTTGAACCCGCGTCCTGAACGCTTATTCCACTCTGCCTCTACGATCATAGCCGGGTTGCCCCGACACACTCGATATAGTGGAGATCCATCCGTCCGTGAAGGGGGACGAACGGATGAGTGCTCGTCGGCGGAGATCGGCCTACTTGCGGCCGTGGATCAGCCACGCGATCGCGTAACCCGCTGCACCGGCGATCAGGAGAGCATTGAGCGGCGACTCGCGGACTTGATCGGACACGACGGCTCGGCCGTCCTGGTAGGCCTTGTGTGCGCTATCCGGCAGAGCGTCGCGGCCCCGGGCCAGCGCGTCCTGCGCGATTCCGCCCGCCTGGCCGGCCACATCGCGAAGCGTGTCGCGAGCCTGGCCGGCGACGTTCTGCACGGTCCCAAGCGCCTGGTCGACGAAACCGTCCCCCTGCAGCTTGGAATCGCCCGAAAGGTCGCCGACGGCGCTCTCGACCTTGCCGCCGACCTTGCGGGCCGCACCCGCTACGCGATCCGTGTCCATCATTCATCTCCCGTTTGAACCGCACCAACGGACCAGCGGGAACAAAGTTCGGCTCCGCCAGCCGCGATCGCGCTCGCGCGGGTGAGCGGTGGCCCTGATGCGACCTGTTCGGCCAATCGGGACGCACGTCACAGTGGAGAGCTCGCATGTGGAGCAGCATCGCCGGATCAATCGGATCCGTCCCTCGTCCCGAGCCAGGATGTCGGACGTATTGCGCTCACCCTGGAGGTCGCTCATCGCTCCTGACGAAGTCGTTGATCGTCACTTCAAGATGAAGGCGGGTCGGACCCTCGATTCCTGCCAATCCATCCGCCACCTCTGGAATCGACATCTCGACTGATCTGGAACCACAGCCAAGCTCTCACGTTGAGGTCTCGACGAAACACATGGAGACGATCATGATCAGAGCGACAGCTCTCGCCTTCGCGGCCGCTACCGTCCTCGCTGCCACTGCCGTTCAGGCCCAGACCGTCGATATCGGACCCAACGGTCCCAGCATCGACCTGCGATCCAACCGCCAGCGCGAGCGCGATTACGACCGGGAAGACGTTCGCCGCGACCGCGACTACGACAGGCGCTCCAGCCGCAGCGACTATCGTGGTGATCGCGACATCGCGACTGGCAGCACAGGGTGCCGCGTGGTGACCGTTCGCGAGCGGGACGATTCAGGCCGGATGGTCACGCGAGAGACTCGCGAGTGTCGCTGATCTGAACTCGGGGCCGCTTGGCGCGGCTCTGTTTAACGGAGAAAGCCCGGCCTCCCGCAGGCTGTGTGAGAACTGAGCGAGTCAGGTAACGAGGGTCGCATCGGCAACGAT
>CAXUHE010000004.1:0-49192 GCA_964250725.1 uncultured Enterovirga sp. | reverse complement strand
CTCGCGCAGGCCGTCGCGACCTCGCTCTGGTTCACGATCCTGTCGCGGCTGCCTGCCGGCATCGCGTCGATCGGGTCGCTGCTCGTGCCTGCTGTCGGTGTCGTGGGCGCGATGGCGCTCTTGGGCGAGCATCCGACGTTGGCCGACCTCGCGGGCCTCGTGCTGATCGTCGCGGCCTCCGCGACCGTGCTCGTCCGCATGCCCGATCCGGCAACGGACGCGACACCGATCGGCGCTATGCTCGGCCGGGGCTGATTCGAGCGGGTTCTAGCGATGAGCGCGTGGCGCGACGAGCGGAACAGGGGGTCGCGGGCGCGGCTCGAGCGGGCGTTGCCCGACGCCTTCCCGGCCGCGATCCTGACGCACGCGCTCGCGCGGCCCTTCGTGCCGCCGACGCCGCGCCGCGCCGTCGAGAGCTACTGGCGTCTCCACCCGCTGCGCGCCGACCGTCTGGCGCGGGCGCTCGCGGCCCGGAGCGGCTCGCCGGAGGGCTGGACGTGGCGGCTCGGGCAGGACCGCGAGAGCGGGCTCGCCGGCACCTTCCGGCTGCCGCCGGCACCTTACCGCGAAGCCGCCTTCTCGCGCGGCCCCGGCCATTGCTGCGTGTGCGGCCAGCCCGTCTACCGGCTCGGCTTGCACCGCCCGCTGAAGCCGCGCGAGGCGCCGAACCGCAACGCGCGCTGGCACTCCGCCTGCGTGACGGCCTGGAAGCTCTGGTGCGACCCGACCGAGTTCATCCAGCCCCTGAAGCGGCGACAGGCGCGGCGCTGCGCCGAGACCGGGACGCGGCTCCTGAAGGGGGCCGAGGTCGACCACCGCGTGCCGCTCTTCGAGGTCTGGCGCGAGCGCCGCGACCGGCCCTGGCCCGAGCTCCTCGCGCATTGGGGGACGCCCAATCTCGGCGTCGTGAACCGCGGCGCCCACCGCGCCAAATGCGCCCGGGAGGCCGGATCGCGGGCTGGCGCGGCACAGGCGCCCCAGGGCATGATGACATGCCGAACGTCTTGACCGGATAGCACTCTCGACCAAGATGCGGCCGTGCGTATTACCTGGGATCCGCCCAAGCGGGATTGGACGCTGCAGGAGCGCGGCCTCGATTTCGATGACGCCGTCGACGTGTTCGCCGGGCTCACCCTGGATTTGCCCGACGACCGATACGATTATGGTGAAGTCAGAGTCGTCAGTTACGGTTATCTCGCATCGCGGCTGGTGGTCATCGTTTGGACCGAGCGGGACGATGCGCGCCATGTCATCTCGATGAGGAAAGCCAATGATCGAGAGCAGAAGAACATTGGGAAGCGACTTGGCACGGCTGGATCTTCATGAAGTCCAGCCGTGGGAGTACGACGACGCGCCGGAGATGACGGATGATTGGTTCGCACGAGCGGTCCCGCATGTTGGGGGACGGCCGGTTGTTGTCGTGCGTGCGGACAACGTCGTCACCGGACCGATCGACGTGACCTCCATCGGATGCGTCGATGCGGCTGGAACGTGGAAAAAGACGCTTCGAAGCTCTCACTTCTTCGCAGTCGGCTCGATCGATGCTTGAACGCGATCCCTTCCTCAGACTTCAAGCGCGCGTCAGTGCGCAGGAATACGTGTTGAAGTTCGTCGTGAATGCCTTGAACCAGCTGGCTCCTCAAGCCGATCTTCATACGGCTCTGCTCAGCATGCTCGAGAACTCGGTCGCTCATGCCCAGATCGATTCGGACGACCCGGTTCTCCGGGACGAGCTTCGCGATTACGTCCTGAGCTACGCACGCCAGATCATCGATAACGCGATCAATACGCTTCCCACGACCTGATCTATCGGAACGGCGACTCCCGTTACCGTTGACGCCCGATAAGGTAGACTCACATGCCGATCGAACTCACGCTGCTCGCCTGGACGATCGTGCTCGGGCTCGCGCAGATCGTGATCGCCGCCCAGTTCTTCACGGCCACGAACGGGCTCGGCTACGGGATGAGCCCGCGCGACACTCCGCCCCCGAAGCAGCCCTCCCTGCTCGGCGGCCGCTTCGAGCGCGCGTCGAAGAACCTGCTCGAGACCTTCCCGTTCGCGGCCGCCGCCATCCTGATCTCGGCCGTCCTCGACCGCCACAACGGCTACACGGTCTGGGGGGCGCAGCTCTATTTCTGGGGCCGCGTCGTGTTCCTGCCGCTCTACGCGGCCGGCATCCCGGTGATCCGCACGCTCGTCTGGCTCGTCTCGGTCCTCGGCATCGTGCTCGTGCTGATCGGCTGCGTCACGGGCTGAACATGCCTCGCGTGCCTCAGAGCGTCTTGCCCTCCGCGGCCCGGCGCACGGGCGCGCAGATGTCGGTGCTCGCCATGTCGAGATAGGGGCAGGCCTGCGCGATGTACCAGTCGCGCACGACCGGCTGCTGCGGGGCGATCGTCATTCCGACGAGGATGATCCCGCCCACGATGGCGAGAAGGACGATGACGACGCGCATGGGCTGTTCCTGACGAGCTCGGGCGAATGTAACGGTTGAACGATCCCATGTGTTTCGTCGATAGCGTATCGGGCTCTGCTCGATGAGCATTCGCCCTTGACGATATGGCCAACTCGCCGCGACCATGTCCCACGATGAGCCTGATCCATAACGAACGTACGAAGTATCTCGCGACGCTCGTGAGACGGCCGTGCTTGTCAGCGTGGTCTGGCTATTCGTGGGCATTGCGCTACATCTTGCGGTCTACGTTCTGCTCGGAAGGCTGCGCGCATGACGATCCTGACGTGGTATGTCTTTCTGGGACTGCCGCTGATCCTGGCCGCGATGGTCTATGGCGGCTTCCGTCTCATCGACCGTGACGCGCGCGAACTCGACGCCCGGAAGCTGCGCGAGAGGACCTGACCGTCACGCACGTTCGGCCGCCGCGCGTCGCAGCCGGTCGTTGATCGCCTCGCCGAGGCCGCTGTCCGGGATGGGCGCGACCGCGATGGTCGAGGCGCCGGACGCGTCGAGCCGGCGCAGGTGGCCGAAGAGGTTTGCGGCCGTCTCCCCGAGATCGCCCGCCGGGCTGAGGTTCAGCATCGCGACGGCATCGGACGATCCCGGCAGGCCGGGACCGAAGAGCAGGGCCGCCTCGCCCGGCCTGACATGCCCGGCATTCAGCCGCACGAGCGCGCGGGGCGCGTAATGCGACGCCAGCGCGCCGGGCGCGATCGGGGCCGAGGCCGCCTGATCGCCCGCCGCGAGCGTCCGGCCCAGCAGGCGCTCGATCGCGTCGCGCGGCACGCCGCCCGGCCGCAGCAGGCGGGACTCGCCGCCGAGGCACGCGACGATGGTCGACTCGACCCCGATCGCGGTCGGGCCGCCGTCGAGGACCGCGTCGATGAGCCCGTCGAGATCGTCGATCACGTGTGCGGCCTTGGTCGGGCTGACGCGCCCCGACCGGTTCGCCGATGGCGCCACGACCGGGCACCCGGCGGCGGCGAGCAGCGCCCGGGCGACCGGGTGGGACGGCACCCGCAGCGCGACCGTGTCGAGGCCCGCCCGCGCGAGGTCGCAGACGCGAGAGGTCGGCGCGACGTGCACGACGAGCGTCAGCGGTCCGGGCCAGAACGCGGCGGCGAGCGCGCGCGCCGCGTCCTCGAAGGCGCCCTCGCGCCGGGCCGCCTCGATGTCGCTCACGTGCGCGATCAGCGGGTTGAAGCTCGGCCGCCCCTTCGCGGCGTAGAGGGCAGCTACTACCCGCGCATCCGTCGCGTCGGCGCCGAGCCCGTACACCGTCTCGGTCGGGAAGGCCGCGAGCCCGCCGTCGCGAAGGACGGCGGCGGCGCGCGCGATACCGGCCGTGTCGGCGGCCAGCCGCTCGGTCTTGCGCTCGACCTTGCGCGCCGTTGACGGGGCGGATGTCACGTCACATTGATCCTCTACGGTCCCTGGCGCTAGGCCGGCACGACAAGACCGTCAATGACCGGAGATACGAGCCATGGCCTATCGCGCGCCCGTCGCCGACATGGCATTCACGATGCGCCACGTCGCGGGTCTCGACCGCTCGATCGCGGCCGGCCTCTACGGCGACCTCTCGGCCGACCTCGTCGAGACGGTGCTGGAGGAGGCCGCGAAGTTCGCGGGCGACGTGATCGCGCCGCTGAACCGGGTCGGCGACACGCACGGCACCCCGCTCGCGGACGGCGCCGTCACCATGCCGCCCGGCTGGAAGGACGCATACCGTGCCTGGACGGAGGCCGGCTGGAACGCGCTGCCAGGTCCCGTCGAGTATGGCGGGCAGGGGCTGCCGACCCTCGTCGCCGCGCCCTGTTCGGAGATGTGGAACTCGGCCGCGATGGCGTTCGGGCTCGGGCCGCTCCTGACCGTCGGTGCCGTCGAGGCGCTGGACAAGCACGGCTCGGAGGAGCTGAAGGCGCGCTATCTCGCCAAGCTCGTCTCGGGCGAGTGGACCGGCACCATGAACCTGACGGAGCCGCAGGCCGGGTCGGATCTGGCGGCGCTCCGCAGCCGCGCCGAGCCCGCGGGCGACGGCAGCTATCGGATCACCGGCACCAAGATCTACATCACCTACGGAGAGCACGACCTCACCGACAACATCGTCCACCTGGTCCTCGCGCGGCTGCCGGACGCGCCCGCCGGCACGCGCGGCATCTCGCTCTTCCTCGTCCCGAAAGTCCTGCCGGACGGGACCCGCAACGACCTGCGCTGCGCCGGGATCGAGCACAAGCTCGGCATCCACGGCTCGCCCACCTGCACGATGACCTACGGGGACGGCGGCGGCGCGACCGGCTGGCTCATCGGCGAGGAGAACCGCGGGCTCGCCTGCATGTTCACGATGATGAACAATGCGCGCCTCAACGTAGGCCTCCAGGGGGTGGCCATCGCGGAGCGCGCCTATCAGGCGGCGCTCGGCTACGCGCGAGAGCGTCGACAGGGCCGGGCCAAGGGCTCGATCGGCGCCGACATGAGCGCGATCCTCGACCACCCGGACGTCCAGCGCAACCTCCTCACCATGAAGGCGCTGACCGCCGCGTCGCGCGCGATCTGCTACCTGACCGCATCCGAGCTCGACCGGGCGCGCCTCGCGCCGGACGAGTCGGCGCGCCGCCGGGCGGCGGATCGTGCCTCCCTGCTGACGCCGGTCGCGAAGGCCTTCTCGACCGATATCGGGATCGAAGTCGCGTCGATCGGGATCCAGGTCCATGGCGGCATGGGGTTCGTCGAGGAGACGGGCGCCGCGCAGCACCTGCGCGACGCGCGCATCCTCGCGATCTACGAGGGCACGAACGGCATCCAGGCGATCGACCTCGTGACCCGCAAGCTGCCGCTCCGCGGGGGCGAGGTCGTGCGTCGCGAGATCGCCGATATGCGCGCGACCTCGCGCGACCTCGTGCAAACCTCGCGCGACCTCGGCCTCGCGGGACCCTGCCTGCGCGACGCGATCGAGAGCCTCGACCGGGCGACGAGCTTCCTCCTCGACGCGATGGCGTCGGAGAACACGGAGGCGGCGCTCGCGGGCGCGACGCCCTACCTGCGCCTGTTCGGCCTCGTGCGTGGCGGCACCGCGCTCGCCCGGATGGCGGTCGCGGCTTCGGCCGCGATGGCGCAGGGCGACAACGATCCCGCCCAGCCCGGACGGGTCGTGCTCGCGCGGTTCTTCGCCGAGAACCTCGCGACGGCGGCCCGCGGGCTCGCCGACAGCGTGATGATCGGGGCGGGCTTCGTCGACGATGCGGCGCTCGCGTTGGCGAGTTGACATTCACGGAACTCGACGATGATCGTCGTCTACCAGCCTGCCCGCGACCCCTCCGCGGGACCTCTGATCGAGAAGCTCGTCATCGGGGCGGCCGAACCCCTGCCGGCGGGGGCGCTGTGGGTCGATCTCGTCCAGCCCAGCCGCGAGGAGGACCAGAAGGTCGAGCGCTTCCTCGGGATCGAGGTGCCGACGCGCGAGGACCAGCAGGACATCGAGCCCTCCGAACTGCTCTATGCCGAGCACGGCGCGCGCTATCTGACGACCCGGCTCCTGTGCAAGGCCGACGAGGACGAGCCGATCCTGGCGCCCGTGACCTTCATCATCAAGGGCCAGACGCTCATCACGGTGCGCTACGAGCACCCGCGCGCCTTCTCCATGTTCCTCCAGAAGGCGACGCGCGTCTCCGGCCTCGGGCGCAGCGGCGACGAGGTGCTGGCGGGGCTGATCGAGACCATCATGGACCGGGCGGCCGACGTGCTCCAGCTCGCGGGCGAGCGGATCGACGCGCTCTCCCGCGCGGTCTTCTCGCCGAAGACCGACCCCGGCACCCGCAACGCCGAGTACCAGGACCAGCTGCGCGGACTCGGGCGCTGGGGCGACCTCATCTCGAAGCAGCGCGAGAGCCTCGTGTCGATCGAGCGCACGCTGCTCTTCCTCACCGCGAGCCTTCGCGCGGCCAAAGTCGACAAGGATCTGCGCGACCAGATGCGCACGACGCTGCGCGACCTCCAGTCCCTGGAGGAACACGCGACCTTCCAGGCGAACAAGATCCAGTTCCTGCTCGACGCCTCGCTCGGGCTCGTCAACCTCGAGCAGAACAACATCATCAAGCTGTTCTCGGTGATGGCGGTGGTGTTCATGCCTCCGACCCTCATCGCGTCGATCTACGGCATGAACTTCAAGCACATGCCCGAGCTCGAGACGACGCTCGGCTATCCGCTGGCGCTGGTGCTGATGGTGGTCGCGGCCGTCATGCCGTACTTCTTCTTCCGCTGGAAACGCTGGCTGTAAGTCTCGGACCCGCAGGAGGTACGAGCCAGCCGTTCTCGCGCGAGTGGGTCGGCGAACCGGTCGTTCTCGACATGTGGCCGAGGTCGACGAGACCGCATGTCGCGCATGTCCGGCGGACATCGCGTCTCGCGGGACTCACGCGCTCCGCGCATCGGACCAGGGCTTGGCCGACGGCCAGCCCGACGTGCTATACCTGGATCGCGTACGACGTGAGCGTTCGATCGCTCGAGCGGGACCAGCACATCTTGAGACGGCTTCTCCTCATTCAGGCGAGGGTCATGGGCGCTCTGATGCTCCGTGACGTTCAGACCCGCTTCGGCGGGCGGTCCGCCAATTACCTGATCGCGGTGGCGTGGCCGCTGACCCATATGGGCGTGCTTCTGATCATCTACTCGCTCGCCGGGCGGGCTGCTCCGATCGGTCAAAGCGCACCGTTGTTCTTCGCGACGGGCTTGGTGCCGTTCGTGCTGTTCAACTATCCGTCGCGTCAGATGATGCTGGCGCTCATGATCAATGCGCCTCTCCTCAATTTCCCGATCGTGACGACGACGGATGTCATCTTGTCGCGCGCGATTCTCGAAACTGTAACGGGCTTCGCGGTCGTGCTGATCTTTGCCGCCATCATGTACGGTCTCGGGGTCGACATCGTGCCCCGCTACCCGGAGACGGCGGTGTCGGCGCTCGCCGCGACGCTTTTCCTGAGTATCAGCGTCGGGATCGTCAACTCGGTCATCCAGATCTTCATGCGCGTCTGGATGATCGTCTACATCCTGGTGATGATCCTCACGTACCTGGCGTCCGGCATCATCTTCGTGCCGGAGTACCTTCCAGAGAAGGCGCGCGACATACTTGTTTGGAACCCGCTTCTGCAAGCCGTCGAATGGTTTCGATCGGCCTATTACGAGGGCTATGGACAGCACACATTGGACAAGCGCTACGTGCTGGTGCTCGCGGTCGTGCTGCTGGCCGGCGGTCTGACCATCGAGCGCTTCACGCGCCGTTACGCGTCCTTCACGTGATCGGACACCGCAAGCCCGCGACGTATCGGCGGATCGCCTGACCCGGTACCACCCCGTCGGTGCGTGAGTGGAGACAGCCCGATGCCGCCCATCACCCGACGTCTTGCCCTCCAGTCCGGAGCCGCGACGGCCGCGCTCGCCGCGACCGCGTCGGCGGCGGAGAGCACACGCCTGACCTTGCGCATCCTGGAGACCACCGACCTCCACGTGAACGTCGTCCCGTACGATTACTATCGCGACGCGCCGGACGACACGGTCGGTCTGGCCAAGACCGCGACCCTGCTTCAGGCCGCCAGGGCCGAGGCGAGGAACACGCTCGTCTTCGACAACGGCGACCTGATCCAGGGCTCGCCGCTCGGCGACTTCATGGCCTACAGGCACGGGCTGAGGGACGGGGACACGCATCCGCTGATCGCCGCCATGAACACGCTGCCGTACGATTGCTCGACTCTCGGCAATCACGAGTTCAATTACGGCCTCGACTATCTCGCGACCGCCCTGTCGAAGGCGCGGTTCCCGTTCGTCTCCTGCAACCTCGAGCGGCCCGACGGCACGACCCTTCTGCAGCCCTGGGTCGTCCTCGAGCGCGACTTCATGGATGATGCGGGCGCGGTGCAGGCGCTGCGGATCGGCGTGATCGGCTTCGTGCCGCCGCAGGTCATGCAATGGGACAAGCAGAACCTGGAGGGCAAGGTCCGCACGCTCGACATCGTCGACGCGGCCCGAAAGCACGTTCCGGCCCTGCGGGACCGCCATGTCGATCTCGTGGTCGCGCTCTGCCATTCCGGCATCGCGGGCGGGGAGCGCCGGGGCGGAGAGGAGAACGCCGCCCTCCACCTCGCGGCCGTCGACGGCATCGACGTGATCCTGATCGGGCACCAGCATCTGGTGTTTCCCGGGCCGAAAGACTTCACGGGCATCGACGGCGTCGACGACGTCAAGGGCACGCTCCACGGAAAGCCGGCCGTCATGGCGGGGTTCTGGGGCTCGCATCTCGGCGTCATCGACCTCGACCTGACCCGCACCGGCTCTGTCTGGACGATCACCGGCTTCGCCTGCGAGGCGCGGCCGATCTATGACCGTGTCGATCGCAAGGTCGTGCCGAGGGTCGCGGCAGAGGCGGCCGTCCTGGCGGCGGCCAGGCCCGAGCACGAGGCGACCCTGCGCTACGTGCGCGAGCCGGTCGGCGCGACAGCGGTTCCGATCGCGTCCTACTTCTCGCTCGTGTCGGACGACGCGTCGGTCAGGACCGTCAACGACGCGCAGCTCTGGTACGTGGCGCCGCTGCTCAAGGGGACTCCACACGAGGGTCTGCCATTGCTCTCGGCCGCGGCGCCGTTCAAATCGGGGGGCCGGAGTGGGCCGACCTATTACACCGACATCAGGCCCGGCCCGCTGGCCATCAAGGACCTGGCGGACATCTACGTCTACGCCAACACGGTCAAGGTGGTGCGGGTCACGGGCGCGCAGCTCAAGGGCTGGCTGGAGCGCTCAGCCGGCATCTTCAACCGGCTCGACCCTGCGAGATCAGGCGAGCAGGAGCTGTTCGATCCGAAGTTCCCGGCCTTCAACTTCGACGTGATCGCCGGATTGCGTTACCGCATCGACCCGACCCGGCCGTCGCGCTTCGACCCCGAGGGCAAGCTCCTCGACGAGTCCGCGATCCGGATCGTCGATCTCACCCATGAGGGCAGGCCGGTCGGGGACGATCAGGCCTTCGTCGTGGCGACCAACAATTACCGGGCTTCCGGCGGAGGGCGCTTCCCCGGCAACGATGGTTCGACGGTCGTCATCGACGCGCCCGATCTCACGCGCGACGTCATCATGCGCTACGTCGTCGAGACCAGGACGGTGTCGCCAAAACCCGATGGATCGTGGTCGGTCAAGGTGCCGAGCGCGCCCGTGGTCGCGACATTCCTGACAGGCCCCGCTGCCGAGGCTCACAAGCCGAGCAGCGTGGCCGTCAAGCAGCTCGGCGATGGACCGGACGGCTTCGCGAAGTATCAGCTGGTCGGCTGATTGATCCCGCCGCGTGTCGGCCTCGGCGGCGACCGGCGCCTCGGCGCGACGGGAGAACCGAACGCAACCGTTCGACCCGCTCCCATGACTGTCGGCTCCGTCCACCCGGGCAGTCCGTTCCCGTGAACGGCGGGTCTCGCTCCCGTGGTGCCGATCGGACGGAGACACGCGACGGGCGCTCGGCTACGACACGCCGGCTTGAGCCGGGTGCGCGACGTTGATCCGAGAAGACGCTCAGATTTTCGGATGGATCTGGGGAGTCGTCCGACCTGATCTCGTGGCGGTCGTCGGCGTCCCGCTCGCGATGGTCGTGACGGGGCACGTGCTGCTGCGCAAGCGCGACATCGCGGCCTCCATCGGCTGGATCGGCCTCGCCTGGTTCTCGCCGGTGATCGGCGCCGGCCTCTACTACCTTCTCGGCATCTCACGCGTCAGGCGACGCGCACGCCAAGCTCGCCCGGCATCTCCCGGCGAGCCGGAGAGCGGACCCGACGACGCCATCGACCTCTCGCCGCAGCTCGCCCTGCTGGAGCAGGCCGCGCGCCATATCACCGGGGAGCGCGTGATGTCGGGTCACCGCGTCGACATGCTCCGGAACGGCGACGAAGCCTATCCGGCGATGCTGGAGGCGATCGCGGGCGCCACCGCCACGATCGGTCTCTCGACCTACATCATGAGGGTCGATCGGATCGGCACGACCTTCATCGCGGCCCTCGCGGCCGCGAAGCGACGCGGGGTCGACGTTCGCGTGATCGTCGACGGCATCGGGAGCGGGTATTTCCTGCCCGGCGCGTCCGGCGCGCTCCGCCGGGAGAATGTTCCTGTCGGCCGCTTCATGCACTCGGCCCTTCCCTGGCGCATGCCGTTCCTGAACCTGCGCAGCCACAAGAAGCTTCTCGTCGTGGACGCCCGGACGGCTTTCCTGGGCGGGATGAATATCGCGGACGAGGACGTCCAGAGCGGTCGTCCCCTCACGCCGGTTCTCGATACGCATTTCAGGATCGACGGTCCCGTCGCGCGAAGTCTCGTGGCCGATTTCGGTCGGGACTGGTCGTTCGTGACGGGCGAGGAACTCGGGCCGGACTGGTTCGCGCAGACACCCGGGACCGGTGGCGCCATCGCCCGTATGGTGCCGTCGGGACCCGACGAGGACATCGAGAAGATCGAATTCGTGATCCTGGAAGCGCTGGCCTGCTCTCACCGGTCGGTCTGCCTGATGACGCCCTATTTCCTCCCGGGCGACCGGCTGGTCACCGCCATGGCGACGGCCGCCATCCGGGGAATCCGGGTCGACCTGATCGTCCCGACGCGGAGCAATCACCGCTTCGTCGACTGGGCCACGCGGGCCCATGTCGATCCGCTTCTCGACCGGGGTGTCAGGATCTGGCTCGACGAGCCGCCCTTCGATCACACGAAGCTGATGGTGGTCGACGACAGGTGGTGCTTCGTCGGCAGCGCCAACTGCGACATGCGCAGCTTCCGTCTGAACTTCGAGCTCAACGTCGAGATCTACGATTCCGAGTTGGCGGACCGGCTCACGACCTTCATGCGATCGAGGATGAAGGTCCGGCTGACGGCCGACGATCTGGCAGGCCGTTCGCTGCCTGTCCGGCTGCGCGACGCAGGCGTTCGCCTGCTCTTGCCATACCTTTGATCGCACGGGGCGCAACCCAGCCGGACGGCGCGCGTTCGCTGCCCGACGTCGGATTGCCATCGCCCGGAGGCAGCGTCAGCCGGAGCGGTGCCTTGCGGATCGAAAGTGCCGCCCCTGAGCGATCGGCGGGACGGTGACGGCGTCCGTATCCCGTCGCGATGTCTCGACGGATCGGGCGGACGCGCACGCGACGCCCGCTGCGCTCGCGCCGTTCCGGTCACCGATCTTTCTGGCGATGTGGATCGCCAGCGTCGCGTCCTATCTGAAGGTGCAGAGAAGAGCCTCAGCTAAGACATAAGATATGGAATCGAATTCTGCCAGATATTCAGAAGCCTCTCAATCTTTGAGTAGGTCATCGATATGCAAACGTCATGCAGGCTATGTCGCGCTTAAAAAGCGTTATCGCGATATCATAACTTGATATTCGCTAGCGCCGAAGAACTCAAGGCGCTACACGCGAGGACATCTCAAGATCTTCCGGCAGGCCTGCGAGACGCAGCCCGCCAATATATTGGTCGTACATGTAAGCAAATCGGAAATTGCTCATCCGCGAGCGAGAGAGGCTGGCGTTCGGCTGGGTGCGGCGCAGTTCGGCGATCACGCCGCGCGCCTCTGTTACTCGTCCCATATTGGCGAGAGCGGCGGCGCGGTAGCGGCGTGCGACGTTCCAGTCCGGTCGCTCGGCCAAGGCCAGCCGCGCCCAGTGCTCGGCGTCTTCGAAATGGCCGGCATGGAAATGGGCCATCGCGATCCCGTTCAAGGTCACATGAGCGCGGGCGTCGACGGGATTAAGGCGCCGCGCCTTGTTGTAGAACTCGATAGCGCGATCGGATTGACCGGCGTTGACCACCACTTGGCCGCAGAGCGCCAGCACATAATCGGAGCTCGGTTGAAGGAGGGTGGCGCGCTCCACCAACTCGAGCGCCTCATCGAACCGGCCCTGGCACACCACGAGCGCGTAGGCGAGCACGGCGAGCGCCAACCCGTTGCGCGGGTCGGCGACCACGGCGCGCTGGGCGAGCTCGACGCCCTCGATCTGGACATCGGCGCCGTCCCGGGTCGGCAGCCAGCCGTTCGACCATTGCCTGACCCGGCAATCAGCGAGCGTCGCGAGTGCCTCGGAATATTCGGGATCCAGCGCCACCGCCTCACGCAGCAGCGCGACCGCCTGGGCGAAACGATCTTCGCGCAGCTTGTAGATCTCCGGGAGCGCGCGAAGGTAGACATCGTAGGCGCCCATGCTGGCGGTAGGCTTCGCCTTGGCGCGCTCGATCTCGACGTGGCGGATGCCGGGCTCGATGGCGGCGGCGATCCGCTCCACGAGTTCATCCTGGAGGGCGAAGATGCCCGACAGCTCGTGCTCGACCCGATGGGCCAGGATGCTGAGCCCCGTCTCGGCGTCGATGAGCTGCGTCGCGACCCGGACGCGGTCCGCATCGATGCGGATACGCCCCTCGAACACGTATCGGACGCCGAGTTCCCGTCCGATCCTGCGCGCATCGACGTCGCGGCCCTTGAAGGTGAAGGACGACCGGCGCGAGATGACGAACAGCCATCTCAGCCGCGACAGCGCCGCGATCAGGTCCTCCGCGAGGCCGTCGGCGAAGTAATCCTGGGCGGCGTCGCCGCCGACATTCTCGAAGGGCAGCACCGCGATGGACGGACCGTCGGGCAGGGCGAGACGCGGCGCTTCACCGGACGCGACGGGCTCGCCCGTCGGCAGCGAGCGTGTCGCCGACGATGCGCCCGGCGGCGGGATTGACGCGGAACCGGTCTGCCGTACTGCCTCCGCGACTGCCTGGGTGGTCGCGTCGGGCTCCACGTCCAACTCGCGCCTGAGCCGCTCCTGCAAGTCGCGGTAAGCGCGAAGCGCATCGGTCCGCCGTCCGCTATCCGACAGCGCTCGGATCAGCACACGATGAGCATCCTCGCGTAACGGGTCCAGCGCGATGGCCCGCATCGCGGCTTCGACCGCTTTAGCTAATAGGCCGTTGCGCAACGCGGCCGCGCCGCTCCTCGCGAGCCCATCGACGGCGAGGCTCTTGAGCTGCTTGCGACGCATGCTGAGCCACTCGACCCATGGCGTCTGCTCGATCGAGAGATCAGCTAGAAACTCTCCCGCGTAGAGCGGGAGCGCTGCCTCGACGTCGTCGTCGCTCCCCGTCGCCACCATCTGCTCGAACGCCGAGGTGTCGAGGTCGATCGCGCCGGGCCGCAGCCTCACTGTGGAATCGTTGGCCAGCAGAACGTCGTCGCCGAGAATGTGCCGCAACCGCGACAGCGCCTTGCGCAGGTTTTGACGCGCCTGAAGGCTGAAATGCGTTCCCCAGAGGAGCGACATCAGCCGGTCGCGCGGTTGGGGAACCGCCTGATAGGTGGCGAGATACACGAGAAGGCCGGACAGCTTGCCCGGCGGAAGATCCAGCTCCCGGCCGTCTCGGACCAAGCTGAACCGGCCAAACGTGCACAAGCGAAACGGCCTCCTGGAGGGCCAGGCTCGATCTACAGCGCTATCCGTAGCCTGCTGCTCCATCGCGACTCCGATCAGGCCCGCTGTCGTACGTCGCAAGCCGTCATCGTTCCAAGACGATCATGTCGCGGGCACGACTGAATGACTTCAGAGGAGAAGTCCAGCCGCATGGCGCTGCGACTTCAACGTACGGTTACTGCGGCAGCCCGGACCGATGACAGTAGCCCCGGAGGCCTCGCGGTGCTTGCACAAGCACATCTACAATACGGCTCGAGCCCGCCGTATGGAGCCTGAGAGGACGAAAAGGGCTGTGCAGTGCGGCCGGATTGGTCGGCGACGCGACGGCCCCTGGACACATGTTCGGCGTGCCGCCACGATGTTCCGATAAGCGCCGATTACGCAATCGCGCTCGCGCGACACACGACGGCTTGGACGCTCTCAGGAATTCTCAAGCGTCAGTAAAAATTGTTTTCACGGCCGTGTCACGCTGTTTTCACGCCCGCGGGCGGAACTATGCTCCTAGCTATCAGCTCCGCGTTCTCCAAACCACGGATTGAGAGAACAAAGGAGTCCGACGTGCTTGGGCGCGTCGCGTGGGGCCGAACTCATGACGATCTACACTCTGCCGATCGCTCTCTCGACCAACATCGTCACGAAGGCTGAGAACAGCACGGGTCTGAATTCGCTCGATTCCAGCGGGCTGCATCTCTCGACCGGCGGCGGATTCTACGACAACATTTCCTATACGCCGTTCGACACGGCCCCGAATATCGCCTTTCCGCTGGGTCAGACGCTCACGCTGGTCGCCGCCCTCGGGGGCAGCTTCCCGACGACGCTGACCACCGCTCTCTTCAACAACATAAGCCTCGTGCCGGGAACGACGCTGACGGTCACGTACAATTACAATTCGACGGAAGCGACGAGCATTGCTCGAACGACGTTCGGCGAGGCGCGGGCCAACGATTTCGCGTTCGCAATCCTGGGATCGCCCACGGCGACGACCCAATATGGATTGTTGGCGAGGACGGACATCGTCACGAACGGCCATTTTACGGCCGACTCGACGTATACGGAAGGTTTCACCATCACGAAGTCGGGCGTGTATAGCCTGTTGATCGGCAATGCCGACGTCGGCGACACGAACCTCAACTCGACGCTGACGATCAAGAGCATCACCATCACGGCGCCGGATACGATCTTCCAGCAGACGCCGACGGGCATCACTTTCCAGGATGGCAGCCAGTATCTCCTGACCGGTCAGGAGCGTCTGGCGGATGGCCGCGTCGTCGACGGGGTCCTGTCGGCCGGAAGCACGGCGCTTTTGAATGCGGGCCTTCTCAGCCTGAACGGCGCCGGCATCGTCAGCCACGACGCCGGAGGGATCGTCAGCCACGACGCCGGTGGAATCGTGAGCCACGATGCGGGTGGCCTCATCAGCCAGGACGGCGGCAATCTCATCAGCCAGGATGGCGGCGGCCTGATCAGCCAGGACGGCGGCGGGCTCCTGGGCACAGCCGGCATCGTCAGCCACGACGCGGGCGGCGTCGTCAGCAACGACGGCGGCAGCCTCATCAGCCAGGACGGCGGGGGCCTGATCAGCCAGGACGGCGGCGGCCTCGTCGCGACGGGGGGTGGCAACGCTGTCGCGACCCGTGCGCTCCTGGGCATCGACAGCGCCCCGCCCGCGATCCTGCCTGTCAGGATCGGCGGCGAGATCCTGGTCGGCGAGACGGCCCCCTCCTTCACGCACCAGAACAACCCGAGCGCCGCGACGCTGACGACGGGCCAGTTCGTCGTCGCATGGTCCAGCGACAACACGACCTCCGGCCATTTCGAGATCCGCGCCCAGGTGCTGAACGCCGATGGCAGTAAGGCGGCGCCGTCCTTCCTGGTGAGTACGCTCACGACCTCCGACCAGATCACGCCGAGCGTCGCGGCGCTCGCGGACGGGCATTTCGCCGTCAGTTGGCGCGGACCGGCGGCAGGAGCGGCCGATCTCCACACGCAGATCTTCGACGGCCTCGGGGCGAAGATCGGCAGCGAGATCCATGTCGGCGCGAGCGGCGTCAACGAGACCGCTCCCGATACGGCCGAGCTCACGGGCGGCGGCTTCGTGACGGTGTTCGAATCGACGATCTCGGGGACGACGGACAGCAACGCCGGTCTCGGCCGCCTCTATGGGGCAGACGGGACGGCCGGCGCGGTGTTCGGCTTCGGCTCCACCAGCGATCCGACCACCAAGTCTGGCGCAGCTGTGACCGCCCTGCAGGGCGGCGGTTTCGCGGTCGCGTATCGCGAGATCAACCCGGCCGCGACCGCCCCGAGCGACCAGGACGGCATCTATCTCGACGTCTACGCGGCCGACGGCACGCGCACGCTGAGCGGCATCGCCGTCAACACGAAGATCGTCGGCATCCAGAGCGACCCTGCGATCGCGACGCTCGCCGATGGCGACATAGTGGTATCCTGGATCGATGCCGGGGCCAGCAGCACGAGCATAAAGCCGATCCGCGCCCAGATCTTCCACCCGACCGGCTATGCGTTCGGCGGCGAAATCCTGGTCGGCAACACGCTATCGGGGTCCGATGCGCCCACGATCACGGCTTTGTCGGACGGGCGGTTCGGCATCACGTATGACGCGACCAGCCAGAGGGCCGGGATCGTCACCGGGCTCAACCTGACGACGCAGTTCTTCACGGCCGACGGCACGATCTCCGGCACGCCGCTCGCGGGCAACCCCGTGAGCCTGACCGACGCCTATCGCGAGCAGTCGCCCACGGCGATCCAGCTCGGGACCAGCGAATTCGCCGTCGTCGGCATGAAGACGAACGGCGGGACCTCGACGATCCAGGCCAATCTGTTCGATCTCGCCGGCACCGGCGCGACCCCGGTTTCGGCGACGGACCTGAAGGTCACGACCACTTTTCTCGACAGGAGCGTCGCGGGCGCGGGAGACACGATCAACGTCTCCTATCAGGTCAAGAATGCCGGGTCGGCCTCAGCCGGCGCCTCGACCTCGAAGATCTACCTGTCCGACGACGCCACCATCACGTCTTCGGACCGGCTGATCGGGACGCTGGTCGATCCGGCGCTGGGGGCCGGTAATTCCGTGTCCGACACGATCGACATCGTGCTCCCGTCAGATCTTTCGCGGGGCGTCCACTATATCGGCGTCATCGCCGACGCGAACGGGCAGGTCGCGGAATCGAACGAAGCGAACAACGTCTCGGCGGCCGTGACCTTCGGCCCGCCGGCCCGCCTGTCCGGCAGCCAGGTCCATGTCGACACGGCGACGGCCGACACGCACAACGCGTCGCAATCGTACGTCACGGCGCTGTCGAACGGCAATTACGTCGTCACGTGGGTCGACAGCGACGAGACGGGCGTCACCACGACGGCGCAGCACGATATCGGGCAGATCTTCACGGCGGCCGGCGCTCGGGTCGGCGGGCCGTTCGACATCGAGACCTTCGCGGGCGGGCTGGGTGTCGGGAACGCTGCGAGCGTGAGTGCACTCGCGGACGGAAAGTTCGTCGCGACCTGGTCGCAGAACGACTACGTCAACGGTTACGCGACCTACCAGTCCACCGAGATCCACGCCCAGATCTTCAATGCCGACGGGACGCGGGCAGGCAGCGAGATCGTCGTCGATCCGGGCATCAGCAACCCGGTGACCAAGTTTCAATTCCAGGGAGGCGCGCCGGACGTCACGACGCTGAGTGACGGCCGATTCCTCGTCACTTACAATTACGCAAAGTATTACGACCATTCACTGACGCTTTTGGACGACCAAACGACTGGCCTCATCCTGGGTCGCATTTACAACGCGGACGGCAGCTCGGCCGGACCTGCGTTCCAGGCCAGCACGTCGGCTTATGTCGGCAATCCGACCTACGACTACCATCCGGTCGTCGCTTCTCTCGCGGGCGGCGGCTTCGTCGTCACATATCAGGGCTCGGATTACGTCTCGGGGAGCGTGCCGGCCTATTCGGGAATCCTGGCGCAGATCTACGATTCGTCGGCGCACGCGGTCGGGTCCGAGTTCATCGTCAACAGCCAGCACGATTACGACCAGGACTTCCAAGATGTCGTCGGCCTGACGAACGGCGACTTCGTCGTGACATGGCGCGACCTGCGCGGTGGCAACGAGACCGTCGGCGCCGGCGAGGATCCGTCGGGTGACGGCGTCTACGGTCAGGTGATGACCGCGACCGGCCAGAGGGTGGGCGGCCAGTTCCTCGTCAACACGACGACGCCGAGCGATCAGGGTCTGGCGAAGGTCGCGGCGCTTCCCGACGGCCTCTTCGTCGTGACCTGGACCGACAGCAGCGGCGCGAGCGGCGACACGCACGCCGACATCCGCGCCCAGGTCTTCAACCCGGATGGCACCAAGTCCGGCGCCGAATTCATCGCGACCAGCCTGATCGAGGGCGTGCAGCAGTTCCCCAGCATCGCGGCTCTGACCAACGACGATGTCGTGATCGCCTGGGAGGACGGCTACACGACCTATCCGTCGCATCAGGCCATCGACACGCAAACCATCACGTTCAGCGCCGCGACGACCACCGGGCCCGACCTGACGGTCACATCCGCGTCGCTTGGCGCGCACGCCGCGACGGCCGGAAGCACGGTCCACATCGCCTACACGATCAACAATGTCGGCGACGGGGACGCCGGCATCTCGACATCCAAGGTCTACATCTCAACATCCGCCCAGGTGACCTCGGCAGACCGGGTGATCGCCACGATGTCCGATGCGGTCATTCAGGCTGGACACTCGACGTCGGACTCGTTCGACATCGTGCTCCCGACCGACCTCGCTTCGGGCTCATACCATCTGGCCGTGATCGCCGACGCGACGGACGCGGTCGCGGAGAGCAACGAGACCAACAACGCCTCGACGAGCCCCCTGTCGCTTCTCGTCTCCGCGGCCTCGCCGCCTGTCGTGACGCCACCATCCGGTCAGGGAACGCCGGACCTCGCGTTCTTCCACGGCGCGAACGACGTCACGCTGGCGAACGCCGTCGTGACCGCGGGCGACACTGACACCATCAGCTACTATGCGGTGAATAACGGGACCGGGAACGCGCCCGCCTCCCATACGGGCGTCTACCTGTCGACCGATCCGACCCTCACCGCCGCCGACACGCGCCTCACCCTCCACGACACACCGGCGCTCTTCGCCTATACGGCCGGGCAGAATTACGCCTACGAGACCGTCCCTTTCACGATTCCGGCGAACCTTCCCCCGGGCACGTACTACGTCGGCGCCATCGCGGATGACGACGGCGCGATCGGTGAGAGCAGCGAGACCGACAACGTGTCGAGCGCCGTCCAACTCACGGTCGCGGCTCCGCCGGTCGTCCAGGCACCCGTCCAGGCGCCAGTCGTCCTCATCACCGGATCGATCGCGGGCGACGACGTCATCGACAGCTCGGACGCCGCCCGCGCCATCGCGATCAGCGGAACGGCGTCGCATCTGGATGACGGGTCGTTCGTCACGGTTTCGGTCAAGGACGCGGCCGGCCATGTCCTCGGCCAGCTTTCGACGCCGGTATCGGCCGGCATCTGGGGTCTGTCGCTTGCCCCAGGCCTCCTGAATGCGGCCGCGAACGGCGCCTATACGGTGGAAGCCACGGCGTCCAACGCGGGCGGCGCATCGGTCGCCGACCATGCCGTGACGCTCGCGCTCGATGCGACGCCCGTCGGACCCTCACAGCCTCAACCGACGCCCGTCGACACGGGTGCGCTGGATACGCCTCAGAGCTCGCCGCCTCCGGTCGAGACGCCCCCGACGATCCTGCAGGGCAAGGCGATCGATGGCTACCTGGCCGGCGCGATAGTCTTCGCCGATGCCAACGGCAACGGATCGCGAGATGCGGGCGAGGCCTCCGCCACGACGGACGCGAGCGGCAGTTTCACGCTGGTGGGCGGCTCCGGCACGCTCGTCGCCCAGGGCGGCGTGGACATCGCGACCGGGCTCGCCTTCACCGGCACGCTGACGGCGCCCGCCGGGTCGAGCGTGGTGACGCCGCTGACCACGCTGGTGGTCGCGCTGGCGGCCAAGGGCGTGGCCGACCCGCTCGGCGCCGCCAAGGCGGCGTTCGGCCTGCCATCATCGTTCGACCTCCTGCGCACGGATCCGGTCGCCGCCGCCGCGGCGGGCGACGCGAGCGCGCTCACAGCTATCAAGGCTGGCGCGGCGGTGGCCGACACGTTGGCGCTGATCTCGGCCGGTTTGAAGGGAGCCGGCGCCTCGGCAGGCTCAGCCGCCGTCAGCGCGACGGCGGCGCTCGCCGGGTTCGTGGCCAGTGGCGGCAGCGTCGACCTGACCTCGGCCGGAACCGTGACGAGCATCGCGAAGTCCAGCGGCCTCTCGGCGGACGTGTCCAGCGCGATCGGCGGGCTTGCGGCGCTCTCCAACGCCAAGCTGGCGGCGAGCGCCGACGCGTCGTCGCTCGCCGCGATCCAGAACACGGCGCAGGGCAGCTCCGCGGCCGCAGTGGAGGCGGCGGGCTCGGACATGACCAAGCTCGCGGCGATCGACTCGATCTCTACGTCGCTCAACCATGCTCCCGTCGCAGTTGCCGACGCGGTCTCGGTCGCGGCGCACGCGATCGCGACCGGCACGGTGCTGGCGAACGACAGCGATGCCGACAGGGGCGATATCCTGCACGTCACGAGCGTGCGCTTCGCCGGCGGCCACGATTACGTGGTCGCGGCCTCCGGCACGACGGTGCTCGCGGGCGAGCACGGCACGCTTCAGATCGCGGCGGACGGGCATTACACCTACGTCGCGTCGAGCGCGGGCGGGGACGCGTTCGCCTACACGCTGTCGGACGGGCACGGCACGACGGCGACCGCGAGGCTGGACGTCACGGTCGCGGCCCAGGCGCCCGCCGTCGACACGAACTTCAACTTCGCGTTCGCGGACGCCAAGCTCGCGTTCTCGGGCGGGGAGGCGCTGCTGACCGGGCCGGACGGGGTCGCGCACGATGTGACCGGCATCGGGCACCTTCACTTCACGGACGGCACGATCGACGAGGCCGACGGCGCTCCGCTCGTCGACGACCTGTTCTACTTCGCGCATAACCGCGACGTCTGGCAGGCGCATCTCGATCCCGACCAGCACTACGCCCAGTATGGCGGGCATGAAGGACGGGATCCGAACCCGATCTTCTCCACGGAAGCCTATCTGGCGGCGAACCCGGACGTGAGGGCGGCCGGGCTCGATCCCGTGCAGCATTACGACCAGTACGGCTGGCACGAAGGACGGAGCCCCGGCCCGGGCTTCTCGGCCGAAGCCTACCTCGCGATGAACCCCGACGTGAAGGCCGCCGGCCTCGATCCGATGGCGCATTACCTCGCTTACGGGCAAGCGGAAGGCCGCACGATCCTGCCGGGCGAGAGCGTCGCGGCGAACGGCCACCACCTCTACGGCGTCTTCGACGCCGACTTCTATCTCGCGACCAACAAGGACGTGGCGGCGGCTGCCGTGGGGCACGGTGACCCCGACAGCTTCGCCTTCACGCATTACCTGACCTACGGGGCCGGCGAGGGCCGGAACCCGGACTCACTGTTCTCCACGAAGGATTATGTTGCGGCGAACCCGGACGTCGCCGCGGCGGGCCTCAACCCGCTCCTCCACTACGAAGCCGGCGGCTGGCAGGAAGGCCGCAACCCGAGTGCCGCCTTCGACGCGAACGGCTATCTGGCGGCCAACCCCGACGTCGCGGCGGCCCACATGGACCCGCTTCAACACTTCCTCGAGTACGGCGCGGCGGAGGCACGCCACGGCTGGGCGATCACGGTCTGACCTTAACCAGGCAGGCTTATGATCCGTCGCTCTACCGCGACAGATCTGGCCCTGCCGCGCCAGCGCGTCACGGCTCGCGCGGGTGTCGGATCCCATTCGAGCCCGCACCGCGCCGTCCAGCCGGTCCCGCTCCACGACGAGCGTTGCGTCCTGCCTGTGTCGGGTCAGGCCCACGTAGAGTTCCCGCGCATCGCTCGGGCTCGCGACATACATGATGGTAGCGTTCGCCGTTCGTCCCTGCACGGAGTAGACGGTGCCGCCATAGGCGTGGCTGATCCGGGGAGGCGCGGGAACGCGACCCTGGCGCTCGCGCGCGAAGGCTGAGTAGGCATTCTCGATCACGCGTCCGTCCTCAAGGCGGACCGCCAGGCGGAGATAGCCGGAACCGTCGCGCGAGATCCGCTCGATCGTGCCGCGCGTGCCGTTGCGGATGAGGCTCGCGGCAGGGTCTCGCCGAAGCGGATGCGGTCGCCCCGGGCGAGGGGGAGGGGCGTTCTCTTGTTCTCCCGATCGACCGTTCGCAACGGCTTAGCTGGAAGATGGTGGGCCCGGCAGGACTCGAACCTGCAACCAGACCGTTATGAGCGGCCGGCTCTAACCATTGAGCTACAGGCCCATCAACCTGATTTCCCGAGGGAAATCGGCCTCTGGTAACCGGACGGGGTCGAGTTGCGATTCCCGTCCGTTCCCTCTTGGTCCCGATCCGAAACGGATCCGGTCGCGGGTTGTCTCACGCAGCCTTCGCAAAAGAGGTGTTCCTCCGCGCGTGGCGGCAGCAAAGGGTGGTACAGCACGCTGAAGGTGTCGTGAAGGCCGGGCTCGGCCTTGCGCCTGCGCCGGCCCATGATCCCCGACTGGTAGTCCCGGTGCCAGTGTCCGTACACACGCTGGGGCACCGCTTCCGTCAACCCGAGGTGGTGCGACGCGTCCCACGCTCCGAGCCCGCGTCGGCAACTCAACACTTCGAGGTGCCGAGACGCTATGCAGGACGTTCCGGGTTCGAAGCGAGAGCCGTCTCATGACGATCATCGACAGAGTTCTCGAGATGGTTCGGTCCGAACCGGGCACGCGGGCGCAGACGCCGCTCCTCGACATCGAGCTGTTCGACGACGGGCCGCGCGACGCGCCGGTTGTGCTGCTGCTGCATGGCTGGCCGGACGATCCGTCGACCTGGGCAAAGGTCTCGCCGACGCTGAACGCCGCAGGGCTGCGGACCGTCACGCCGTACCTGCGCGGTTTCGGCGGCACGTGCTTTCACGACACCGCGACGCCGCGGACCCGCGAGGCGCCCGACGCGGTCGCGGCCGCGCTCATCAGGCACTTCGGGCGGAGCTGAGCGGATCGACGGTCGGGATTCCGTTCGTCCGGGCCGTGTTGAAGGCTGTCGGCCGGTCATCGGCATCGAAGGCGCCGACCGGCGAGGGATCCGCCCGGACGACCGAGCGCCGAGGCATGCCGGTCAGCCACCGAGGGTATGTAGGCGTCGTGGTCGAGCATCCCTGAGGTCGGGTCCCCACAAGACCGTTCCGAGGATCGGCAAGTGGCGCGTGTCGCTGTCCTCGTCTGCGCCGTCGGCACTCGCCGGGATCGACTGGGTTCTTCGTCCGCGTCATTCATGCCCTTCGCCGGTCGAAGAGAGCACTTGGGGAGACGTCAGTCGGCTCACCCGTTCCAGCTCTCCTGTCATCTTCGCCTCGACTTGGAAAAGCCTTTGTTGATGAGCATGGCTCAGTGGCGCCGGACCGTGGTGCTCGGATTTGATCTTGGAACGACTGAGATCGCGCGTCTTCGACGCCCTGCTCGTGTCTTGGACGGTGATGTTCTTGCCGGCGCTCGCGGTCCTGCTCCTGTGCGGACGGCCACCCTCGCCGATACGGGTCGTCTCGCGCATCTGGGCAAGGGGCATTCTGGTGTTGCTGGAGCGGGTGGTCGGTCTGACGCATGTCGAGCTCGGCCGGCATCACATACCCGCGGAGCCCTGCCTCATCGTGGCGAACCATCAATCCGCGTGGGAGACGATCGCCTTCCTGATCCTCGTCCCGGACGTCGCGATCGTCGCCAAGAGCGAGCTCGCGGCCGTTCCGGTGATGGGATGGTTCCTCCGCCACTCGCCCATGATCATCATCGACAGGCAGAGCGGAGGAGCTGCCGCGCGGCATATGTTGACTGAAAGCCGCCGAGCACTGTCAGCGGGTCGTAGCGTTCTCATCTTCCCCGAGGGGTCTCGGCAGAGCGTCGCACGAGAGGTCGAGTTCAAGCGAGGCGTCGAGTTGCTCTACAAGCAGCTCGGCGTCCCGGCTTTGCCTGTCGCGCTCAATTCCGGGCTGTTCTGGGGCAGGGATGGCTCGTTCAAGCGACGCGGCGTCATCAAGGTCTCCTTCGGCCCCGTGATCGAGCCCGGCCTGTCCAGCCGGGAGTTCGCCCGGCGAGCGCAACGCGCCGTTCAGAACGAATTGGATCGTCATCACGGCGGCGACGCGATGGCGGCCTAGTTTTCCATCTCAGCGTCGGTCACTCGACTGGAGCTCGGAGCCCTCTCACCGTGGCTCCGAGCAACAGGACAACGTAAGCCGCTCCCAGCATGCCGATGCGGTGCTGCCCGACGGACTGGCCGATCGTCGGGAGCCCGATTCCTCGACGACCGTGACCGATATGCCCGGGCCGAGTGGCTCGACCGCGTGATCACCTCGAAGGCCTTCGGTCGACTCCCGGCATGGAGCTTCGACGCCGCGCCCGCGACGCGGCTCGCCTCCTCGCTCCCATCATCCGGTGGAGAGCTCGTCCGGGTCCTTGGGCATCACGGTGTCGCCCTTACGTCCCGGCGGATTTGCGTCTCGACCGCCCCGCGATCGCGGGGAATGCTGCGCCTCAACCATCGAAGCCCCAGATCGTGTCGACGACATTTGGGAATTGGCTGCGTTCTTGTGTGCCTTGCCTAACTCACGTTGAACCGATCCGCATGAGCGTTGTCGTACAAGCAATGATGCAGACATGCGGGATCGCGCTGCGAACGGAGCCGCGGCAGACGGTCGCCTCGTAGCCGGACGTCGCGGGCATCTCAGATTGTTCGCCGAATCGGCATCCTGACCGCACGGACGTGCTACGCGACGTTCCAGATTTGAAATTTCATTTCCGACGGTAACACTTACGATGCAGTGCAGCATACGTGGTCGGGCCTGATCTGACGGCCGCGTCGGGGGGGGGGGCGGACATGGGCGTTTACGGGTCTCGCGACGAAACAGCGGTCGCCGAGCCGTCCCGGGTCTCGCCATGTCGAACGTTGGCGTCGAGCTGGCTTGCCGGCCTGGTACTCGTCGGCCTGTTCGCCGGGGCTGCCTGGGGGCAGGGGGCTGCGACGCCGGTTCGGGGCGGCACGCTGGTCTATCTGGAGCAGCAGCCGCACGCGAACCTCTATCCGCCGGCCGGAGGCTTCTACCCGAACGGCGGCGTGCTCAACCAGATCACCGACAAGCTGACCTACCAGAACCCGAAGACGCTCGCGATCGAGCCGTGGATCGCGAAATCCTGGACCGTCAACGCCGACGCGACCGAGTACACCTTCGAGATCCGCGAGGGCGTGACGTTCTCGGACGGCACGCCGCTCGATGCCGCGGCGGTCGCCAAGAACTTCGACGTGTTCGGGCTCGGCAACCGCGACCTCAAGCTCCCCGTCTCCGAGGTCATCAACAATTACAGCCGCAGCGAGGTCGCGGGACCGCTCACGGTCAAGTTCTACTTCACGAAGCCGTCTCCCGGCTTCCTGCAGGGCACGTCGGTGATCGGGTCGGGCCTCGTCTCGCCGAAGACACTGTCGCTGCCCTTCGATCAGCTCGGCGACGCGACCCGGATCATCGGGTCGGGGCCGTTCGTCGTCGCGAACGAGACGCTCGGCCGCGAGATCAATTTCACCGCCCGAAAGGATTACGCCTGGGCTCCCGCGAGGTCCGCCCACCAGGGGCCGGCCTATCTCGACGCCATCAAGCTGATCGTCACGCCCGAGGACAGCGTGCGCATCGGCGCGCTGCTCGCCGGGCAGGCGCAGTTCATCCGCCAGGTCCAGGCCTATGACGAGAAGGAGGTGAAGGCCCGTGGCTTCACCATCTACGCGCCCTCCACCCGGGGCGTGAACAACAGCCTGAACTTCCGCCCCGACAACCCGCTCGTCGCGGACATCCGGGTTCGCCGCGCCCTGCTCCTCGCGACCGACACGAAGGAGATCGTCGACACGCTGTATTCGGAGAACTACCCGCGCGCGACCTCCGTCCTGGCGGCGACGGCCTTGGGATATCGCGACTTCTCCGCGCAACTCGTCCCGGACCAGGCGAAGGCGGAGGCGCTCCTCGACGAGTCCGGCTGGAAACGCGGTCCCGGCGGCGCGCGCCAGAAGGACGGGCGCGAGCTGGTCCTGACGACCTACGAGGCTCTGCCGCAGCCGCAGAGCAAGGACATGCTCCAGCTCGTCGCGCAGCAATGGGCGAAGGTCGGCGTCAAGCTGAACGTGCTCGCGGGCGATGCGGGCAGCCGTACGGTGGACAACCTCGATCCCCAGAAGACCGCGATCTTCCACACGATGGTCGGGCGGGCCGATCCCGACGTCATCAAGAGCCAGTTCTTCCCCAGGAACCGCGACGTGCTGCTGCAGAAGGGCGGGTCGAGCGGCAAGGTGCAGTCGTTCGTGGACGAGAAGCTGAACGCGCTGCTCGACGCGATCTCGGCCGAGCCGGATTCAGCCAAGCGTCTCGCGATCGTGGGCGAGGCGCAGGCCTACCTCATGGACCAGGTCTACGTCATCCCGGTCTTCGAGGAGCCGCAGGCCTTCGCGGGCGCACCCTCGGTCAGGGGCGTGTCCTTCGAGGCGGTCGGCCGGCCAAGCTTCTACGACACGTGGCTGGCCGGACGGTAGCGCGGCCGGTGCGCGCATGACCGCCTACCTCGCGGGCCGCATCGGACAGGCGCTCGTCGTGCTGCTCGCGGCGTTCACCGCCTCGTTCCTGCTGCTCCAGACGCTGCCGGGGGACGCGATCCTGATCAAGTTCATGAACCCGGAGATGGGGCTCGGCCCCGAGCAGGTGGCCGAGATCCGCGCCTCCTATGGGGCGGACAGCCCGGTGGTGGTGCGCTACCTGCACACGCTCGCGAACTTCCTCACCGGCAATTTCGGCTACTCCATCCAGGCCGGGGTCCCGGTGCGCGACAGCCTCGCGGCGAACCTCCCGGCGACGATCCGGCTCGCGTCGTTCGGCTTCGCGACGGCGGTGATCCTGGCCCTCGGCCTCTCGGCGCTGTCCGGCCTCGCGGGCTTCGCGTGGCTGCGCGCGCTCGTCCAGGCCGTGCCGTCGCTGTTCATCTCGGTGCCGACCTTCTGGCTCGGCATCCTCTTGATCCAGGTCTTCTCCTTCCAGCTCAAGCTCGTCCCCGTCATCGATCCGGGACCTTGGGAGCGACTGATCCTGCCGGTCGTGACGCTCGCGGTGCCGATCTCCGCGCCGCTGGCCCAGATCCTGATGCGCAACATCGACGAGGTGTCGACCTACCCGTTCGTATCGGTCGCCCGGGCGAAGGGCGCCCGCAGGTCCTGGGTGCTCTGGCGGCACGTCGTGCCCAACGCCATCCTGCCGACCCTGACGATCGGAGGCGTGCTCTTCGGCGAGCTCCTGGCCGGGGCCGTCGTCACGGAAGCGGTGTTCGGCCTGAACGGGCTGGGCACGCTCACCCAGCAGGCCGTGCAGAACCAGGATACGGCCGTGCTCCAGGCGATCGTCGTCATCTCGGCTTCGGCCTTCGTGGCCATCAACCTCGGCGTGGACCTTCTCTATCCGGTCCTCGATCCTCGCCTCGCCCGACGGGGCCGCACGACATGAGCGCGGCGGAACGCATCGAGCGGAGCTTCGGCGTCGCGACCGATCCCCGTCCGGAGGATCGCGAACGGTCGCGCCGGGGCACCTCGCTCTCACGGCTGCGGGGTGTTCCGCCCGGCCTCGCGCTCGCCTGCCTGATGATCGCGACGGTCGTCCTGTGGGCGCTCGCGCCGGGCCTCTTCACGGATCACAGCGCGACGGCCGGGATCGCGCGCGAGAAGCTGCTGCCGCCGGGCTCCGCCGGCCACCTGCTCGGGACTGACGCGCTCGGGCGCGACGTCTTCGCCAGGGTGGTCTACGGCGCCGTGCACTCGCTCTCGGGCGCCTTCGTGGCGGTCACCGTCGGGCTGCTCGTCGGTACGGCGCTCGGGCTGGTGGCGGGCGCGCGCGGCGGGCTCGCGGACGCGATCGTGATGCGGATCGTGGACACCCTCCTGTCCGTGCCGGCGCTCCTTCTGTCGCTCACCATCATCGTGCTGCTCGGCTTCGGGACGATCAACGCCGCGATCGCGGTCGGCATCACGTCGGTCGCGAGCTTCGCCCGCCTGACCCGGTCCGAGGTCGTGCGCGTGCGTCGGACCGACTATGTCGAGGCCGCCTTCGGAAGCGGTGGCACCTTCGGGATCGTGCTCTGGCGTCACGTGCTGCCGAACTCGCTCACCTCCGTGATCGGCCTCGCGGCGCTGCAGTTCGGGACAGCCATCCTGTCGATCTCGACCTTGGGGTTCCTCGGCTACGGTGCGCCGCCGCCGACCCCGGAATGGGGCCTCCTCATTGCCGAGGGTCGGAATTATCTCTCGCGGGCCTGGTGGCTCACGACCGCGCCGGGGCTCGTGGTCGTCCTGGTGGTCCTGTCCGCGAACCGCATCGGGCGCGCCTTCGGGAGGCCGGGAGCGTGATCGCACAGGCCGTGATCGCGCCGGCGCAGCGACCCGCGGCGGATCCGGTCGCGTCCGTGGAGCCGATCCTGGCAGTCGAGGATCTGTCCGTCTCCTACCGCGACGGCGAGGTCGCGACGCGCGTCGTGCACGGCGTCTCGTTCAGCATCGCGCCGGGCGAGGTCGTGGCGCTCGTCGGCGAATCCGGGTCCGGCAAGAGCACGACCGCGCAGGCCGTGATCGGGCTCCTGGCCGAGAACGGCCGGATCGATGGCGGCGCCATCCGGCTCGCCGGCACCGACATCTCGCGGTGGTCGCAGCGCCGGCTCGATTCGGTCCGGGGCGCCCGCATCAGCCTCGTCCCGCAAGACCCCGGCTCGTCCCTGAACCCCGTGAGGACGATCGGCGCCCAGGTGGGCGAGATCCTGACGATCCACCGGCGCAGCAGCCGGGCCGAGACCCGGCAGCGCGTCATCGAGCTTCTCGCGCGCGTCGGTCTCAACCGGCCGGAGATGCGCGCGGGGCAATACCCGCACGAGCTCTCCGGCGGCATGAAGCAGCGCGTGCTGATCGCGATCGCGATCGCGCTGCGGCCGAGCCTCATCATCGCGGACGAGCCGACCAGCGCCCTCGACGTGACGGTGCAGAAGCGGATCCTCGACCTCCTGGACGACCTGCGCCGCGAATCCGGCACGTCACTTCTCCTCGTGACGCACGACCTCGGCGTCGCGGCCGACCGCGCGGACCGGATCGTCGTGCTCCAGGGCGGGCGTATCCAGGAACAGGGCCGCACGGCCGACGTCCTCGGCGCCCCGGCAAGCCCCTACGCGCGCCGGCTCCTCGCCGACGCGCCCTCGATGAGCGCCGTCCGGCGTCCGGCCACGCCCGCCGCGCCGCCGAGCAGCTCGCAACCTGCCATCGTGGTCGAAGGGCTGGCCAAGGATTTTCCGCTTCGCGGAAGCCGGACGGAGCGCATCCGCGCCGTCGACGGCCTGTCCTTCACGGTCCCGCGCGGGACGACCCACGCGATCGTCGGCGAGTCCGGGTCCGGGAAGACCACGGCGATCCGGGCGATCGTCGGGTTCGAGACGCCGAGCGCGGGGCGGATCGTGATCGGCGGGACGGACCTCGCGGGGCTCGGCGGCGAGGCGCTGCGCCAGCTCCGGCGCACGATTCAGCTCGTCTACCAGAACCCCTTCTCGTCGCTCGACCCGCGCCAGAGCGTGTTCCGGATCGTCGAGGAGCCGCTCCTCAACTTCGCTCCCGTCTCCAAGGCCGATCGTGCGCGCCGCGTCCACGACATGCTCGATCGCGTCGGCCTGCCGCGAACGGTGCTCTTGCGCAGACCTGCGGCCTTGTCCGGCGGGCAGCGCCAGCGCGTCGCCATCGCCCGCGCCCTCGTGCTGAAGCCGCAGATCCTCGTCCTCGACGAGGCGGTCTCGGCGCTCGACGTGACCGTCCAGGCCCAGATCCTGCGTCTCCTGGGCGAGTTGCAGACCGAGCTCGGCCTCACCTACCTGTTCGTGTCCCACGACCTCGCGGTGGTGCGCCAGATCTCGCACACGGTCTCGGTGCTGCAGGACGGACGCCACGTGGAGAGTGGAACGGTCGACGACGTGTTCGATTGTCCTCGTAGCCCCTACACGCGCGAACTCATCGCGGCCATTCCCGGCCAGCGATTGAGGCCCCCCGAGACGACATTCTAGGATCGCGATCGCATGACGAGATCATCCACCCGGAACTGGGGGTTCTTCACCCGCGTCCTCGACGACGCCGCCCCCGCGGACCGTTACCGCCTCGCGGCCGAGCAGATCGCGCACGCGGAACGCTGCGGGCTCGATTCGGCCTGGGTCGCGCAGCACCATTTCCACGAGCACGAGGGCGGGCTGCCGAGCCCGCTCGTGTTCCTGACGCATGTCGCGGCCCGGACGTCCCGCATCCGGCTCGGCACCGGCATCCTGACGCTGCCGCTGGAGGCGCCGATCCGGGTCGCGGAGGACGCGGCGGTCCTCGATCTCCTCTCGGGCGGACGGCTGGAGCTCGGGATCGGCGCCGGCGGGAACGCGTCCGCCTTCGCGGCCTTCGGGCTCGACAGCGAGGACCGCTCAGGGCTCTTCGCCCGCAACCTCGCGGAGCTGCGGGCGGCCTTCGGCGGCCGGCGCCTCGCGGGCGGGGACAGGCTCTACCCGACGCAGCCTTCCCTCGACGACCGCGTCTGGCAAGCGACCTTCTCCGCCGCGGGCGGCACGCGGGCGGGCGAGGCCGGGGACGGTCTCCTGCTCTCGCGCACGCAGCCCCGGCCGACGGACGCGCCGAACGCCTCGCTGGCCGACATCCAGGACCCGATCATCGACGCCTATATGGCTGCGCTGCCGGTGGGCCGCGAGCCGCGCATCCTGGGCTCCCGCAGCGTGTTCGTGGCCGACACGCGCGCCGAGGCGATGCGCTTCGCGGAGATCGGGCTGCGGCGCTTCGCGGACCGTCTCGCGGCCGCCGGACAGGCGCGCCCGGCCACCTCCCTGGCCGATCTGATCGTGGCCTTCGACGTCCATGTCGGCGCGCCCGATGACGTCGTCGCGTCGCTGAAGGCCGACCGGACGCTGGAACGCGTGACCGACATCGCGGTCCAGGTCCACTCGGTCGACCCGCCCCATGCGCACATCCTGCGCTCGATCGAGCTCGTCGCCGGCACGGTCGCGCCGGCGTTCGGATGGAGGCCGCGCGGCGAGGTTGGCCGCGTGCCGATCTCGGGCGATGCGCGGTCGGCCGAGCTCATCTCTGCCTGACACGGGCGTGATCCGGGGAACGCGGGATGACACGGATATGAACTCGGACGACGTGATCCGTCTGGCCGGCATCGCGGCGGATTCACCGCTCGGGCAGATCCGCGACGAGCGTCGCCAGGCGCGCGACAACGCTCAGGCGAGCTACCGTGCGCTCTTCGAGCCGGACGATCCGGGATCGGTCACGCCGATGGAGCGCTTCGCGGTCGCTCTGTTCGTCGTCGGCCTGCATCGCCAGCCGGCGATCGAGGCTTTCTACCGGGAGAACCTGACCGCTCTCGCGCTGGCGCGCGGCTTCGTCGAGGCTCTCGACGCGGAGATCTCACGCGGGCAGGCGCATGGGCCCTACGGCTCATTCCCGAAAGGTCCGCTCAGCGCTGAGGACCAGACTGGACCGATCCATCACGTCGATGCGGCGAACCGGCCGGCGCTCGGTGCCCGGCTTCCGGCCGCGCTCGAACATGCCCACCTGCTCGTCTTCCGCCCGCGCGACGCCAGTCCCGCAGCGCTCCGTTCGCTGCTGGACGCCGGCTGGTCGACGGCCGATATCGTGACCCTCTCCCAGCTCGTCGCCTTCCTGTCCTTCCAGATCCGGACAGTCGCGGGCCTGCGCGTCCTCGCCGGCGCCTGACAGGACACCCGACATGCCCGACACCATCCTCACACACCCGGACAATCACGAGCCGGTCGCCTTCACGCAGGACGAACTCGGCTGGCTGCCCTGGCTCGCGCCTCCCGACGAAGAGGACCTGACCGAGCGTCAGCGTGACAGCCTCATCGATGCCGCGCGCGCCAAGTCGCCTTACTTCCGGCTGCTCGCGCTCGACCCCGACACGCTGGCGGCCCGGACCCGGACGGACAAGGACATCTTCTACAACACGCAAGGAGGCCTGCCGCGGGCCGAGCGCGAGCTCGCGGCCGCCGCGACCTCGCGCCTGAACGGCTGCATCTTCTGCGCCTCCGTGCACGCCCGCTTCGCGTCCCACCACTCCAAGCGCCGGGACGACGTGCAGCGGCTCCTCGACGAAGGCGTGGCGACCGATCTCGGCCGGCGCTGGAACGCGATCGCGGCCGCCTCGGTGGCGCTGGCCGAGACGCCGGTCGCGTTCGGACCCGAGCACGTGACGCGTCTTCGCGAGGCGGGACTCGCGGAGAACGAGATCGTCGACGTGATCAACGGGGCAGCCTTCTTCAATTGGGCGAACCGGCTGATGCTCTCGCTCGGCGAGCCGAGCCCGCCCAAGGCGGGCTGAGCGACATCGGCCGACCGAGGCCGTTCGGGGGGAGGGCGGTTCAGGATCGGGCGGGCGCTGTGCGCTCGTAGGCGAGAGCGGCCGCCGCGAGGTCCTCCAAGGACGCGCCCACGGATTTGAACAGCGTGATCTCGGCCTCGGAGCGGCGTCCGGGATGACGGCCGGCCGCGAGGTCGTGCAGATCGGCCAGGATAGCGTCGGGCGCGAGCGCGCCCGTCTTGAGCGGCGCCAGGATGTCCCCCGCCTCGTGCCGGGCGCCGTCGGTGTCGATGAAGACCGACGCCCGGCGGATCGCCGTGTCGTCGGCCTCCCGCATGGCCGGGGTGAAGCCGCCGATCAGGTCGACATGCGTCCCGGCGCGCAGCCACTCGCCCCTGATCAAGGGGTCTCGGCTCAACGTGACGCAGCTCACGATGTCGGACCCGGCGACCGCCGTCGCGAGATCGGCGACCGGCCGCGCGGCGAATCCCTCCCGGGCGAGCGTCCCGGCAAGCGCCGCCGCCTTGCCGGCGTCGCGCCCCCAGACGGCCACCTCGCGGATCGGGAGCACTGCTCGGTGCGATGCGGCGATCTGCGAGGCGAGCTGTCCGGTGCCGACGATCAGCAGCCTGGACGAGTCGGGTCGGGCCAGGTAGCGGGCGGCCAGCGAGGACGCCGCGACCGTCCGCCGGGTGGTCAACTCGGCGCCGTCGAACGTGGCGAGAAGCTCGCCGGTCAGGCCGGAGAACAAGAGGTAGATCGACTGCACGGCCGGCAGTGCGCGCACTCCGTTCCCGGGAAAGACGTTGACGATCTTGCTGCCGATGAAGCGGCCCGGGATCCAGGCCGGCATGAGGAGCAGGGTCGCGTCCGCCTCCCCGGGAACCGCCACCGTGTGGTGATGGCGGACGGGCGCCTCGCATCCCTCGCGGAACATCGCCGCGAGCGCGTCGATCAGCGACGTCCTGTCGAGCGCGGCACGGATGGCTGCCGCATCAAGCATGAGCACGGGCATGGTCCTCGGACGAGTTCGTCATCGCGCAGAGCGACCCGTCGTCGGCTCCGGGCGGAGCGGCGACCCGTCCGGCGACGCGTCGTCGCCGTCGCGATGGACGACCTTGGGGCGATCTGCTTCGATCCACCATCCGGTTATCCGACGGGTGTGCAAGCTGCTATCGGTCGGCCCGGACAAGGCAGCACGTCGCGCCCGCCCGGACCCCCGAACCGTCATGAACCAGACATATCATATCGAGGCGATGTCGCCGGACCGGGACGGCAAGCCGGTCCAGGTGGTCCAGCGCGCGACGGTCCGTTCGGCCGATCAGGCGGCCGTCGAGCGTCGGGCGATCCGCCTGCTGCAACGCTCGCAGCTGCCGCAATGGAACCTGGGGCCGGTCGAGATCGTGCGGGTGGTCGACGGCGCGGGGAACGAGGTGTTCCGCTGGAGCCTGTGGGAGGAACTGGCGGCGCCGACGGGCCGGTGACGAGCAGCCGGTGCCCTCACGCACCGATGTCCTCGGTGAAGGACGGGACGCGTGGCTCGGAGGCGGGTCCGGGTACGCCCTCGCGGCGCTCCGCCCAGATCCCCAAGACCGTCGCGATGCGCGCCACGATAACGTCCGCCACGAGCCCGACCACGAGACCCGCCGCGACGTCGGCCGGATAGTGCTTCGCCCGCGGAACCTGCACGAGCGCGATCGCGGCGGCCGTGCCGTAGGCCGGCCAGCTCAAGTCCGGATAGGCCCTGGCCCATCCCCGCGCCGCCGCGACCGCGCCGGCCGTGTGCCCGGACGGGAAGGAGTGCTTGTCGTGGTCGTCGGAATTGCCGGCCTCCACGTCGTAGTGCCCCTCGTCGAGCAGCTTGTGCGGACGCGTGCGCGACACGGACGCCTTGACGACGCTCTTCAGCGCGGCCGCGACCAGGACCGAAGCCAGCATGCGCGCGCCCGCTTCCGCGAACCGCGGTTTGCCAGCCACGAGGCCGATGGCCAGCACCGTCCCGCAGACCGCGTAGGAGGGCGCCTGGTCGGCGACCTCGCTCAGCGCGCCGAGGACCCGGATGACGGGGTGGTGCCTGTGCCGGCCGAGCTCTTCGGCGACCGCGATATCGGCCTCCTCGGCCTGCGTGCCGGAGCTCGCGAGAGCGGGATCCTCGAGATCGGTGGCGGGCACGGAAATCCTGTTCGATTGGCTCAGCGGCGCGAGGATCAGCGACAGATCCGGGACGCATGATCGCCGGCATCAACATCGCATCGCACGTTTCGATCCCCTGCGAGACGAGGCCGGAGCGGCCGCGAAGGTCGCGATGACGGTGATGTGATGGGCCCCGGCAGGGCTGACCGGGACCACGCTCCACCTCAGGCATTGAACCCGCGTCAGATCTCGAAAGACCACGATGTTCTCCAAACACAAGCCGCTCGACCGTCAGGTCGTGGTGATCACGGGCGCCTCCTCGGGCATCGGCCTCACGACCGCGAAGAGCGCGGCCGCGCAGGGCGCGAAGGTCGTGCTCGCGGCCCGCAACGCGGAGGCGCTCGGACGCGTCGTTTCGGAGATCACGGATGGGGGCGGGCAGGCGATCGCGGTACCGGCGGATACGGGGCGTCGCGCCGACGTTCAGGCGGTCGCGGACGCCGCCGTCGGGGCATTCGGTGGCGTCGACACCTGGGTCAACAATGCCGGCATGACGATCTACGGCCGGCTGGAGGAGGTCAGCGACGCCGACCACGAACGCCTGATCCAGACGAACCTGTGGGGCTACGTCTACGGTTCGCTCGTGGCGGTCTCGGTCCTGCGCGCGCATGGCGGGGCGCTCGTCAACGTCGGCAGCATCGCGTCCGACATCGCGTTCCCGCTCCAGGGCATGTACTGCGCGACCAAGCACGCGGTCCGAGGCTTCACGGACGCGCTGCGCATGGAGCTGGAGGAGGACGGCGCGCCGATATCGGTCTCGCTGATCAAGCCCGCGTCCATCGACACGCCGCTCCCGCAGCACGCGCGCAACTACCTCGACCACGAGCCCGACCTGCCGCCCCCCGTCTACCCGCCCGAGGAGGTCTCGGCCGCGATCCTGCACGCCGCGACCCACCCGGTACGCGATCTCTATGTCGGCGGCGGGGGCCGCGCCTTCACGCTGCTCGGCGCCGCCGCGCCCTCGCTCTACGACAGGCTCTCGCCCGCCATCATGGCGCTGCAGCAGCGGGCCGAGTCTCCGCGCGAGCCGGCAGGCGGACTCTACGCCTCGAACACGACGGCCGAGACCCGCGGGTCACACCCCGGCTACGTGCAGCGCCGCAGCTTCTACACCCGCGCCTCGATGCATCCGGCTTCGACCATCGCCGGTGCGGTCGGGCTCGGCCTCACGGCTTGGGGGCTGCTGCGCCGCGCCGGAGCTCGTTCGAAGAGTTGATCAGGAACTCTCGGGCGTCTGTCCGGGCGGATCGATCTCACGCCTGAACGCCTCGATGCAGGGTGAGAGCATCGTCGCCAGACGACGCGCTGCTTCGATCGACGGCGCGGCAAGCGTTGGATCGAAATTGCCGGGATCGAACGGATTGCAGTCCTCAGCCGGGATAGCACGACTTGGCGACGATCCGGAACGGCGGTGACGTCAGGCCGGCGCGGTCACCGGCTTGTCGGCATCCCAGGGGCGCAACGGCTCGGGCACACGGAAATCGGCCGGCACGTCGAAATCGGATGCAGCGCCTCGCATCGCGTCGGCCGTTCTCGGGAATCCGGTACGGTCGCGGTAATCGTAGTCGCCGGGGTTCGAGAGCCGCTGATCCATGCCGAGCCCGACCGCGCAGATGGCATCCAGCACGGTGACACCCGCGACCGCCGCGACTGCGACGCCGATGTTGCGCTTCTGCTCGTCTTCGTGATCACCCTTCGGGTCGGCGCCCACCGCCATCGTGGCGAGGTCGATCGCGTCACCCCCGACGCGGCCCCACATCCAGGGCGCCGGGTCGTGGCTCATCATGATCGCCACGCCCGTCGCGAGTTCCCGCATGCCGTAGGCGCGGAACAGGTTCTCCTGCCCCTCCATGCCGAAGGCGCGGCAGAACGATCGGGGCGCGAGGAGTTCGGCCAAGCCTAGCCCGATCGAGAACACGCCCAGTCCCTTCGCCAGCGCCTCGTAGCCCGAGTGGGCGCCACGGCCGGTCGCGCCGCGGGTCTCCTGCGTGCTGGCCGTGAGGCTCCGGGGTGTCGTCGTCTTGCGTGAGCGGCCGTGTGTGCGTGTGTTCATGGCTTGATCACCACCTTGATGCAGCCGTCCTGCTTGTCGCGGAAGGTGCGGTACATTTCCGGGCCGTCCTCCAGCCCGACCGTGTGCGTGATCACGAAGGAGGGGTCGATCTGCCCCTCCTCGATCCGGCGCATGAGGTCGTCCGACCAGCGGTTCACGTGCGTCTGGCCGGTGCGGACCGTCAGCCCCTTGTTCATGAGCGCGCCGATCGGAAACTTGTCGATCAGCCCGCCATAGACGCCCGGGATCGAGATCACGCCGGACGGGCGGCACACCATGATCATCTGGCGCAGCACGTGGGACCGGTCGGTCTCCAGCATCATCGCCTGCTTGGCGCGGTCGTAGAAGGCGTCGATCGCGCCAGTCGAGTGGGCCTCGAGCCCGACGGCGTCGATGCATTTCTCCGGGCCGCGGCCGTCCGTCATGTCGTTCAGCCGGCCGACGACGTTGTTCTCATCGTTGAGGTCGATCACCTCCGCGCCGCCGGCTTCCGCCATGGAGAGGCGCTCCGGCACGCGGTCGATCGCGATGACGCGCTTCGCGCCGAGGAGGATCGCCGAGCGGATCGCCATTTGCCCGACCGGGCCGCAGCCCCAGATCGCCACCGTGTCGGTCGGCTGGATGTCGCACTGGACGGCGCCCTGCCAGCCCGTCGGGAAGATGTCCGACAGGAACAGAACCTTGTCGTCCGGGATGCCGTCCGGCACCTTGATGTGGGTCGTGTCCGCGAAGGGGACGCGCAGGTACTCGGCCTGTCCACCCGCGTAGCCGCCCGTCAGGTGCGAGTAGCCGAACAGCCCCGCCCCGCTATGCCCGAAGGCCGCATCGGCGAGCGGCTTGTTGCGGTTCGTGCGCTCGCACACCGAGAAGTTGCCGCGCCTGCACTGCTCGCACTGGCCGCAGATGATCGTGAACGGCACGACGATCCGGTCGCCGACCTTCAGCGCCTTGTTGTCGTTCCCGACCTCGACGACCTCGCCCATGGTCTCGTGGCCCATGATGTCGCCGGACTTCATGCCGGGCATGAAGTGGTCGTAGAGGTGGAGGTCGGACCCGCAGATCGCGCAGCTCGTCACCTTGATGATGGCGTCGCGCCCCTCCTCGATCTTAGGGTCGGGAACGCTGTCGCAGCGTATGTCCGTCGTGCCGTGCCAAACGAGTGCTTTCATCTCGGACCCTGTCCTGCGCCGCCATCCGTCTCGCGACGCGACTGTTGTCGACTGTCTCTGCAAACCCCCGCCGTCCCGCTTCGTTTCAGCCGCGGGCCGGATGGTGTCCTGCGTCCGAAAACGTTCGAATCCATGGGTCGGCTAGGCGTGATCGGCACGGTGGAGCACGTCGAGCCGGTACTCGTCCGTCCGCGTCGCGCGCCGGACCGTCGTGAAGCCGGCCGCGCGGGCGATGAAGGCCTCCGCCGCCTCGTCGCCCGAGAGCGGGTAGTGCGTCTCGCCCGTCCAATGGACGAGCACGATGTCACCGCCCGGCACGAGGGTGTCATGCACCCGCCCGACCAGCAGGGCGACGTCCTCGGCCGCCAGATAGTAGACCACCTCGGAGAGCAGGACGAGGTCGAAGGTCCCGTCCGGGTACGCCTCCGGGACCTGCGCCCGCACGAAGGACACGTGATGGAGCCCGGCGCAGCGCTCCCGCGCGCGATCCAGTGCGATCTCCGCAACGTCGAGCGCGAGGAGCGCGTCGCAGCGCCGCGCCAACTGCTCGGTCAGGACGCCGATGGAGCAGCCGACCTCCAGCGCCGAGGCGTAACGCGGCCTCGGCAGAGCGTCCAACGTGGCGGCATACTTGGCGCGTTCGTAGTCGCTGGTCTCGAAACGCCAGGGATCGGGATCGGCCGCGTAACGCTCGGCGAAGTAGTCGGGAGTCAGGGACCCTGTGTGTCGGCTCACGGCATGATGTCCAGGTAGATCTCGAAGGGTCGCGCGAACCGCGCCAGCATCGCGGCATCGAGGCGGAAGCCCGCGGGATCGTCCTCGATGAGCTCGCCGACCTGCGAGCGATGCGCCGCGACGGCGCGCCTCTTGGCCGCGAGGTGGGCGGAGATGTCGAGCCGGACGCCATGGGGCGCGGCCCCGACCTCGGTGTCGGCGGGAAGCGTCCAGCCCCAGACCGGATAGGCGAGAACCCGGATGTCGGGGACCGACGCGCGGGCGAGGTCGACGAGCGCGGCCGAGGCTTCGTGGTCGCAATGGGGGTCGTGCCGCCACGTCACGGCGATCGCCCCGGCATCGATCCCGCGCGCGACCTCGGCGATGACGGCGGCCGCCGCCTCCGCGGCCGGCCCGGTGTTCGGCACGAACCGGTCGGGCAGGCGCAGGAAGCGGATGTGGTCCTGCGCGAGCCCGAGCATCGCCGCGGCGTCTCGCGTCTCGTCCTCGCGCAAGGCTCGCAGCCGCTCGGGCGGGTATGCTCGCGAGTTCGGGTGCGAGCCGACCCCGTCGCTGACGACCACGAGGCGGACCGGGGTGCCGGCCGCGCAGGCCGCCGCGACGAGGCCGCCACAGCCTAGGCTCTCGTCGTCCGGATGGGGCGCCACGACGACAAGCCCGCGTCCTCCGGTCAGGGCGGACAAGCCGGTGAAGGGCAGGGTCTCGGCGAGGCCAAGGAACTCAGCAGCCCGCATCAGGGCACGTCGCCGTGGGCGCGCCAGAGATCTCCGGCCGGCTCGTGGCTCGCCAGCACGTCGCGCGCCGCCATGGTGAGCGCGCGGTCCGGCGCCGGCTGGCGCAGGTAGGTCGCGAGGTCGCGCCCGAGGCGTTCGAGCGGGTGATCGCGCAGGAAACCCTGGAGGCCGACGGAGCGCTGGGCGAGCCGCAGCACGTCGACACCTGCGCGCTCGACCGCGATGCGCGCGAGGTTGACGTAGGCCACGATGCGGTCGGCCTCCAGCACCTCGCCCGACACGATCTCGGCGGCGCGCTCGACCCAGAGCCGCGCCGTCTCGGCCGCCATCGCGCCCTCTCCCAGCCGGGCGAGCTGGTGCGGGTCGTCGCCGCGCCCCGTCTCGCGCAGATGCGTGCGCCACGCGTCGAGCACGGCCTCGATGCCGCCGAGCTGGACGGCCGCGAAGCGCCACGCGCCGCCGGAGAAATGCGGCTGGCCGTGATAATCGTCCGGCCCGCCGAGCACCGCGTCCGGCTCCATCACGAGGCCCGTGAAGTCGAGCGTGCCGGTCGCGGAGGCGCGCATCCCGTGCGCCCGCCAAGCCGAGAGATCGGCGCGCGTGCCCCGGTCGAGATCGACGACCAGCATGATCGGCGCGCCACCCTCCGGCCTGCGGGCTGTGACGAGCGCGCGCGTGACGAAGCCCGCCCCGGTCGCGAAGGTCTTGGCACCGGTCAGGCGAACCTCGTCGGCGCTCTCCTCCATGACGAGGCCGGAACCGGGCGCCTCCGTGTTCCACACGCCGAAGAGATGGCCGTCGATCGCGTCGGCGAAGAAGCGGGCGCGCTGCGCCGGACGGCCGTGGCGCGCGATGAGCTGGAGGGCGTTCACGTGGCCCTCATAGACGCGGCCGAGCGGCAGACTGCCGGAGCCGACGAGGCGCAGCACGTCGCAGAGATCGATGGCCCCCGGCTCCTCGCCCAGCCCGCGCCCGCCCTCGTGGCGCGGCACGGGCGCAGCGAGGAGACCTGCCCGCGCAAGCTCGGTCACGTCTTCGGCCGGGAACGCGCCGTCATGATCGAGTTGCGGCGCGCGTGCGGCCGCGTCCCCCGCGATACGGCACGCGAGCCCGACCGCGTCGAACGAGAGGTCATGACGTAGTGTCTGGTCCAACGGCTTCCACCCTTTTCGCGATGACAGGCATCGCCCTCGATCGTCGTTCGGCCAACAGGCTGGCCATCGCCGGCCTGAGCCGACCTTCGACCCCGCCCGCCACGACATGTCGAGCCCGCCCCGCGAACCGCACCAATCGTAAAACCGCACGGGCCGATCGGATCTGCGAGGGCAGCTCGCGCGGCTTCAACGGCCGATAAGCGAGACGCGGGCTCGCCTGTTCCACGGCGGCAAGGACCTGCCCGGCCGTCGCCAGCCGCGCGATGGCACGGGCCTCCTCGCGCCCGATCCCGAGGAGCGGTGCCCAAAGTTTTGCTGTCCCGAGTCGCCCCTCCGACCAAAGCGCTCTCAGGCGACGCCGCGAGACGTATCGCAGGAGCGCGACGGACAGCGCTTCGAGACGCGGGTCGCACGGACTTTCGGGGGCCTCGCATCGCAGCTTCATCGTGTCGGCTGCACCACCCGGTGCGCGACCCTCGAGCCGCCCGGAGGTGATCACCACGATGTCGGGCGCGTGGCGCACCCGCGCGTCCGCCGCGAGGAGGCGGTCCATGAACGCGCGATCCTCACCGACCGGCACGGCCGGCATGCCGCCGACCTGCCGGTAGGTCGACAGACGAACGCCGAGCGTCGCGCCGGATGCCGTCCAGTGGCACGGCCAAGGGTCGTCCGGGCGCGGATCGATCGTCGTCGCGAGCTCGGTCAGCAAGGCCTCGTAGGCACCCTCGAGCCGCCCCCGGGCGTGCAGCGCGTCGGGCAGCCGGGCGGCCTCGTCCGGATCGAGCGCGATCCGGCCCGCGACCGCGTCTGCCCCGGATTCGATCGTCGCGAGGTTGCGCGCGACCCAATCAGTCGGAACGCGGCTATCCGCGTCCGTCGTCAGGATGACGCCGTCGGGGGCTCCCGTCTCGTCGAGCCAGCGCGCCGCCGCCTCCATCGCCTCACGTCGCGCCCAGCCCGCATGGGCGCCCGCCATGTCGCGTTCGATCACTCGCATCGGTGAGGTGAGCCGACGGCGAAGATCCGGGACGACAGCCGCCGTGTCGTCGGTGCAGTTGTTGAGGAACAGGAGGATGCCGAGACTGTTGGTCCCATGCCCCGCCTGAGACCCGATCGCCGCGAGGCAAGCACCGATACGCTCGGCTTCGTTACAGACCGGTATCGCAATGACAGTACGTAGTCGAACGGAACTCAAATTCTCGTGATCGGACGGGATTGTCTCGATATCAGGCTCACTCAGCACGTTCCGCTCCGATGCGATCACCGTGACGTACTTGGCGATCGCTTCTTCAACTCGAAACCCCTGTCTCGGTTCATGGCCGATGATGGTCGTTTCGCGACCGACGAGGATCATCGCCTTGATGCAGACCGCCTTCGGGCTCGGCGCCCTGAACTTCGCGCTCGCCGGCGCACGCGAAGGGTTCGGGCCGTTCCTCGGCGTCTACCTGCAGCAGCAGGGGTTCGATCCCGCCGCCACTGGCTTGGCGATGGGGATCGCGGGCATCGCGGGCCTCCTCGCCACGACGCCCATAGGCGCGCTCGTCGACAAGACGGAGAGCAAGCGGGCGGCGCTCGCGATCGCCGTCGCGGCGCTGGCGCTGGGGGCGGTCGCGCTCGTCGCCACGAAGAGCCTGTGGATCATCGGCGCGTCGCAGATCGTGATCGGGCTCGCGGATACGAGCATCGCGCCGCTCGTCGCAGCGATCTCGCTCGGCATGGTCGGACAGGCGGCCTATGGCGGCCGCGTGTCCCGGAACGAGGCCTTCAACCACGGCGGCAACGCCGCGAATGCGGCATTGTCGGGCCTGCTCGGCTATACGCTGGGGCTCGGCTACGTGGCGGTCGCGATCGTCGTGATGGCGGTCGCGTCCTGCGGCGTGCTTCGGGGCATCGATGGCGGCAAGATCGATCATAAGGCGGCACGGGGGGGCGAGTCCGATGGGCGTTCGATCTTCCGCGTCCTCTTCGAGAACCGTCCGCTCCTGATTCTCGCCGGCACCGTCTTCGCCTACCAGACGGCGAACGGCGCGATGCTGCCGTTCCTGGCGCAGGCGCAGACGGCCGCCGGGGCCGATCCCAGCATCACGACGGGTATCATGACCGTGGTCGCGCAACTGACGATGGTCGGCGCGGCCCTCCTCGCGGCACGGCTCGCCGGCGGACGGGGCTACAAGGGCGTGATGTCCGCCGCGCTTGCCCTCGTGGTGGTGCGCGGGCTGCTCGCGGCTTTCGCGACTTCGTGGTGGATCGTGATCCCGGTCCAGGTGCTCGAAGGCCTAGCGATGGGACTCGGCGGCGTCGCGATCCCGGCGCTCGTCGCGGAGATCATGGACGAGACCGGTCATGCCAGCGCCGGCCTTGGCGGCGTGATGACGGCCTACGGGGCGGGTGCGGCCTTGAGCCCGATCCTCGCGGGTGTCGTGGCGAAATATCTCGGCTTCCAGGCCTCCTTCGTGGCGCTGGCGATCGTCGCCGGAGTGGGCTTGGCCCTGTGGGTGCTCGGACGCCGTCTGCTCGGCGGCGAGATCCCCGACCGCGGTGCGGGCAAGATGCAGGAAGCTGCCGCGTGAGTTCCATGGGAGCGACGGCGAAGATCGCGGCCGGCTCGCCCGGCGGCTCGCTCCCGGCGCTCCTCCTGCTCTACGCCGCGCTCTACGGGGCCTACGGGACGGAATCGCCATTCCTGCCGAGCTTTCTCGGCGAACGGGGCCTCGCGCCGGGCGAGATCGGCGCGGTGCTCGCGGCCGGAACCCTGGTGCGGCTGGCCGCCGGGCCGATCGCGGGGCGGATCGCGGACCGCTACGCGGCGACACGGCTCGTTCTGGGCAGTGCGGCGGCCCTAGCCGGACTCGTCTCCTTCGCGTATTTCGCAGGACACGGCTTCTGGTCGCTCCTGGCGATCGGCATGGCGCACGCGGTCGCGATCGCGTCGCTCGCCCCACTGGCGGATGCGCTCGCACTGGCGGCGGTCGAACGCGAGCGGACCTTCTCCTATGGCTGGGTTCGCGGCGCAGGATCGGCCGTGTTCATACTCGGTACGCTCGCATCCGGGCAGCTCGTCGGACGGGCCGGGCTCTCCAGCATCCTGGTGTCGAGCGGCATCTTGTTCCTCGTCATGGCGCTGGCCACGACCCGCGTGCCCGCTCCCTCGCGCCGGCCCTCAGCCGGGCGGCAGAGCGAGGCAGGCGAGGGCGCGTTCTGGGCGCCGCTCGCGATCCCGGCCTTCCGTCGGCTCGTCCTCGTGGCGGCGATCGTCATCGGCAGCCACGCGCTGAACGACGGCTTCGCGGTCATCCTGTGGCGCGAGGCGGGCATCCCGCCCGAGACGATCGGCTGGCTGTGGTCGGAATCGGTCGCCGCGGAGGTCGTGGTCTTCGTGGTGATCGGGCCGCCGCTCCTCGCGCGGCTCGGCCCCGCCCGGGCGGCCGGGCTCGCGGCCGGCATCGGCGTGCTGCGCTGGTCCGTGATGGCGGTGACGACCTCCGTGCCGGTCCTGGGACTGAGCCAGCTCACGCACGGCTTCACCTTCGCGCTCCTCCATCTCGCGGCGATGAGCGTCATCGGGCGGCTCGTGCCGGAGCGTTCGGCCGCGACCGCCCAGACCCTTTACGGCACGCTCGGGCTCGGCCTCGCGTCTGCGGCGCTCACGCTCGCGTCGGGGTCGCTCTTCGCGCAGTTCGGGGCCGGGGCGTTCTGGGCCATGGCGGCGCTCTGCGCGGCCGCGATCCCGCTCGCTCTGAGCTTGAGGGTGCCGGAAGATGATCCGAGTGGTACCGCCACCCTGGCTTGAACAGGGACCTCTAGATCCACAATCTTATCATCGTAATCTCTGATCACCGAGCGCCCGCACGAGCGCATGGGCGACCACGCCCAGTGTGCGGATCCCATGAAGGATCGCCGCTCAAAACCGGCCGCACGTGCCACATCGGAATCGCTGTGCAGCGGATTGAGGTCGCCGTTCAGGCGCCTGCTCGGCTTTAGTTTAGAGATTAACCGTGATGTCGGGAGCGCCGGCCGTCTCGGCCAGAGGACCGGCTTGGCCCCATCCCGTGACCCTGCCGAAGACGAGGCGCGGCCGACGGGCCTGGAGTGCGTCGGGGCCGAGGCCCAACCGCTCCATGACGCCAGGCCGGTAGCCCTCTATCAGCGCGTCGGCGGTGTCGATCAAGTCGAGCAGGGTCACATGATCGGCCTCCTGCTTAAGGTTGAGCGCGATCGACCGTTTGCCGCGGTTCATGACATCGAACCGGCTCGGGAGGTCGAGCCCGAGATCGGGCGCTCCCGCGCGCTCCACCCTGATCACGTCGGCACCCATGTCGGCGAGCATCATGGCCGCGAATGGCGCAGGGCCGAGCCCGGCCATCTCAATCACGCGATAGCCCGTCAGCGGCCCGGCCGTTGCCCATCCCTACTCGTCGCGGCGGCGTCTCAGACGCGCTCGATGATCATGGCCGGAGCCATGCCGCCCGCCGCGCACATCGTTACGAGACCGCGCCTGAGGTCCCGCCGTTCGAGTTCATCGAGAAGCGTCCCGACGAGCATCGCGCCGGTGGCTCCGATCGGGTGCCCGAGCGCGATGGCGCCGCCGTTGACGTTGACCCGCTCACGATCGACGCGAAGGTCCCGGATATATTTTTCGGGGACGACGGCGAAAGCCTCGTTGATTTCGAACAGATCGATGTCGTCCAGCGTCAATCCGGCCCGATCGAGGACCTTGCGGGTCGCTGGCACGGGCGCGTTGAGCATAAGGGTGGGGCAGTCGCCGCAATTGACGGTGGCGAGGATCCGCGCGCGCGGCCGCAACCCATGGGCTGCGGCATAGGCAGGGGAGGCGACGAGGACCGCTGCTGCTCCATCCACGACGCCCGACGAGTTGCCCGCGTGATGCACGGGCTCGATCTGGAGAGACGGGAACTTGGCAAGGATCAGGTCACGATAGGTCGTCCCGCGATCGTCGACCGCGACGTCGGCAACGGCCGCGAAGGACGGTCTCAACGACGCGAGGCTCTCGCGTGTGGTCCCGGGCCGTGGATACTCATCCCTGGCGAGGAGCGTGCGGTCGTCTTCGGCCTGGACAGGAACGAGGCTCCGCTCGAACGAGCCCTCCGCGATCGCGGCGGCCGCGCGCCGCTGGCTCTCGGCCGCATAGGCGTCCAAATCCTCGCGGGAAATACTCTCCAGGGTCGCGATCGCGTCCGCGCAGACGCCCTGGTTCGATTGGGGGTGCCGGGCGCGCAGTCGAAGATTGTCGCTGTCCATCATGAAGGGGCGGTCGCCCCGACGCCCGGGCATCGACATCATCTCCGTCCCGCCGGCCACCACGAGGTCTTCCGCCCCTGCCATGACGGAGGTCGCCGCGAAGTGCATCGCGGACAGCCCGGAGCCGCAGAACCGATCGAGCGTCACGCCAGAGGCACGGATGTCGTAGCCCGCATCCAGGGCCGACATGCGGCCGAGATCGCCTCCCTGCTGCCCGATCTGCGACGAGCAGCCCCAGATCACGTCGTCCACCTCGCGCGTGTCGAGCGCATTGCGCGCGGCGATCGCGGCGAGCACGCAGGCCCCGAGCTGCTGCGGGTGCAGCCCGGACAGCGCCCCCTTGCCGGCCTTGCCGATACCGCGTGGCGTCCGACAGGCGTCGATGATGAGAGCTTCGGCCATGGATGCCCCTGTCAGCGCGGTTGCATACGAATGGCGCCATCGAGGCGCACGGTCTCGCCGTTCACGTACTGGTTTTCGAGGAGATGCAGGGCGAGACTGGCGAACTCGGCCGGCGCTCCGAGGCGGGCCGGAAAGGGCACGGTCTTGCCCAGCGAGACTTTGACGTCGTCGGGCAGTCGGGCGAGAAGCGGCGTGTCGAAGATGCCGGGAGCGATCGTGTTCACCCGGACGCCGCGAGAGGCGAGATCCCGCGCGGCGACGATCGTCATGCCGGCGATGCCCGCCTTCGACGAGGCGTAAGGGATCTGCCCGATCTGACCTTCGAAGGCGGCAACCGACGAGGTGAGGACGATGGCGCCTCGCTCTCCGTCCAGCATCTCGCCACGCGCCATCACGGCCGCGACGAGACGCAGCACGTTGAAGGTGCCGACGAGATTGGTCATGATCACCTCGGTGAAGCGCACGAGCGAGCCGGGCGTGCCATCCTTCTCCAGGATCCGCACGGCCCCGCCCTGACCGGCGCAATGGACCAGCGCCCGCACCGGCCCGAGGCGCTTCGCCTCCTCCAGCGCTGCCTCGACCTCACCCTCGTGGCGGATGTCGGCCGGGGCGAAGCGCGCGTCGGGCCCGAGGCCTTCCGCGATCGCGGGGCCGTCCGAGCCCGGCAGGTCCACAATCAGTACGCGCGCTCTTCTAGCAGTCAGCGCCTGAGCGCTCGCGAGACCCAGCCCCGATGCGCCGCCCGTGACAACCGCGCAGATGCCGTTCAGATCCATGGCGACCGTCGCTCGTTCAGGAGATTTGGAATTCAAGAAGGCGTGGTGCCCGCAAGTCGTCCTCGAATCGGGCATAGCTCCAGGGCCAGGAAGCCACCTGACCCTCCCGGTCGAAGTACCAGCTGGAGCAGCCGCCCGTGACCCAGATCGTCCGCTGCATGCCCTCCCTGAGGCTCGCGTTGAAGGCGCTGGTCGCCTCCTCCGTCGGTTCCAACTGTCGCGCGGTCCCGTCGGCCAGAAGTCCGACGAGTTGGACGACGTAGTCGATCTGCACCTCGGCCGTGCGCAGGAACGAAAAGTTTCCGATTGGCGAGTTCGGCCCGCCGATGAAGAAGAGGTTCGGGAAGCCCGGCGCCATGGCCGTCCGATGAGCGCGGCACGAGCCTCGCCAGAGGTCGTTGAGGTTTTGCCCGTCACGACCGACGATCTCCGCCGGGTTGAAGAAGGCGAACGGGTCGAAGCCGGTCGCGAAGACGAGAACGTCGGAGGTGTGGAGCGTGCCGTCGTGAGTGCGGACCCCCGAGGGCTCGATGGCCGCGATCGGCTGGTCGACGAGCACGGCGTTCGGCTTCTGCATGGCCGGATAGAAACGGCTCGAGATCACGAGTCGCTTGCAGCCGGGAGCGTAGTCGGGCGTCAGCCGGCGCCGGAGGTCCGGGTCGTGGACGTTAGTCTCAAGATTCTCCCGGCAGAGCCGCACGATCTCGGCCAGCCCTTCGTCGTTCTCACCGACGAGCGAGGCTGCGAAGCGTTGGTTGAAGAGTTCGTTGAAGTGGGCGTAGAGCGCATCCATTCGGGCCGGCTCGGCCCGGAACTGGGCGCGCTTGTCTTCGCTCAACGGCCGGTTCTCGACCGCGATGATCCATTGGGGCGTGCGCTGAAACAGGCGAAGTTCTGCCACGGCGTCGATGATGGACGGCACGAGCTGTGCCGAGGTCGAACCGGTGCCGATGATGCCGACCCGCTGCCCGGTCAGGTCCAGATCCTCGGGCCAGCGCGACGTGTGGAAGCTCTGACCCGCGAAGCTGTCCCTGCCAGGGATGTCCGGCACGACTGGAACGTGGAGCACGCCCGTCGCAAAAATCACGGCATCGAATAGGCCCTGCTCGCCGCCCGTAGTCTCGACGAGCCAGGCGCCGTCCCGCCAAGTCACACGCGTGGTGGACTGGCCCAGGCGGATGAGCGGCCGAATGCCGAAATCACGGGCCGTTTTATCAAGGTAGGCGAGGATCTCTGATCCGCCCGCATATTCGTGGCTCCAGTCCGCATGGGGTGCGAAGGAGTAGCGATACAGATGGGAGGGGATGTCACAGCCGACGCCCGGGTATATGTTGTCCCGCCAGGTGCCGCCGAGATCGTCCGCCTTCTCGAAAATCGTGACGTCATGGATGCCGCGCTGGCGCAACCGGATCGCCGCGCCGATCCCGGAGAAACCGGCTCCGATGACCGCGACGCGGAGGTCGGTCCTCGGTCCGGGCGCCGCATTCTGCTCGCTCATGTGATCCTCAGATCGTGAAGCCGCCGTCGACGCACAGCAACTGTCCGGTGACGTAGGCCGCATGGTCGGAGGCGAGGAACGCGACGGCGCTCGCGATGTCTTCGGCTTGCCCCAGACGACCGACGGACAGGTTGGCCTTAGCCGCCGCGAGCCATCGCTCGTCCACCCCGCCGCGCTCCCGCAATTCATGGAACATGCCGTCGGCCACGAGCCCCACGCCGACGCTGTTGGCGCGGATGCCGTAGCGGCCCTCCTCAAGCGCGATCGCTCGCACCACGCTCTCGACCGCCGCTTTCGGCGCCACCGACAAAATGTCCGTCTTGGCGTAGCGCCGGACGGCCGCGCTCACGAGCGCGACGACAACCCCGCGACTGTCCCGAAGGGCCGGAAGGGTGGCGTGAGCGAGGTCGAAGAAGCCGAAGAGATCGGACGAGACTGTCTTCCGGAAGAGAGCCGGATCGATGCGGCTGACATGCAGCATGTCGATGAATGGTCCCGCGGCCGATACGAAGGTGTGGAGGCCGCCGAAGCGGTCGCGCACCTGCTCGACGAGCCGCGCCGGATCCACCGTCTGGTCTAGGTCGAGCGGGAAGGCGGCCGCCCCCCGCCCGAGAGCTTCGATCTCGGCCACGAGCGTATCGGCAGCGGCGGCGTTTCGCCGGTAGGTGACGGCGACATGCGATCCGGCCTGGGCCAGTGCGAGGCTTGCGGCTCGTCCAAGCCCGCCCGAGCCACCCGTGACGAGCGCGGCGCCCTGCGCG
>CAXUHE010000003.1:41645-51414 GCA_964250725.1 uncultured Enterovirga sp. | reverse complement strand
CAACCTCCACGCGGTCGACTACATGTGGGGCACGACCGGGCTCGGCCTCGACGTGCGGAAAGTCCGCGCGCGGCTGGGCGACGTGCCGCTGAACTCCTGGGACCTGCTGTTGAAGCCGGAGAATGCCGAGAGGCTTAAGGATTGCGGCATCCAGGTGCTCGATTCGCCGGAGGACGTGTTCCCGGGCGTGCTGAAGGCGATCGGCCTCGACCCCAACTCGCGCCAGGAGGCCGACCTCCGGCAGGCGGCCGACGCGCTGATGCGGGTGCGCGGCGCCATCGCGAAGTTCCACTCCTCGCAGTACATCAACGCGCTCGCGAACGGCGAGGCCTGCCTGGCGCTCGGCTATTCGGGCGACGTCGTGCAGGCGAAGAAGCGCGCCGAAGAGGCGAAGTCCGGCATCGAGATCGCCTACGTGACGCCGCGCGAGGGGGCGCTCATGTGGTTCGACGCGGCCGCGATCCCGGTCGATGCCGAGCACGTGCCGGAGGCGCACGCGCTGATCGACTACCTGCTCCGGCCCGAGGTCGCGGCCGCGAACACGAACTTCGTCAATTACGCGAGCGGCAATCTCGCGGCGAAGCCGCTGGTGAGCCCTGAGATCCTGGCCGATCCGGGCATCTACCCCGACGCCGAGACCTTCGGGCGGCTCTTCACCAACACATCCTACGACGAACGGACGCAGCGCATCGTCACGCGGCTCTGGACGCGCGTCCGCACCGGACGGTAATTCCCGAGCCGTAAAGCCCGAGGAGCGCGCCCCCATGTCGATCTACGATCGCGACCTCGACCGCAACCCGGCGAACCACCAGCCGCTGACGCCGCTCGGCTTCCTGTAACGCGCCGCCGCGACGGTGCCGGACCGCGTGGCGATCGTGCATGGCGGGATGCGGCGCAGCTACGGCGAGTTCTACGCCCGCGCGCGCCGGCTCGCCTCGGCGCTCGCGCGGCACGGGATCGGGCAGGGCGACACGGTCGCGGCGCTGCTGCCGAACATCCCTGAGATGCTGGAGGCGCATTACGGGGTGCCGATGGCGGGCGCGGTGCTGAACGCGCTGAACACCCGGCTCGACGCCGCCACGATCGCGTTCTCGCTCGACCACGGCGAGGCGAAGGTCGTGCTCGTAGACCGCGAGCTCGCGGGCGTGATGGCGCAGGCGCTCGCGATGGCGAGCGCGACCCCGCTCGTGATCGACGTCGACGACCCGGTCTACGAGGGCGCGGGCGAGCGGATCGGCGCGATCGGCTACGAGGATTTCATCGCGGGCGGCGACCCGGATCACGCCTGGGCCCCGCCCGGCGACGAGTGGGACGCGATCGCGCTGAACTACACGTCCGGCACGACGGGCGACCCGAAGGGCGTCGTCTACCACCATCGGGGCGCGTACCTGACGGCCATCGGCAATGTGCTGGCGGGCGGACTCGGGCGGCAGCCGGTCTATCTCTGGACGCTGCCGATGTTCCACTGCAACGGCTGGTGCTTCCCCTGGACCGTCTCGGTCGTGATGGGAACGCATGTCTGCCTGCGGCAGGTGCGGGCGGCCGCGATCTACGCGGCCATCGCCGAGCACGGCGTCACCCACATGTGCGGCGCACCGATCGTCATGTCGGCGCTGCTCGACGCGACGGCCCAGGAGCGCCGGACGCTGCCGCACCGCGTCGCCTTCATCACGGCCGCGGCCCCGCCGCCCGAGGCGGTGCTCGCCCGGATGGCCGAGGCCGGTTTCGAGGTCGTCCACGTCTACGGGCTGACCGAGACCTACGGGCCGTCGGTCGTCAACGAGTGGGACCCCGCCTGGGACGCCCGGCCCCTGGCCGAACAGGCAGCGCTGAAGTCGCGCCAGGGCGTGCGCTACGTGCCCCTCGACGCGCTGGCCGTGCTCGACCCGGACACGATGGCGCCCGTGCCGGCCGACGGGGTCACGATCGGCGAGGTCATGTTCCGCGGCAACATGGTGTCGAAGGGTTACCTCAAGAACCCGGCCTCAACGCGGGCCGCCTTCGCGGGCGGGTGGTTCCACTCGGGCGACCTAGGGGTGACGCACCCGGACGGCTACGTCCAGCTCAAGGACCGCTCGAAGGACATCATCATCTCAGGGGGCGAGAACATCTCCTCGATCGAGGTCGAGGACGCGCTCTACAAGCACCCGGCGGTCCGGGCCGCCGCGGTCGTGGCGAAGCCGGACGCCAAGTGGGGCGAGACCCCTTGCGCCTTCGTGGAGCTGAACCCCTCCGAGACGGTCTCCGCCGAGGAGCTCATCGCCTGGTGCCGGCAGAACCTCGCGGCCTACAAGACGCCGCGCCACGTCGTCTTCGCGGAGCTGCCCAAGACCTTCACGGGCAAGATCCAGAAATTCAAGCTGCGGGAGCTGGCGCGGGAGATGTAAGGCGGCCGGCTTCGACCCAGAGGTTGCTCGAGCTGGAGGTCGGGATGACCATGACTGGATGGGCCATCGGCAGACCGACCACAGGTTTTGCCACCTCCCTGCCTGCGTCTCCGAACCGGCCCCGTTGCGATGACGCATGTAGCTGCGCCGATTCTAAGAAAGCGAGTCGCTCTCGTAGCCGCTGACGGCCGACCCAATCGGCAGGATCGGTGATGACGCGCGATTATGCGCCCGTCGCACAGTAAATGCGCTTGCGGAAAATGTCATGACATTCGAGTCTCGCGCCCGAGATGTGGGACGACGTCAAGATCACCGACACGGGACGTCCGATATGGACCCGGATCGCCGACCGGCTCCGGTATGCGATCGTGGCCGGTCAGTTCGCCCCGGGTGCGCTGCTGCCGGGTGAAAGCGAGCTGAACCGGCGCTTCGGCGTCAGCCGGACGACATCGCGGGCGGCTCTGAACCAGCTTCGGGCCGAAGGACTGATCGCCAGGTACGCCGGCCGCGGCTCAGTCGTTCTACCGACGAGAATCGAGCGTCGTCTGGACAAGCTCAGCTCGTTTTCCGAGGACATGCAGGATCGCGGCTACACGCCGTCGTGGGCATCACCACCACACACGGAAACCAATCGCTGGAAAGACCACTCGGAACGCACGCAAGTCCGTCGAACTCGCCGGCCTCACCCATATTCGATCGCGAAGGGACTTCCGCGCCCACTCGTGAACGAGCCACTATGTCGATCCCGAGGCCGCCGATGTCGTCTTCAGGAGCGGCGTTCCGTTGAAGATGTTCGGCCTCGACGTCACCCGCCTGGCGTCCGCGACCGTGGCTCGTCTTGACGGCATACGTGCGGTCGGCACACCGTTCGCCAAGACGGCCGCCGACCTGGTCGAGTTCTATCGCGCCTCACTCCACAACGTTTACGGTCTCGAAGGTGCCTCGATCCACGATCCGCTAGCGATCGCTATCTTTATCAAGCCTGAACTCTTCACGATGCGGAAGATGAACGTGAAGATCGAGCTGAAGGGCGAACACACTCGTGGAATGACGGTCTGCGACTACCGCCACATCCAGGGCACTGGTGCCGACATCGACGGCGTGAGCGGTATCATCCGTGGCGACGCTCCGAACTGCGACGTCGCGATGAATATGGATGTCGAAGGCTTCTTCAAGCTTCTGAATGAAACCCTAGCCATGTATCACGGAGCAAACTATCGCGCTTCTCTCGTAGAGAGCCTCCAGGATCCGGGGCGTCGAGTTCTGTTCTGAATTGAGATTCAGCATCTTCGGTCCGGAGCTAGCCGACATGATGACACACGAGCTGATCAAGCGGTGAACTGAGTGATTACAGTCCTTGGGTCCATCAATATGGATTTCGTAGCTTATACCGAACGTTTGCCGAAGCCAGGTGAAACGGTATCCGGCAGTCGTTTCGCAACCGCGCCCGGAGGTAAGGGTGCAAATCAGGCACTGGCGGTGCGAAGGGCCGGCGCAGACGTAAGGTTGATCGGCGCGGTCGGCGAGGACGATTTTGCTGGTCACGCACTCCAACTGCTGCAAGAGGCAGGAGTTGATCTCTCCGGTGTGCGAGCCTGTGATAGTCCAACCGGCACAGCGCTCATCCTTATCGGATCGGACGGTGAGAACATGATCGCTGTCGTCCCGGGCGCGAACGGAACTTTGACACCCACGGATACGGGGCGATTTGCAGAGAAGCTTTCAGCAGATGACGTCCTGCTGCTACAGTGTGAGATCCCGATTGACGCAATCGAACAGGCTCTGTGCGACGCAAAGCGGAAGGGAGCGCTATCGATTTTGAACATCGCACCTTTTGTTCCCGGCATTTCAAGCCTCAGCACGCTGGCTGACATCGTCATTGCCAACGAGACCGAGTTCGACGCGCTGTGCAAGCAATCGAATTTGCCAGCTGCAGATCGCGAGACGCAGATTCGTCACCTGCACGATGAAACTGGCCAAGTTGTCGTCGTCACTCTGGGCGCAGAGGGTGTGATGGCGGCCTATGGTGGATCCGTCGTGAGAGCGGAGGGTCTGACGATCGAGCCTCTCGACACCGTCGGGGCAGGCGATACGTTTTGCGGCTATCTTGCCGCCGGTCTCGATCAGCGCTTGGATTTCAACGCTGCGTTGTATCGCGCGGCGGTCGCAGGGTCTCTGGCCTGCTTGAAGGAAGGCGCTCAGCCATCGATCCCGACATCGGCTGATGTTGCCAAATCATCCCGCAAGCGTTGATCTGAAGTATACGTCTGTGGGTGTCGCGATGACGTCTGAGCTGTTCGACAAAGAGCAGATCATCGAGACTCGGCTCTTCGCGACATCGCCGCGGCCGTCGGTAAGGCCGGTAGGCCGCAATCGCTGAAGTGGCATCGCTCGACCGCTTGGCCCCTTGATGTCGCCTTCGACCGAGTCCGCGCCGGTCCCCCAAGGGCCAGACAAACTCAAGGGCAAGACAGACATCGAGGCTCACCGGCTTGCGCCGCGTCCGCAAACAGGTTGAGCCGTCGCCAGCCCGATACAATCGACGGCAGGTCGCGCCACGTCTCGGCAGTCGGGCAAAGGGAGCAGGATGGCCACGCTCGGTCGCCCGCCGTGGCGGTTCGACCAAGATCCTCCACCGTGCGTCACTGGAAGGAGTTCCTCGTCCTCGATAGCCCCATGTTCTCGCGCAGGGTCCGTCCTGTATATTCAGTCCGGAATATTCCACGCTTCTGAAGTTCCGGGATCACGCGATCGACGAAGTTGGTCAAACCATCGGGAACCACAGGTGCCGTGATCATGAAGCCGTCGCAGGCCTGCGCCTTGTACCAGTCCTCCATCTGGTCGGCGACATCGGCTCCCGTGCCCTTGAAGATGGGGTGCCCCATCGTGGCGATCACGCGTTGATACGTCTGACGGATGGTCATCTTCTCGGCAGCCGCCATTCCGCCGATCTGCAGCCGGATCGAGTTGATCCCCAGGATCTCGCCCTCGACCGTCGGCATCGGAGCATCGACGTCGTGGCCGGTGAGGTCCATGCTCACGTATTTGGACAGGTAGTCGAGACCGAGTGAGGGTTTGATCAGACTGCCGAGCTCTTCCCAGAGCTCATCGGCCTCTTCGCGCGTGCGGCCAACCCAGACGCTCGCACCCGGGATGAATTTGAGCGCATCGGGTGAGCGGCCGTGCTTGTCCATACGACCCTTGATGTCGGAATACAGCTCCTGTGCGACCGTCTTATTCGCCGTCTGAGCGAACAAACAGTCGGCCTGGGCGGCCGCGAGTTCCTTGCCGTCGTCCGATTGCCCGGCCGTGAACAGGACAGGATGGCCCTGCGGCGCGCGGGCGATGTTCAGGGGCCCTTTGACCTTGAAGAACTTGCCCTTGTGATCGAGGACGTGGACCTTGGACGCGTCGAGGTAGCGTCCGCTCTCCTTGTCCTCCGGGAACGCGTCCTCGTCCCAGCTGTCCCACAGTCCCTTCACCACGTCCACGAACTCACGCGCCCGCGGGTAGCGGATTTCGCGTGGCATGTGCTCGTCGAGACCGAAGTTCAGCGCATCCTCCGGCTCGGAGGTGGTCACGATGTTCCAGCCGGCGCGGCCACCACTGATATGGTCCAGCGAGGCGAACTTGCGGGCGAGCAGGTAAGGCTCCTCGAAGGTGGTGGTCGCGGTCGCGACGAGCCCGATATGGTGGGTGTGCTGCGACAAGGCGGCGTAGAGGGTGACGGGCTCGAACCAGCCGGGCCGTGCCGTCGGCAGGTTGGCCTCGAAGGTCTCGCCACGCTTCATGTTGCGCACGCCGTTGCCGTCCGCGAGGAAGAGCGTGTCCATCTTCCCGCGCTCGGCGATCTTCGCCATCTCGAGCGTCGCCTCGAAGCTCGTCGCGCTCTTCGGGAACGCGTGCGGATGGCGCCAACCGGCGAAGTGTGCGCCGATCGGGATGGCGAGCGCGACAAGGTTCATCATGGATTAGCCTCCTTCAGAGGTGCTTGGATCAGCGGCTGACGAAGGCGACGATCTCCTCGACGGACAGGCCCGCCACGCCGAGATTGGCAAGCGAGCGGCCCTCCGCCCGGAAGTCGCGACGAGTCAGGAGATTGGCCATCTCGATGGCGGTGTTCGTGGCGACGCACGCGATGCCGGCCGCCTCGCCGAAAGCCGCGATCGGCACGGCTCCGCAGGTCACGTCCTGGACGAGATAGCGGTGCGTCAGAGATTTCGGGGCGGGCGCGTACCGGTAATGCGTGTGGGCCATGGTCTGCAGGCCCTCGTGCACGCCCATGTCCGCGTAGCCGTATGTCTCCGCAAGCCAGGTCTTCACGTCGGAGATCCTGGCGCCGAACGCCTCCGCGACGGCGACCCGCTCAGCGTCCATGGCCTCGAGCAGGTTGCACACGCTGGGGACCATGTTGGCTTCGTAGAAATTGTAGGTCTCGGGTCCCTCCACGCGGCCGACATTGGTCAGGATGCCACCGACATGGAAGATGGCGCCGAGATCGAGGAATGCGGTCTGAAGGATATTGCCAGCCGCCACGAGGCCCGGGAAGGCAAACCCGATCTTGTCGAGCACGGCCTCCGTGCGCGAGGCCGGCATGGCGGCGAGCTGCCACATCTTCTTCACCGTGGTCATGAGCACGGTGTCGGGTGACTTGACGGTCAGCATGTATGGGTAGCCGTCCATCTCCGCGACGTCGACCGAGGCTTCGCAGCCCGCCCGGTCGAGCGCCGAGCGGAACAGGAGCGCGCCGGCGAAGTGGCCCTGGATGAGCACGATCGTCTGCCCGTCTTCGAGGAGCGGAGCGAGCTGACGCGCGAGCGTCGGGTGGTCGTTGCCGTAGATCGAGACGAGCAGGACGGCGGCGCCTTTCACGGCCTCCGCGAGATGCGTCGTCGCCGTCTCGATGGGCGCGAAGGTCCTGTCGCGGCCCTCCACATGTAGACCCTGCGCGGCCCGGATCCCGGAGACCTGAGCGTCGTCGACATCGTGGATGCGCAGGCGGATGCCGTCGATGCCGAGCTGGGCCGCGAGACCCTTGCCGCCCATCCCGGCACCTATGATCGTCCAGATATCGCTTGTCATGAGGCGGTCTCTCGTGCTGGCTGGGCGGTCCCTGGCGGCAAGGCCGAGATCTCGGCGGCAAAGTGACAGGCGGCGCGGTGCTCGGGCCCGATGGCCACCGCCGAAGGGTCGACGTCCCGGCAGATGGGGAACCGCGCCCAGGGGCATCGGGTGTGGAAGCGGCATCCCGTCGGAGGATCGAGGGGCGAAGGGATCTCGCCTTCGAGCGCGATCGGCCTGCGTCGACGTTCGGCTTGCGGGTCCGGGATCGGCACGGATGACAGGAGCACCCGCGTATAGGGGTGGGCCGGCCGTGAGAACAGGTCTTCGGAGGGTGCCACCTCGACGATGCGGCCGAGATACATGACGGCGATCCGGTTCGAGATGAAGCGCACCAACGACAGGTCGTGGGAGATGAAGAGGTAGGTCAGCCCGAACTCGGTCCTGAGATCGATGAGGAGATTGACGATCTGCGCCTGGATCGAGACGTCGAGGGCGGACACGGGCTCGTCCGCCACGATGAAGGAGGGCTTGATGACGAGCGCCCGCGCGATGCCGATACGCTGGCGCTGTCCGCCCGAGAACTCGCGGGGGTAACGGTCGAGCATGGCGCGCCCGATGCCGCAGATATCGAGGGTGGTCCGCACCAGCCTGTCCCTCTCCTCGCCTCTCGCGACACCGAAATTGCGCAAGGGCTCCGCGACGATCTCGCGGACGGTCATCCGCGGGTTGAGCGACGCGAACGGGTCCTGGAACACCATCTGGACGTTGCGGCGCAGACGGCGAAGCGAACGGTTTCCGGACCCCGTGACGGGTTCGCCCCGGAAACGAATGGCCCCGGCGCTCGGCGCGATCAGCTGGACGATGAGGCGGCCGAGTGTCGACTTTCCGCAGCCCGACTCCCCGACGAGACCAAGCGTTTCGCCCTCGCGCACCGCGAAGGTGACGCCGTCGACGGCCTTCACGACGCCCCGGCGCAACAGTCCGGCCTTGACCGGGAAGTGCCGGGCCAGTCCCTCGACGGCGAGGAGGTCGGGCACGGTGCTCAAGCGGCCTCCTCCCGAACGTTGCGCATCAGCACCCAACAACGTGCGAAGCGTTCGGGCTCGACCTCGTCGAGGGTCGGCTCCTCAGTGGTGCAGCGCTCGATCCGAAACCGGCAGCGCGGGTGGAACTTGCAGCCGGTCACCGTGTCGCCGGCCTGGATCGGCTGGCCCGGGACGCCGACCAGTTTCTCGCCACGCACCTGGTCGATCCGCGGGACCGAACGGAGCAGGCCCCACGTATAGGGGTGCTGTGGGTCGCGGAAGACCGCCTCGGCCGGGCCGGTCTCCACGATCCGGCCTGCATAGAGCACGACGATGCGGTCGCACAGACTGGCGACGAGCGCGAGATTGTGCGTGATCAGCAGGATCGCCATGCCGGACGCGTCCCCGAGCTCGCGCAGGAGGCGGATCACCTGATCCTGCACCGTCACGTCGAGCGCGGTCGTCGGCTCGTCCGCGATGAGGAGCTTCGGGTGGTTCGCGAGCCCCATGGCGATCATGCCGCGCTGGCGCATGCCGCCCGAGAACTCGTGCGGGTAGGCCCGCGCCCTCTCGGCCGGGGACGGAATCCCAACCCGCCGCAGCAGCTCGACGACGCGGCCGGCCCGCGCGCGCCGGCGAAATTTGCCATGCAGCGACAGCGCCTCACGGATCTGGGCGCCGATGCGTTTCACCGGGTTCCAGGACGTCATCGGGTCCTGGAATATCAGCGCGATCTCGCCCCCACGAAGCTTGGCGCGGTCACGCTCGTTCAGGGTCGCCAAGTCACGTCCGCCGAACAGGATCGAGCCGCCGGCCATCCGTGCGCCGGCCGGGAGGAGCCCGAGAACCGATCTCACGGTGAGTGATTTGCCGGACCCGGATTCGCCGACGAGCGCCACGCGCTCACCCGCCGACACGTCGAAGGAGACGTCGTCGACGGCCCGGAATCCCGAGCCGAGGCCCGGAAACTCCGTCGTGAGGTGGCGAACGGAGAGGAGCGGGGTGGGCGGAGCCATCAATGCCCCCCGCGGCGCGGCGAGCCCGCGCTCAGTCCGTCACCGAGCAGGTTGAGGCTGAAGATGGTGAGCGCGAGAGCCAGCCCCGGAAAGGTCGTCATCCACCAGGCTGACCTCAGGTACAGCTGTGCCTGCTGCAGGAGCATGCCCCAGCTCGGCTGCGACGGGTCGCCGAGACCGAGGAAGCTGAGAAAGGACTCGACCAGTATCGCGGCTCCCATCTGGAGAAAGCCCGCGATGACGACGAGGGGCAACACGTTCGGAAGGATGTGACGGA
>CAXUHE010000003.1:18317-41635 GCA_964250725.1 uncultured Enterovirga sp. | reverse complement strand
GAATATGACGCGCGCCGTCGAGGCGCCGCTCATCTGGGCCGCCAGGACGAACTCCTCGCCGCGCAGGACGAGGAACTGCGCCCGCAGCACGCGCGCCGTCCCGGGCCACGAGAGAAAGCCGATAACCAGAACGATCTTGTTCAACCCCGCGCCGAACAGGGCGACGATGACGATCGCCAGGAGAAAGCGCGGGATCACCTGGAAGATTTCGGCGACGCGCATCAGCGCCTCGTCGACCACCCCGCCGAAATAACCCGACGCGGCCCCGAAGGTGCAGCCGAACACGGTCGCGATCAAAGCCGACAGGATGCCGATCTGGAGCGAGATCCTGGCTCCGAGTACGACGCGGGCGAACACGTCGCGGCCGAGATCGTCCGTGCCCATCGGGTGGCTCAGCGAGGGCGGGACGAACTTGTCGGCCGTCAGCGCGAGCGCATCCAGGCGCCATAGAACCGATCCGAGACCCGCCATGGCGACGATGAGGCCGAGGCCGACGGCGCCGAACAGCGTCGAACGGTTGGCGAACAACGCCGAGCGGCGGCGGGGATGCATCCTGACCGTTCGCTCGACGAGAGCCTTGTCCGCCGGAACGAGGCTCACCGCGAGATCCTCGGATCGAGCGCCGCGCACATGACATCCGTCAACAGGTTGACGATGATGACGGCCGCCGACGCGAAGATGAAGCAGCCGGACAGGAGCGGGAAGTCGCGCCGAAACACGGCGTCGTAGAAGAGGCGGCCGAGCCCCGGCCAGCTGAACACCGTCTCGGTCACGACGGCGCCGGCGAGGAGCACTCCGAATTCGAGGCCGATGATCGTGACGGACGTGACGAGCGCGTTCGGGAGAGCGTGGCGCCACACGACGCGTCCGCTCTGCGCTCCCTTGGCACGGGCGACCAGCACGTAGTCGCGCCCCATAGCGTCGATCATGGCGGTGCGAGTGAACCGTGCGATCAATCCGAGTTCGAAGGCCATCAGCGTGATGGCGGGCAGCACGAGATGGTTCGCGACATCGAGCACGTAGGCGAAGCCGGTATAGCGGATCCGCGTCGCCACCATGCCGCCCGTCGGGAACACGTTCCAGACGACCGCGAATAGCAAAACGAGGAGTTGCCCGAGCCAGAACGTCGGCAACGAATAACCGATGAGCGACACGGACGAGACGGCGGTATCGACCGCCGTGCCCGGGCGCGCACCCGCCCAGACGCCCAGCACCAGCCCGAACAGCGACGCCAAAGCCATCGCTGTCCCGGCCAGGATCAGGGTCGCGGGCACGCGCTCCAGGACGATCTCCAGGACGGGGCGTTGAAAGTAGATCGAGCGACCGAAATCGAGATGCGCCGCACGCCACAGATAGATACCGAGCTGATGGAGGATCGGTTGGTCGAGGTCGTACTCCGCGCGGATGCGCGCCAGGAATTCGGGTGACGGCGCGTCCCCGGCGAGCAGCGTCGCCGGGTCGCCGGGCGCGAGCTGGATCAGCAGGAACGTGACCGTGACGATCACGAGCAGGAGCGGGATGGCCAGCAGGCACCGACTCGCGCAGAAGCGCAGCAATTGACCGGACACGCGAGGCTGCCTGACTTGACCCGTCGGCGCCGCGTCAGCCCTTCACCAGGCGCGCCTTGGCGAAGTTCTCCTGGTTGCCGTACGAGACGTCGAAGACGTCGGTCACGTAGGTCGACCGATACACGTTCGGCGCCGCATAGGCGAAGATCGGCAGAACGGGCAGGTCGTTCCACACGATCTCCTGAAGGCGACCGTAGACCTCCTTCCGCTTCGCCGGATCGGTCTGGACGCGCTGTTCGTCGAAGAGCTTGTCTACCTCCGGGTTGGAGTAGCCGCTGGCGTTCGTGTAGGGCAGCGGCGGCGTGAAGATGCTTCGCGAATTGTAGAGCCGCTCGACGCCGATATCCGGGTCCGGGCCTTGCCCGAAGGTCTCGATGATCATGTCGAATTGCAGTCCGACATAACCTTTCTGGTTGAGAGCGGCGCGCTCCAGCGGCTGCAGGTTCACCTTGATCCCGATGTCGGACAGGTTGCGATATATGATGTCGGCCGTCTTGGTGACCAGGATGTCGTAGCTCGGCCAGAGAAGGTCGAAGGTGAAGCGGGTGCCGTCGGCCTTCCTGGCATATCCGGCGCCGTCCAGGAGCTCGGCCGCCTTCTTCGGGTCGAAGGCATAATCCGCGATCTTGTCATTGTGGAGCGACGACGCCGGTGGGACGGGTCCGACCATCTTGATCGTGTAGCCGGTGGCGACGTTGTCGCGGATGAAGGCGCGGTCGATCGCGTGAGCGAGCGCGCGGCGGACGCGCACGTCGTCGTACGGTTTGCGACGGGTGTTGATGAGCCCGAGATAGGCGGCACCCCGCAGGTCGGTCTGCTTCACCGCGACCCCGGAGATCTTGGACAGCCGGGGCGCCTCCGAGAAGGGCAGAGCGCCATGATAGATCATGTCGACATCGCCGTTCTCGAAGGCGGCCACGCGGGCGGCAGCGTCCGGGATGATACGAAAGATCAGCTCGTCCACGGCCGGAACACCGCCGAAATACTTGGGATTCTTCGCGTAGCGGATGGATTCACCGCGAACGTATTCGACGAACTTGTAGGGTCCCGTGCCGAGAGGCTTCTGGTTGTAGGCGCTCTTGAGGAGGTCCTCCTTCTCCCAGATGTGCTTCGGCAGGATGGCGGAACAGGCACGGTCGGTGCCGAGCATCAACGAGGCCTGAGGCTGTTTCAGCTTGAGGACGGCCGTGTAGGCATCGGGCGTCTCCACCCGGTCAAGCGCCCGGTAGGCTCCGCGGCCCCAGGGCTGGAGCTTGGCATTCGCGGTCTCGATCGAGAACTTCACGTCGGCGGACGTGAAGGGTACGTCGTCGTGCCAGAGAACGTCCCTGCGCAGACGGAACGTATAGGTGAGCCCGTCCGGCGAGATGTCCCAGCTTTCCGCCAATTCCGGCTGAATGGAGCCGTTCGGTCGGATGTTGGTCAGCGCGTTGTAGACGGGAGACCCGGTCGCGTAGCTCGAAATAGCGGCCGTAATCGCCGGGTTCATCAGCGAGGGATCCTCCTCGATGATGCCGACGAGGGTCGTGGGATCGGCCGCGAAGGCCTTGCGTAGGCCGAGGCTGAGAGCTGCGGCGGTTGTCAGGCCTCCGACAAGAACCGTGCGGCGGTTCTCTCCAGAACCCGCTCCGTCCTGCCTGTGTGTCCCGGATCCTGTCATTCTCGACATCGCTGATATCTCACTGGGCTCGGCTATGATGCACGAGCTTTCGTATGACGCAACGCGCAATGAGCCGGGAGCGCGCTGAAAAATGCCGCAGCAGCTGCCCGCAATCCGGGCGGTCTCCGCCAAGGAGATCACCGGAACAGCTTGCTGCGTGCTCTGTGATGTTTGTACGAATCGCGACTGTTCGCCGCTCAACTGTTAGCGCGCTAACGGGAATACTCCGCTCGCGAGAGTTGGCCCGCTCGGCTTGACAGGCCCCCGTCGACCCTCTTGTCTGATCCTCACTCGTCGGCGATTGCCGGCACGGGACAACTGAACATGTCGGCGCTGATATCTCAGCGGTCAGCCGAACCGTCCGGGCTTCGCCGCGAAGAGGTCTACGCGAAGCTGCGTCAGGACATCCTGTCCTGCGCACTTCCACCGGGTGCCGGGTTGTTCGAAGGCGTTCTGGCCGAGCGCTTCGAGGTATCGAAATCGCCGATCCGAGACGCGCTCTCCCGCCTTCACGCCGAGCGGCTGGTGACGGTCGCCCCGCGGAAGGGTTACCGGGTCGCGCCGATCTCGCTCACGGACGCGGTCGACCTGTTCGGGTTACGCATCACGCTCGAGGCCAGTTGTGCTCTGCTCTCGGCGGAGCGGGCCGACGGTGGAGCCTTGGCGGACCTGGATCGCTTCCGCGACTTCGACGCCAGTGCCGATGTGGCGGTGTTCGTCGCCTACAACACCGATTTCCACCTGAGCCTCGTCGACCTGTGCCCCAACCGTCGAATGGCGGAGACGGCCCGAACCGTGATCGAGCAGTTCGACCGGATCAACTTGATGAGCATGTCCTTCAACGGACCGCGGCTGCACGGCCCCCTGGTCGTGGAGCATAACGCGGTGGTCGACGCTCTCCAGGCGCGTGACGGCCGACGTGCGAGACGCCTCTTGGTTCAACACGCCGCGCGTGCCGAGAAGCGCGTCATGGCCGCTCTCGCGCAATGCGCCATCACCGCCTGATCGGCCTGACCGCGCCCTGCGCAGCCTGGATGGGCGATAATGGTCCGATCGATGCGTCGGCTGATGCTGCGGCTTCGCCGTTTCAGCGTCCCTGACGTGCGCGGCAATCATCTTGTCTGCACGTGCATCTTCCGCCGGGGCCGCCTGATCAACCCACAACCCTGCCGATCGAGCGGTCGGCTCTGCTGTCGCGGTCGATTCAAGAACTGCTTCGCTGCGTTCGTTCGGCATCGAATCAATTCACGATAGACCTTCTCTGCTCGTTGAGGACCATGTGAGCGGGTCTGAGCCATACCCGGACCCGCCTGCCCCACCCTCGGCGCCACTCCTGCGTCTTTGTCCGTGGACGAGAGCGTACAGCTTCGTTCGCCGGCACCACGAGAACTCACGCCGTATTCAGTTCTTGCTCGAAGATCAGAGTGAAGAGCCGATCCCCGTCGTGAATGTGCCGGCCTTCCAGTCGAACCAACCTACCCGTCGACGTCATTCAAGGTCGCGGCAAGCTTCGTCGGGCGCCGCTGCGGCGCATTGAGGTCCCGGCCGAGCCCGGTGCAGCTTCGCGGTCGAGAGCGGCACCTGCTCCGATCGGAAGACCTCCACCCCGAGACAATCGAGGCCGCCGTCCTGTCCGGCTTCAAGACCGAGCTACGTGCCGGCCGTCATGGCGGAAGCCGCAGGACGGCTACGTCGAGATCGCCGGTCGGCTGAACGCACTCCGCCGTGAGAAGCTTGTCCGAACGATTACGTGGAGTGGGGGGGGGGGCTCTGGTAGCGAGGGAGGGATTCGAACCCCCGACACAAGGATTATGATTCCTCTGCTCTAACCAACTGAGCTACCCCGCCATGCGGCGTCTCCTAGTGTCGGGAGGCGCGCGGGTCAACCTCACGGCGGTCTCGGGCCGGGCAATCGCCGGAAAGGTTCTGACGGGCATCGACCCGCGCTCGGTCCCTCGTGTCCGAGCTTTGCCCGACGGGGAAGGAGTTGGAGGAGGAGAGCAGAAACGGGCGCTTCGGCCTTCCTGACTGCCCCGCCCGGCCCTCCTGCCGGGTCAAGCCGCAGATCGAGCCACCCACCCGAGGGGACGCTCTTCACGTCATGGCGGCAGTTCAAACGATGACCCTGCGACCTCAGGTCGGCGGCATGGCGTCGAATGGACCTCAGGACGTTTCGGGTTTGCATCCGAATCGGAGAAGGTCCGACGGCGCGTGCGTCCGGGCCGTCCGCGCTGCATCTCGCACGTCCTTTCCCCGCCGCCTCGCGCGCCCCGTGCCTCATGCCGCTCGCACCCCGCATCGACAAGGGACCCTATCTTCAGATCGCGGCCCTTCCGGTCATGCGCGCCGAGGACGGCACGCTACGCATCCTCCTCGTCACGTCGCGTGAGACGCGCCGCTGGATCATCCCGAAGGGCTGGCCGATGAAGAAGCTGCCGGACCACGAGGCCGCGTCCAAGGAGGCGCGCGAGGAGGCGGGCGTCGTCGGCACGGTCGGGCGCGAACCCGTCGGCGTGTATCTCTACTGGAAGCGCCGGGTCGCACATTTCGATCTCTGCCGCGTCTCCGTCTACCTCCTGGCCGTCGAACGCCAGCTCAAGAAATGGCGCGAGAAGGGTCAGCGCGAATCCGCCTGGTTCAGCGTCGACCAGGCGGCGAACCTCGTGGATGAACCCGGTCTCAGCGACCTCATACGCCGATTGCCCTCCCTGCTCCCAGGTTAGCGGCTCCCACCGGACAGCCGGCATCGTGGCGCGCTCACCCGAAGACGGGAGCGTCGCGCGAAACGGTATAGATCGCCGAATTGCCGCCATGCTCGCGCACCTCGACGCTCTCCAGCCAGACGCGGGACCCGCTCTCGCGGTCGACGAAGCCCGACACGTGGTCGTAGACCTGCTTCGCAGTCGCCTCGCACCCGACAGCCGGCACGATGCGCAGATCAACGAGGTCTGCCGCGCCCAACGCTTCGAGGCGCGGGAGTTCGGGGTCGTCCTCCGCGACGAGCAGCGTGTGATCGTACATGTGCTTCAGCCACGCCTTCACGGGCTTCAGCCCGCCGAAATCGAAGCACCAATTGCGCTCGTCGAGTTCGTGCGTCGCGAAGACGAACTTGAAGGCGAGCGCGTAGCCGTGGAGCAGCCGGCAGTGAGAGTGTCCGGCCCGCCACTGCCGGAAGCAGCAGGACAGACCCTCGCTGTGATCGTAGCTCTTCGTCGAGCGGTAGATATCACGCCGGTCGGCGATCGGGGATTGATGCAGGCTGGTCGCCAGGACATGCTGGCTCATGGGCGTGCTTCCCCCCAAGTCCATGCGGCCCGAGCCGGGTTTCACCGCACGCCGTCGCGTTCGAGGATCGCGCATTCCTGAAGGAACTCCGCCTTCAGCGCCGGATCCTCCGCGATGACGCCGTAATAGGCGGTGTTCACCATCCGGCTGCGATGGCTCGACCGGACGCCCCGGTGCGTCTTGCACATGTGCACGGCGCTGACCCGCACCGCGAGCCCGCGCGGCGACGTCTTGTCCTGGATGAACTGGCCGATCTGCTTCACCATCTCCTCCTGGATCTGCAGGCGCGCGGCGAAATGGTCGACGATGCGGTCGTATTTCGACAGGCCGATGATCTTGCCGTCCGCCGAGGGCACGACCCCGATCATCGCGTGCCCGTAGATCGGCATGAGGTGGTGGGCGCAGGTGGAGCGCACCTCGATCGGGCCCGTGACGATCAGGCCGTCATACCCCTCGGCGTTGTCGAAATCCGTGATCGCGGGCGCCGCCATGAACCGGCCCCTCAGCGTCTCCTCGACCAGCATCTTGGCGAACCGTCGTGGCGTGTCGCGCGTGTTGTGGTCGTTGCGATGGTCGATGCGCAGGACGTCGAACAGCTCCTCGATCTTGCTCGCCGCCAGCGCCGTCATGACCCCCCGCTCGGTGGCTCCGACGCCGCCCTCTTCATCCACGACGGCTTCATTGCAAAGATAGGCGGTCAGCCCCTGCCCGATATGTCCCACGACGGTTCCCCATACGACGTTTCTGTTATCGATCCACGACGTTTACGAAAAGGTTTCGCTAAGAACAGGTGATCACGGCGTATCGAAAACTCACCGAGCACGTTCACCGCGATTTAATCATGGTTGGAAATTCGCGGCAATCTTAAACATTCGTTGTCGATCGCCGGCTCTGGTATCCTGTAACGATCAGGAGACCTTGTATGGCGGCAATCATGCGGTGCGCGGTGGTACTCGCGGCTGTCGTGGCCCTGGCGATCCCGCCCGCGGTCGCGGGCGAGCTTCCCCAGCCGGTCGGCAAGCCCATCCTGACGATCCAGGGCAAGATCGCGACCGTCAACCAAGACGGGACCGCGAAGTTCGACCTCGCCATGCTCGAGCATCTCGGCACCACCACGATCGAGACCAAGACCCCTTGGTTCGACGGACCCGTGACATTCGAGGGCGTGCCCCTCTCCCGGCTGATGAGCGCGGTCGAGGCGAGCGGCAAGACGATCGTGGCGGTCGCGCTCAACGATTACTCGAGCGAGATCCCGATCGAGGACATCTCCAAATACAAGGTCATCCTCGCTCTGAAGCGGAACGGCGAATACATGCCGGTGCGCGACAAGGGACCGCTCTTCATCGTCTATCCCTACGACAGCGCCCCCGAGCTGAAGAGCCAGACCTATTACGGACGCTCGGTCTGGCAGATCGCAAAGCTCGTCGTGAAATGAACCCTATGCGGGCACAGGTGCCGGTCCCCGATCGGATCCGGATGTCAGGGCTGCGAAGGGTCAAACTGGCCCTGGTCCTGGTGATCGCGTGCTTCGTGACGGCCGCGCTCTACATCACCGCTATGGTGAACGAGCGCCAGGAGGCGCTGAGGGAGGTCGCGCGCTACAACACGTCGTGGATCGCGAGCCAGGCGGTCGGCGAGTTCATGCGGCTGGAGAACCGCCTCGAATACTACGCGGCGGGGCAGGATCGCGACCGGGACGAAGTCCAGCTGAGGCTCGACATCTTCGCGACGCGGCTGGGCATCTTCAAGGCCGGCGAGATCAGCGAGTTCATCCAGAGCGACCCGGAACGGGCCGCCATGATGACCTCTCTTCAGGCGGCGGTCGGTGAGGTCGAGGAGCTGGCGCGGCATATCGAGCGGCCCGGCTCGGCCGAGCGGGCTCTGGAGCTGCTGCGGCCCTTCGAGGGGCAGCTCGTCAGTCTCGCGTCGAAGGCGAACAGGTTCGGGGCCGATCGCGTCGCCGAGGATCAGCACGAGCTGCTGCGGCTGCACTGGACGTTCTCCGCCCTCGCGGCCGGCCTGATCGGCTGCGGCATCCTGTTGATCACGCTGCTGCTGTGGCACAACCGGCTGCTGGAGAGGACCCACCGCGAGCTGAAGACGTCGAGCGGCAACCTTCACAGGACTTCGCGGGATCTGGCGACCGCGAACGAGACGGTCAGTGCCGCCAACGCCGAGTTGAAGGTCCGCAACGAACGCTTCGACGCCGCGCTGACCCATATGGGTCAGGGCCTCTGCATGGTGGACGCGAATCAGCACCTCATCGTGTGCAACCGCCGCTTTCTCGATATGTTCGATCTGCCGGCGCACGCGGTCTCGGCGGGCGTGCCGCTGGCGTCCCTGTTCTATCCCCAGGCGGCTCTGGCGTTCTTCGGCACCGCGATCGACTACAATCCCGATCACCGCCAGAAGCTCTATGGCGCGCGCATCGGCAGCTTCCAGTGCCAGGACCTCGCCGGGCGCACGATCGCGATCGCGCGGCGCGCTCTTCCGAGCGGCGGGTGGGTCGCGACCTACGAGGACGTCAGCGAGCGCCGCCGCGTGGAAGCGCAGATCGCCTTCATGGCGCATCACGACGCGCTGACCGGGCTCGCCAACCGCGTCCTGTTCCGCGAGCACATGGACGGGGCACTCCTGCGGGTCGAGCACCACGCGGAACACTTCGCGATCCTTTGCCTCGATCTCGACGAGTTCAAGGACGTGAACGACACGCTCGGCCACCCCGTCGGAGACGCGCTCCTCAAGATCGTGGCTGCGCGCCTGCGTGACTGTGTTCAGGACCACGACATCGTGGCGCGGCTCGGCGGGGACGAGTTCGCGATCCTGCAAGCCGGCGGCGACCAGCCGCGACGTGCGGCCGACCTCGCGGCCAGGATCGTCGAAGTGGTCGGGCAGCCCTTCGAGGTCGACGGTCACCACATCGTGGTCGGGGCCAGCATCGGCATCGCGGTCGTGTCCCAGGACGGGATGAACCCGGACCAGCTCCTGAAGAACGCCGACATGGCGCTGTATCGGGCCAAGAAGGACGGGCGCGGCATCTACCGCTTCTTCGAGCCCGAGATGGATTCCGCCCTGAAGAGCCGCCGCGCCCTCGTGGTGGATCTGCGCACCGCGACGGGCAACGGCGAGTTCGAGCTGTACTATCAGCCGTTCGTCCATCTGGAGCGCAACGAGATCTCCGGTTTCGAGGCGCTGGTACGCTGGCACCACCCCGAGCGCGGGATCGTGGGTCCGGCGGAGTTCATCTCGGTCGCCGAGGAGACCGGGCTCATCGTCGAGATCGGCGAGTGGGTCCTCCATAAGGCTTGCCGGCAGGCGATGATGTGGCCGGCGAGCATCCGCGTCGCGGTGAACCTGTCGGCCGCCCAGTTCAAGGGCCGCGACCTCGCCGACCTCGTGGCCCAAGCGCTCGCCCAGTCCGGGCTCGATCCCCGGCGGCTGGAGATCGAGATCACGGAATCGGTGCTGCTCCAGGACGGCGAGGCGACGCTCAACATGCTGCATCGCGTGCGCGATCTCGGCGTGCGCATCGCGATGGACGATTTCGGAACGGGCTATTCGAGCCTGAGCTACCTGCGCTCCTTCCCGTTCGACAAGATCAAGATCGACCAATCCTTCGTGCGCGAGCTGTCGCGCCGGTCGGATTGCCTGACCATCGTGAGATCGATCGCGAGCCTCGGCACGGGCCTCGGCATGACGACGACCGCCGAAGGCGTCGAGACCCTCGACCAATTGGCGCAACTCCGGGCGGCCGGCTGCACCGAGGTGCAGGGCTACCTGTTCGCAAGACCCCTCCCCGCCGACCGGCTGATCCTCTCGCTGAGGCCCGATGCGGCGGAAGCCCGAGCCGCCTGAGACCGATCGCGGCTCTGTCGCTTACGCCGCGAGCCGCATCTCCACGATACGCGCGAGCAGGCTCGCGCCGACCGGCAGGATGGCGTCGTCGAGGATGAAGCCGGGATTGTGAAGCGGCACGTCGCCAGCGTGGCCGACCCAACAATACGCGCCGGGCACCGCGTGCAGCATGTCGGCGAAATCCTCCGATCCCATCATTGGACGCGGCTCGGTGATCACGTGGTCCGGCCCGACGATCTCGCGCGCCGCCCGCGCGAGGGCTGCGGCCTCCGCCTCGTGATTGACGAGCACGCTGAAGATGTCCCGGATGTCGACCGTGATCTCCACCCCGTAAGCGAGCGCGATCCCGGCCGCGATCTCGCGCATCCGCTGGCGGACCTTCGCGCCGACCTCGGGCGAGAAGGTCCTGATGGTGCCGGCGAGCGAGGCCTCCTCCGGGATGACGTTGTAGGCCGAGCCCGCATGGATCTGGGTGATGGACAGGACCGCCGCCTGCAGCGGATCGGTGTTGCGGCTGACGATCGTCTGCAGCGCGGCCGCGAGCGTGACCGCGGCCACGACCGGATCGCGCGCGACCTGCGGGACCGCGCCGTGGCTGCCGTGCCCCTTGATCTTGATGTCGAAGAAATCGGCCGCCGCCATCGCGTCGCCCGGCCAGACCGCGATCTGGCCCGCCTCCAGGTAGGGCGTATTATGCAGCCCGTAGATCTCGTCGCAGGGAAAGCGCCGGAACAGCCCGTCGGCCAGCATGGCGCGCGCGCCGCCGAGCCCCTCTTCGGCCGGCTGGAACACGAAGACAGCGGAACCCGGGAAGTCGCGCGTTTCGGCGAGGTAGCGGGCGGCGCCGAGCAGCATCGTGGTGTGGCCGTCATGGCCGCAGCCGTGGAAGCGGCCCGGGATGGTCGACCGGAAGGGCAGGTTCGTGGTCTCGTCCATCGGCAGCGCGTCCATGTCGGCCCGCAGGCCGATCCGCCGCCCCGGCCCGCCGCGACCCTGGAGCACGCCGACGACGCCGGTGCGTCCGACGCCGCGATGCACCTCGATCCCCCAGCTCGCGAGCTTCTCGGCCACGATGCCTGAGGTGCGCACCTCCTCGAAGCCGATCTCGGGATGCGCGTGGAAGTCGCGCCGGATCGCGGTCAGGTCCGGCGCGAAGGCCTGGATGCGGGGCAGTGTCGGCATGGGATCTCCTCGTATACGGCGGTTCGTGACCTGATTCCCCGCCCATGCGAAGACCGGGCCGCCTCGTGGCGTCTTCCTGTTCGAAGCCGCGCCGTGTCATATCGATCTGCAAGAAGACAGCCGGAGATACCATGTCGCCCGAAGAGAAGCTCGCCTCGCTCGGCCTCGCGCTGCCGGACGTGCCCGTCCCGGTCGCGAACTACGTGCCCTACCGGCTCGTGGGCGAGCTCCTCTACATCTCGGGCCAGGGCCCTAGGCGGCCGGACGGGACGTACAGGCCGGGACGGCTCGGCCGCGACACCACGATCGAGGAGGGCTACGCGGATGCCCGGCTCGCCGGGCTGCAGCTCCTCGCGGTCGCCAAGGCGGCGCTGGGCGATCTCGGCCGCGTGAAGGCGGTGATCAAGCTCCTGGGGATGGTGAACGCGGAGCCCGACTTTGCAGATCAGCCCAAGGTGATCAACGGCTGCTCGGACCTGTTCGTCGAGGTGCTGGGCGAGGCCGGCCGCCACGCCCGCTCGGCGGTCGGGATGGGATCGCTGCCGAACGCCATGACGGTCGAGATCGAGGCGATCCTCCAGGTCGCCGCTCCGTGACCGGCATCCCGCTCGCCGCCGAGGTCGCGCGGACCTACGGCACGCCCTGCGCCGTGATCGACCTCGACCGAGTCGAGCGCAACATCGCGCGGCTTCAATCGATGTGCGACGCGGCCGGCGTCGCGAACCGCCCCCACGTCAAGACGCACAAGAGCCCGATCCTGGCGAAGATGCAGGTCGAGGCCGGTGCGCGCGGCATCACCTGCCAGAAGCTCGGCGAGGCCGAGGTGATGGCGGCGGCCGGGCTCGACGACATCCTGATCAGCTACAACATCCTCGGGGCGGAGAAGGTCGAACGGCTGGGCGCGCTCCTCGCCCGGACGAACCTGACCGTCGCGGCCGACAACCCGGTCACGATCGCGGGCCTGCCACGCGCGGCCGAGATCGCCGGGCGTCCGCTCGCCGTCGTGGTGGAGTGCGACACGGGACGCCGACGGGCCGGCGTCACGAGCGCCGCGGAGGCAGTCGCGCTCGCGCGCGACATCGCGGCCAGGCCGGGCCTCGCCTTCGCGGGGTTCCTCCTCTATCCGCCTGAGGGCGATCCGGCCCCGACCCAGGCGTTCCTGGACGAGGCGCTCGCCGCCATCCGGACCTCGGGGCTCGATGCCCGCATCATCTCGGGGGGCGGCACGCCGAACCTGCCACGGCTCGGGGCGATCGCGGGCGTGACGGAGCACCGCGCCGGAACGGTGATCTTCAACGATCGCATGATGATGCGGGCCGGCATCGCGACGCTGGACGACTGCGCGCTGACGGTCGTCGCCACGGTCGTCAGCCGGGCGGCGCCCGATCGCGGCATCCTGGACGCCGGCTCGAAGACGCTGACGAGCGACACCGGCGGCGGGCTCGACGGCTTCGGCCTCATCCTGGACCGTCCGGGCGCCCGGATCGCGAGCTTCGCGGAGGAGCACGGCTTTCTGGACCTGTCGGGTTGCGACGCTCCCCCGTTGGTCGGCGACGTCGTGCGCATCGTGCCGAACCACGTCTGCGTCGTGGTCAACATGATGGATCGCCTGATCACGACCCGCGGCGACACGATCGTGGGCGAGATCCCGGTCGCGGCTCGAGGCCGCCTCACCTGAGGTTGGCTCACGAGCCCGGCGATGGATGGCCGTTATTTGGACCACCGCCGCAAGCTGGTCTAAAGTCTGCGCATGATGTCTCTCGACGAGCTCGGCCAAGCCCTCTCACGCTGGTCTTCGGACCTGCCGAGCGACCTTCTGAGAGATCTTCCACGCGACTGGCCCGGACTGGCCCGGAGCGTGGAGCCGCGCTGGCTCGCGGTCTTCCTGGTCCCAGCCTTCGTGGCGGTCGTCTCGCGGATCGTCTCGGCGACGCTCGCCTGTCTTCTGCTCGCGGGCGTGATGCTCTCCCTCGCGACGCCCGCGGACCCGGTTCACAACCTGCCGCAGATCGCCGCCGCCTGGACCGCCGCCGCCCTGGTGGCGATCACGGCCTGGTCGCTGAGGCGCTACAAATCCCGTGCGCGCCGGGAGGCGGCGCGGATGGCCGCGCTCGCGACGGACCTCGAGGAGACGCGGGCCGCGCTCGAGCGTGAGGTCTTTGCCCGGGTGCTCCGCCAGGCGCCCGACGGATCGCGCAAACGAGAGCCGGGAGCGTCCGGCGAGACGGGACGCCGGGTCACCGAGCCCTGAGGGCCGCGTTCGACGCCCTCCAGGTTCAAATCGGGACGCCCTTTACGGGAATTAAACCTTGATCCGTGATTTTCGCGTCCATGAACGGATCCTTCTCGCCCTTGCGCTTCGTGACGCGGCTCAGCGGTCACCTGACGACCAAACGGGATCGCGGGTTCGTGCCCGCGCGGCTCCACTCTGAATGGGTCGGACGTCTCGGACCTGCTCTCCGGGCTGCTCTCGCCGGCGGCCTCGCGCTCGGGACAGCCGGATGCGGGTTCATCGCCAAGGACGGTCCGACGGGATTTGCGGTGCGGAGCACGGCCAGCGTGACCGTGCGCAACACGGTCGCCCCGGTCGGCTACGCGGTCGTCGAGTTGAGCCCAATCGCTCTAAAGATCGCGAACGAACTCACGGTCGCGCGCAATCCCACCTTCACGGGCCTCATCCGCAGTTCACGCAGCACGGATGTTCGCATCGGGGTCGGCGATATCGTGGCGATCACGATCTTCGAGGCCACCTCGGGCGGTCTTTTCATCCCGCAGGAAGCCGGGAGCCGCGCGGGCAACTTCGTGCAGATCCCCAACGAACAGGTCGATAGCAGCGGCACCATCACGGTGCCCTATGCCGGCGCGGTCAAGGTCGCGGGATTGACGGCGCGGCAGGCCTCCGAGGAGATCTCGCGGCGGCTGTCGCGACGCGCGATCGAGCCGCAGACCGTGGTGACGATGTCCGAGCGCCGCGGCAACGACATCAGCGTCCTCGGCGACGTCAACACACCGACCCGGTTCTCGCTCGATCCGGGCGGCATCAAGCTGCTCGGCGCCATGGCTCGCGCCGGCGGCCCGAGGAACCCGCCCTACGAGACGATCGTCACGATCCAGCGGGACGGCCGCACGACGCAGTCGAGCCTCAGCACGATCGTGCGAACGCCCAAACAGAATGTTCAGCTCGCGCCGGGAGACGTCGTCTACGTGTCGCGCGAGCCCAAGATCTTCCTCGCGCTCGGCGCAACCCCCTCCCCCGGGGCGGTCGGCGGCACGAACAACCGCCGGTTCACCTTCGACAACGACAACATGACGCTCTCCGAAGCCGCCGCGAAGGCTGGCGGCCTCGACACGACCCGCGCCGACCCCCGCGGCGTGTTCCTCTATCGGCAGGAGACCAAGACGGCGCTCGCCGCCATGGGCGTGAACGTATCCAGGTATCGCGAGGATACGGTTGCGACGATCTACGTGGCGGATTTCAGTCGTGGCGACACCTTCTTCCTCGCGAACAGCCTGTACCTGCGGGATCGCGACGTGATCTTCGTGTCCGAGGCGCCCAGCGCCGACCTGGAGAAATTCACGACCGCGCTCGGCGGCCTGACAGGTAACGCGGCATCGCTCAGCGCGCTCCGCTGACGAACCGGCTTGGTACAATCCGAGGCGATGCGTTAACTAATTGGAAAGGTTTCGCGCCCCGCCGGCATGGTTACCATTGCGTTAACGAGGACTCTGACGAACAATCGGGACGTCGATGACGTGTCGATCTCGAAGCCGGGGTTCAGCGCATGAAGATCTTGTCGAGGCAGGTCGCCCTCGGTCTCTCCGTCGGGGTGATCGCCGCGGGCGGCGGACTGCTCTCCCAGCTCGGCGGCTCCATCGCGCAGACGAGCGCCACCACGGGCCCGCACCGGGCCTGCCCCCGTCCGGCCGACGCGGTCGCGTCCGCCCAGCCGGCGATGCCGCAAACGGTCGCGTCCGCACGCCCGGTCACCGACCCGGTCGAGACCGGCACGCTCGCCGCTCCGGATCCCTACAAGACGCGGATCGTCGTGGTCGAGTGGAAGATCAAGGCCGGCCGCGAATGCGACTTCCTCGATTACTGGGCGACGCGATCCACGATCCCCAACCGGTCGGGCCTCGTCGGCGAGTTCCTGAGCGAGGTCGATAGCCAGCCCTGGATCAACTGGAAGCTCGAAGAGGGGTACACGACCTATTACAACGTCGGCATCTGGCGCGACGCGGCCGCGTTCCAGGACCAGATCGGCAAGTACATCGACAACAACCGCCCGCCGCTGGAATTCGAGGCCGCCAAGCGCGCCCGCATGTTCCTCGCGCCGGAACGCTGGCGCATCGGCGCCGCCTCGCTGCCCGCCGCCGATCCCGACGGCGTACGCTGATCGCGAATGGCATGTTGCTGTCCCGGTATCCCGCGTGTTGCGGGTGCCGGGAGCGTCGTGTAAGGGCATCCCCCCTGACCATCCGACTGAACAGATCTCGCGCGGCCAGAACGCTCAGGCGGATCCCGGGCGGGTCCCATTGAGCGAGCGAGTCCCATGTCCTCCACCTTCGACACGGTCGCGGGCATCATCTCGGACACGGCCGACATCCCGCGCGAGAAGATCACGCCCGAGAGCCACGCGATCGACGATCTCGGGATCGACTCGCTCGCCTTTCTCGACATCGCGTTCGCGGTCGACAAGGCGTTCGGCATCAAGCTTCCCCTCGAGAAATGGACCCAGGAGGTCAACGAGGGGAAGGTGCCGGCCGAGGAGTATTTCGTGATCAAGAACCTCGTCGCCCGGATCGACTCGCTCGTGGCCGCGAAGGGCGCGTGACCCGCGCCCACCCGCGATCGGCCGCGGGCTGCGGCGGCGGAGCGATGGACCGGCGCTGACATGCGGCTCGAATATTTCGAGATGATCGACCGCGTCGAGGAGATCGACCTCTCGGCCGGCATCATCCGGACGATCTCGACGGTTCCGGACACGAGCCCCGTCTTCGAGGGCCATTTCCCCGATCACCCGCTCGTGCCGGGCGTCCTCCTGACCGAGACGATGGCGCAGGCGTCCGGCTACCTCGTGCTGGCGATGCGCGATTTCACCGAGATGCCCTTCCTGATGGCGGTCGACCGCGCGCGCTTCCGCACCTTCGTCGGCCCGGGCGCGGAGCTCGTGATCGAGGCGCGGCTCTCGCACGAGGGCTCCGGCTACGTGGCGACGCGGGCGAGCGTCACCGTCGAGGGCAAGCGGATCGCCGACGCCGAGCTCAGGTTCCGCACCATGCCGTTCCCGGACGGTCTCGACGGTCGCATGCGCGAGCAGGCGCGGCGGATCGGCCTCGATCCGGTCGCCGCGTGACGCGCCGCCCGGTCGTCGTCACGGGCGTCGGGCTCGTCTCGAGCCTCGGCGAGGACCTGGGCGAGCATGTCGCCACGCTGACGGGCGGGCAGCCGCCGCAGATCGATGCCGGGCGCTTCGCGCCCTACCCCGTGCATCCCGCCCCGCCGATCGCGTGGGACCGACAGATCCCGAAGAAGTCCGACCAGCGCCAGATGGAGCCGTGGCAGCGGCTCGGCTGCTACGCGGCCGGGCTCGCGCTCGACAGCGCGGGCCTGAAGGACGACGCTGCGCTGAAGGCCCGGATGCAGCTCGTCGTGGCGTCGGGCGGCGGAGAGCGCGACTGGGCCGTCGACGGGCAGATCCTGACGGGTCTGCGTGACGCACCCGATCCGGGCGCCTACCTGAACGAGCGCCTCATGGGCGATCTCAGGCCGACGCTCTTCCTGGCTCAGCTCTCGAACCTGCTCGCCGGCAACATCTCGATCGTGCACGGCGTCACGGGGGCGTCGCGCACCTTCATGGGCGAGGAGGCCTGCGGGACGGACGCGCTGCGCATCGCGGAGGCGCGCGTCGCGGGGCGCCAGGCCGACATCATGATGGTGGGTGGCTCCTTCAACGCGGAACGCCCAGACTCCCTCCTCATCTTCGAGATGGGCGGCTATCTCTGGTCGCGCACCTACGCGCCCGTCCTGGAGCGCCAGCGCGAGGGCGGCGGCTTCATCCTGGGGTCGGCCGCGGCCTTCCTGGTCATCGAGAGCGAGGACCACGCGACCGCGCGCGGCGCGACGGCTCTGGCGCGGCTCCACCCGGTCGGCTCCGCCCGGACCCGGCGCGATCCCGGCGACGTCGGGCGATCACTCGATCGGCTCTGGCGGGAGGCCGCGCCCTCCCCCGACGCGACGATCCTCTCCGCCGCGACGGGCGTCGCGGGTCCGACCGAGGAAGAGGCGGCCGCGCTGGCGCGGCTCGCGCCCGGGGCGCGATACCACGCGCTCGGCGATCTCGTCGGCCACACGCTCGAAGCCTCGGCGCCGGTCGCGGCAGCGATCGGAATCGGCCTGATCCTGGCCGGGCACGCGTCCGACGTGGTCGCGCCGGTCGTTGGACATCGGCGCGGCGAGGGCTTGGTGCGGCTCTCCGCCTTGCGCTAAGAGCTCCCATGGCTGCCGACACCGACGCACAGGGACGACCGCTTGTCGCCGTCACCGGGCTGGGGCTCGTGACATCGCTCGGCTGCGGGCAGGACGAGACCTGGGCCGCGCTTACCGCTGGGCGATCCGGCATCCGGGCGATCACGCGTTTCCCGACGGACGGCTTGCGCACGCGCATTGCCGGCACCGTCGACTTCCTCGCCCTCGACCCGCTCTGCGCACCGTTGCTCTCCGAGCGGCTCGCTGAACTCGCGGGCGGCGAGGCGGTCGCGCAATCCGGCCTCGGCCGGCCGGGCGACTTCCCGGGCGCGCTGTTCATGGCGGTGCCGCCGGTCGAGATGGAATGGGCTCAGCGCCGCGACCTCGCGGAGGCGTCCGCCGCTTCGGGGGACGTGACCTACGCGGACCTGCTGCGCGCGGCCGCGACGGGCGCCTTCCGGCCCTGGCACGACCTCTTCACCTTCGGGACGGTCGCGGACCGCATCGCGGACCGGTTCGGCACGGTCGGGTCGCCGATCTCGCTCTCGACGGCCTGCTCGTCCGGCGCGACCGCGATCCAGCTCGGCGTCGAGGCGATCCGCCGCCGCGAGACGGAGGCGGCGCTCTGCATCGGGACGGACGGGTCGGTGAACCCGGAATCGCTCGTGCGCTTCTCGCTCCTCTCGGCGCTCTCGACGCAGAACGATCCGCCCGCGGGGGCGTCGAAGCCCTTTTCCAAGAACCGCGACGGCTTCGTCATGGGCGAGGGCGCGGGCGCGCTCGTGCTGGAGAGCGCCGCGTCGGCGCGGGCGCGGGGCGCGCGCATCCTCGGCTACGTGCTGGGCTGCGGCGAGAAGGGCGACGGCTTCCATCGCACCCGGTCGAGCCCCGACGGCGCGCCGATCATCGCGGCGATCCGCATGGCGCTGGACGATGCCGGCCTCGGCCCGGAGGACGTCGACTACGTCAACGCGCACGGGACCGGCACGCCCGAGAACGACAAGATGGAGTCGCTCGGGCTGACGACGGTGCTGGGCGAGCGCATGAAGTCCGTGCCGATCTCGTCGAACAAATCGATGATCGGCCACACGCTGACCGCCGCCGGGGCGGTCGAGGCCGTGGCATCGCTGAAGACCATCGCGGAGGGGCGCATTCCGCCGACGATCAACTACGCGGTGCCCGACCCCGCGATCCCGCTCGACGTCGTGCCCGGGACGGCGCGCGACGCAGAGGTCCGCTTCGTCCTGTCGAACTCGTTCGGGTTCGGCGGGCAGAATTCCTGCCTCGTCTTCGGGGCGGAGCCCAAATGAGGCAGCGCGTCCTCGTCACGGGCGGCGGACGCGGGCTCGGGGCCGCGATCGTGACGGCGCTCGCCGATGCCGGGTTCGACGTCGACTTCACCTACCGGCGCTCCGGCGAGGACGCGGCAGCGCTCGCCCTGGCGCTCGGCGCCGCCCATCCGGACGCCGCGATCACCGCGCACGCGGTCGACCTCGCGGATCGCGGCGCGCTCGACGCCTTCTGCGACGCGATCGAGCACGAGACCTGGTTCGGGCTCGTCCACAATGCCGGGCAGCCCTACGACGCGCTCGCCGCCGTGATGGACCAGGACAAGGCCGAGGCCATCATGCAGGTGAACGTCTGGTCGCTGACACGGCTCGCGAAGGCCGTCCTGCGCGGGATGATCCGCGCGCGCGCGGGCCGCATCGTGGCGATCGGCTCGGTCGCGGCGCTCCGCGGCAACCCGGGCAACGCCGCCTACGCGGCCTCGAAGGGCGCGCTCACGTCCTATTGCCGCACGCTCGCGATCGAGACCGCGAAGCGCGGCATCACGGTGAACACCGTCGCGCCGGGCTTCGTCGATACGGAGATGATGGCCTCCTACGCGGCCCATCGCGCCGACATGGAGAGGCAGATCCCGGCCGGCCGCTTCGCGCGAACCTCCGAGGTGGCGGCGCTCGTCGCCTTCCTGATGAGCCCGCCCGCCGCCTACGTCACAGGCGCGACGCTGCCGGTCGATGGCGGCCTCACCGCCATGATGGGCGTGCATCGTTAGCACCCCACCCCCACCCCACCCCTTGACGGGAGCAGGACGAACGCTCACGTTGAATGGCAAGGTTCGGGACGGGTACGATGACGGCGCTAACCATCCGAGATGATGCCTTGTGGACGAGACACATTTCCGATCCGGGTATTCGAGGGCGTGTCGACCAGCTCGCAGCAGGCGCGCGGCTGCGGCTTGTCGTCGACGGTCGATCGATTCTCTTTTGCAAGATGGCGGACGGAAAGGACGGACGCCCGACACCCGGCCTCAAGGCTGATCCCGACGATGCAGAAAGCCGCACAGCCTGGGCAAGCTTGCAGGCACGCCGCGGTCAGACGGTCTCGGTGGAACTCGACGAACGAACGACGGTCGATCCCTACTTGGCTTATCTGGACGAGTTGTTTTGGGAGTGGAACACCCCCGGAGACGCAGAAGCTTTCGATGATCTTTGACCCGTGGGATGTCGCGCTGGCACGATTTCCCTTTGTCGAAAGGTCACGCGAGAAATTGAGGCCCGTCGCGATCTTGTCGAGTTTCGACTACAACGCGTCTCACGACTTGGTCATAGCTGTCATGATCACGAGCGCATCCGAGGGACGCTGGCCAAGCGATCACGAGATCGTCGATCTGACATCTGCCGGCCTCAAGCGGACATGCTTCGTGCGATGGAAGATCGCCACTTTGTCTCGCGCGCTCGTCGGCCGTCGTCTCGGCTCGATGTCGGAACTCGACCGATCTCAGCTTCGCACGCAGATGGCCACTGTTCTCCCACTGAAAGCCGTCGGTTAGCATGCAAGCCCTCCAGCTCTTCGGCGACCGCGACCTGCGGCTCATCGAGCTCGCTCCCCCGCCCCCGCCCGGTCCTGGCGAGGTCCAGGTCCGCGTCCGGGCGGTCGGTCTCAACCATATCGACGTGTGGGGCTTCCGCGGCATGGCGTTCGTGCGCCGCAAGCTGCCCGTGGTCGTGGGCGCGGAGGCGGCGGGCGAGATCGTGGCAGTCGGCGAGGGCGTCGTGCCGGCCCGTGCCGGCCAGCGCGTCGCGCTCTACGGCGCGCTCACCTGCGGGCGCTGCCGCGCCTGCCTGGAGGGCCGCGACAACCTCTGCGAGGATGTCGGCGGCATCATGGGCTTCCACCTCGACGGGTTCTCGCGAGAGCTCGTCAACATGCCGGCTCGGCTGGCCGTGCCGGTTCCCGACGGCGTGTCCTTCGAGGAGGCAGCCTGCGCGGGCATCGCGTTCGGCACGGTGCAGCACATGCTGTTCGACAACGCGCTCCTGCGCCCGGGCGAGAGCATCCTGATCCATGCCGGCGGATCGGGTATCGGCACGGCCGCGATCCTGATGGCGAAGGCGATCGGCTGCACGGTCTACGCGACGGTCGGGGACGACGAGAAGGGCGCGAAGGTGCGTGCACTCGGGGCCGACCACGTGGTCAACTACCGGACGGACCGGTTCGAGGGCGAGGTCCGCAAGCTCACGAAGCGCAAAGGTGTCGACGTCGTGTTCGAGCATGTCGGGGCCGAGACCTGGGCCGGCAGCCTGCTCTGCCTCAAGCGCGGCGGACGGCTCGTCACCTGCGGCTCGACCTCGGGGGTGTCGGCCTCCATCAACCTGATGCAGCTTTTCCAGCAGCAGTACCGGATCACGGGCTCGTTCGGCTGCCGGATCGCCAACATCACGGATTCGCTCGCCAAGATGCAGGGAGGCCTGAAGCCGGTCCTCGACGAGGTGCTGCCGCTGGCCGAGTTCGCGCGCGGCATCGAGAAGCTCGAGACCCGGCGTGTCTTCGGCAAGGTGATCGCGACGCTCTGAGGCCGACGGAGGGCGGCCGGGGCCTTCCGTCCCGCGCCGGGCGCACGATATAAGATCACAACCTCTCCGCGGCCGCGGGACGCTGCAGGCCGCCAACCCCCGCGATGACCATGACCGACAAGATCCCCGTCACCGTGCTCACCGGCTATCTGGGGGCCGGCAAGACCACGCTCCTCAACCGCATCCTGACCGAGGAGCACGGCAAGAAATACGCCGTGATCGTCAACGAGTTCGGCGAGATCGGCATCGACAACGACCTCATCGTGGGCGCGGACGAGGAGGTGTTCGAGATGAACAACGGGTGCATCTGCTGCACCGTGCGCGGCGACCTCATCCGGATCATCGAGGGCCTGATGAAGCGCAAGGGCAAGTTCGACGCGATCATCGTCGAGACGACGGGCCTCGCCGACCCGGCCCCCGTGGCGCAGACCTTCTTCGTCGACCAGGACGTCGCCGAGCGCGCCCGCCTCGACGCCGTCGTGACGGTCGCGGACGCGAAATGGCTCGTTCAGCGCCTGAAGGACGCGCCCGAGGCCAAGAACCAGATCGCCTTCGCGGACGTGATCCTCCTGAACAAGACCGACCTCGTGACCCCGGCCGAGCTCGACGATGTCGAGGCGCGCATCCGCACGATCAACCCGACCGCGCGCGTCCACCGCACCGTGAACTGCGCGATCCCGATCCCGGAGGTGCTGGACCGAAACGCCTTCGACCTCGACCGCATCATGGAGGTGGAGCCCGACTTCCTGGAGGAGGGGCACCATCACCATCACGACGAGGAGATGACCTCGTTCTCGTTCCGCTCCGGCGAGGTGAACCCGGAGAAGTTCATGCCGTGGATCTCCGAGCTGACGCAGCGCGACGGCGCGCAGATCCTGCGCTGCAAGGGCATCGTGGCGTTCCCGGACGAGCCGAAGCGCTTCGTGTTCCAGGGCGTCCACATGCTGCTCGACGGGGACCTCTCGCGCGATTGGCGCGATGACGAGAAACGCGAGAGCCGCGTCGTGTTCATCGGCCGCGACCTGAACGCCGACGCGATCCGGGACGGGTTCATGGCGTGCGCGGCGTGACGGCTCCGCCCACCCCGGCGGAAGCCCGGGTTCGGTCGCCGATCCTGGATGCCGGCTTTCGCCGGCACGAGAGGACGATAGCCCGGCCATGAGCACAGCCGCGATCCCGTCCTTGGCCGATCAGGTCGTACCGATCGAGGCGGGTGCCGAGGTCGCGGGTCTCGGCTGGCTCGATGACACCGTGGTGTTCACGCTGGGCGACGGCGGCGTGCTCATCGCCGGGGGAGAGGACTCGCGCCGCGTCGACGCGCATCCGGACGGAGCGATCCTGGTCTCGGCCTTCGGCAAGGGACACGTGGTGACGGGCGGCGACGATGGCCGCGTGGTCGTGACCGGGCCGGACGGGGCCGTCGCCGGCATCGTCAGCGAGCGAGA
>CAXUHE010000003.1:8001-18307 GCA_964250725.1 uncultured Enterovirga sp. | reverse complement strand
CGGGCCGGACGGGACGACGCGCCTCCTCGCCGAGGGTGGCGCCTGGATCGACGCGCTCGCGCTGCACCCGTCGGGCGCCGTCGCGTACTCGGCCGGCCGGACCGTGACCGCGCTCGACGACAAGGGTCGCGCGAGGACGTTCGATACACCCTCCACACCCCGCGGGCTCGCCTTCGCGCCGAAAGGCTACCGGCTCGCCGTCGCGCACTACAACGGCGCGTCCCTCTGGTACCCGAACCTGGAGACGGCGCCCGACCTGCTCGACTGGAAAGGCTCCCATCTCGACGTGACCTGGTCGCCGGACGGGCGCTTCGTCGTGACCTCCATGCAGGAGAACGCGCTGCACGGCTGGCGGCTCGCACCCGACCGCGGCCACATGCGGATGTCGGGCTACACCGCGAAACCCCGCTCCATCAGTTGGTCGTTCGGCGGCGCGTGGCTCGCGACCTCCGGGGCCGACGCCGCGATCGTCTGGCCCTTCGCCTCGAAGGAAGGCCCGATGGGCAAGGCGCCCCGCGAGTGCGGGGTCCGCCATGCCAAGGTCGTCAAGGTCGCCTTCCACCCGAGCGTGAACGTGCTCGCGGTCGGCTACGAGGATGGCTGCGTGCTCCTCATCCGCTTCGACGATGCGGCGGAGCTTCTCGTGAGACGCGCCACCGAGGGCAGCGCGATCACGGCCCTCGCCTGGGACCGGGCGGGCGGACGCCTCGCCTTCGGGTGCGCGGACGGGCGTGCCGGAACGATCACACTCTCGAGCTGACGTCCTGGCCGGAACCCTTTCCGGCCGCTATCCTTGTCAAGCCTGGAGGGCGGCATCGGCATGATCGGGCGAATCCTGGCACTGGCCATCGGGCTGATGGCCGGTCTCGCGGCATCGCAGGGGCCGGAATTCGCCCAGCAATATCGCCAGCGGCTCGGCGGCGCGATCGACGAATTGCGGCGGGTCGCGACGCGCTTCGAGAGCGACGCCCAGATGTCCGGACTGTCGCGCGAGGCCGCGATCACCCGCCTGCGGGAACAGGCCGAGCCTCTGGCGCGGTCTCAGGGCGACGCGATGGAGCGGATCGGCGAGCGCCTCGGCGCGCTCGAGGCGCAACGGGACGCCTTCGCCGAAGCGGGCCCGTTCAGCCGGCTCCTCGTGATGCTGCACCGGATCGATCCGGGCCTCGCCCGCGCGACCTATCTCGATTTCGAGCCGGCCTGGCCGGCGACCGCCGAAGGCCTCGCGACGGGCGGCGCGGGATTCGCGGCCGGGTGGCTCGCGATCTGGTTCATCGCTCGGGTCCTGGCCCGCACCTTCGGCCGGCTCATTCCCGGTCGCCGACGCATCCTGCGCTCCCGCCTTCGATCGGCCTGATCGGATGATGGCGCTACTCAGCGTCCGCCACTCGACGCTCTACCGCTACGCCCGCCCGGTCGCGTTCGGACCGCACCGGATGATGATCCGGCCGCGCGACAGCCACGACCTTCGGCTCGTCGGGACGCGTCTCCTGATCGACCCGGCGCCGCGACGGATCAACTGGATCTACGACGTCTTCGGCAACTCGATCGCGATCGCCGAGTTCGACCCCGGCACCCGGGCCGACAGGCTCGAATTCGTGAGCGTACTCGCGCTCGAGCATTACACGACCTCACTCCCCGAATACCCGATCGCCGATTACGCGGGCACCTACCCGTTCTCCTACGCGATGGAGGAGATCCCGGACCTCGCCCGCTCGATCGAGCGGCACTATCCGGACCCGGACCACGCGCTCGGGCTCTGGGCGAAGGGCTTCGTGCGGATCGACGCGCCGACCGACACGCACGACCTCCTCACCTGGATGACGCGCGCGATCAAGACGACCTTCCACTACCGGGCGCGCGACGAGGAGGGTACGCAGACGCCCGTCGAGACCTTGCGGCTCGGCTCGGGGACATGCCGCGACTTCGCGCTCCTCATGATGGAGGCTGTGCGCTCGCTCGGGCTCGCGGCACGGTTCGTCACGGGCTACGTCTACTCGCCGAACGCCGGCGGCTCCGGGAACGTCGGCGGCGGGGCGACCCACGCCTGGCTGCAGGTCTACCTGCCGGGCGCCGGATGGGTCTCCTTCGACCCGACGAACGGCATCGTGGGCAATCGCGACCTCATCCAGGTCGCGGTCGTACGCGACCCGCGGCAGGCGATCCCGCTTCGCGGGACCTGGATGGGCTCGTCGGAGGATTACCTCGGGATAGAGGTCGACGTCGAAGTGACGAACCGCGTGCCCTATCCCGGCTGACCGATGGTCGCCTGAGGCCGCCGCGCGAGATGAAGATCGACGATGGGTTCAGATCGCCTTGTCGAGCAGGACCTGGATGCGGCTCGGATCGTTGCGGATCGCTTCGAGCAGCAGCCTGAGCCGCTTCACCTCGGCTTCGAGCTCGCGCATCTTGACGTCGCCTTCGGCAGCGCTCGCGACCTCGACGACCTCCGCATCGAAGGAGACGCCGATCAGGCCGCCGCGCCGCCACCGGATCTGCGCGCCCAGCCATCGGTTGGTCTTGGGAACGAACAGGCGGAAGTGGTCGGGCAGCGTCACCGAGTCCGACACGGCGATACGTGCCCCGGCGTCGGAGAGGTCTCGGATCAGGCAATCCATGCTGGCCTGCCCATTGCTGTACTCGATACGTCCCTTCAGGAACGTTCGGGTCCGCTCGGCGATTCGGTTCTCGTTCATGCCGGATATCCCACATCGGCATGCTGGACCTTGCAGGTTAAGATCTCGCTACGACGACACGACATGAGCGTGCGTGACCGCGGACGCACACTTTGTTGACGATCGCCCGTCAGGATCGACGGCGTTGTCGAGGTGAAGGTGACGTGCCGCAGATCTGGCTGAGCTACCCCGAACTGGCGGCGTTCCTGGGATGCGCGCTCGACGATGCGCGACCGGCCGCGATCCACGAGGGCTGGTCGCGGAGGCGGTGCCGCGACGGCCTCACCCGTGTGAAGCTCGTCCCCGCCGATGCCGAGCGCTACATGCGATGCTGCAGCGAGGCGTCAGCGCAGATCGACCGGCAGGTCGTTTCGCTCCGCGCGGTCCTCGACGAAGCCCGGCAAGAACCGTCTTCGCCAGCACGATCATCACCGAACGTCCCAAGGGCCACGACGGCGATGGCCATGCTTCGCTCCGGATAGGCGGGCGGGTCAGTTCAGGTCGAGTGTCGGGGCGCGTTCGGCCAGTTCGAGGAACAACGCGACGCATGCGAGCCATGCGGTTGCCAGCATCATCATCAGTGTTCCTCCCCAGAGAGACCTTATCGGCCTCTTCCCATGTTCATCGATGTCGGTCGTGCCGAGGTGACCCAGGTGCGTTCGCCCCGCCTACCGCCGCTCGGTTGCGCCGCGAACGCCGACCCAGAACCATCCACAGACCTCGCCGGACCACGTCGATCGGTTACAACGCTACACAAACACGATTCCAAGCCCAAGCGATTGTTGAGGGTCGCAGCCGGATGAGGTCCACCCTATCGCGCCCGCGCCAGACACGATCGCGCGACCTGACCGATCCGATCGGCCTCATCGGGCGACAGCCGTCGGTCCAGCATGGCCTTCCAGAGCGCACCGCGTCTCAGATCGCCGAGCGTGCAGCGGCACGCGACCCGGCACACGCCCTCCGGCTGTCCAGCCTCGCCGCAGCGCGCCACGCAGTTGCGCAGGAAGGGCGCGGCCTCGGCAGCCGGATTCGGCCCCGTGATCGCCGCGACGCTCGAGAGTGCGCCGTAGATGAGCGGCTGATGCGCGAGGTAGATCACGAGGCTGTGACGTCCGAGCCACGCGAGCACCCTCGTGCCGCCGAAGCCGGGTACGCCTCGCGGAAGCCAGCGCAGGGGATCGCTCACGCGCCCGAGCGCGACGCCGGCGAGCACGAAGGCGAGCCAAGGCACGAGCGGCACATAGTCGTTGGTGAGGGGGACGCGCGTGCCGAGCCCGAGAAAGGCGAGCCATGGCGCGTCGAAGGTCGGTGAAGCGAAGAGCGGCAACGCGCCGATCACGATGGCGGCGAGCGCCGTCAGCGCGGCCGGCGCCCTCGCGAAGGGCGCGGCCAGGAGGCTCGCCGCCGCCATGGCATGCAGGATGCCGAAGAACACGTAGGCCTCCGGGAAGACGATCCATGTCGCCACCGTGACGAGGAGCGCGGCCGCCGCGACCACCGCCACCCGGCGAAGCAGCTTGCGGGTGTCGATCCCGCGGCCATGCGCCAGCGCGAGTCCGAACCCGGCGATCAGGAGGAAGCTCGATGCGATGGCGCGGGCGAAGACGTTCCAGCCGGGATCGCCCACGATGGCGGTCGGGACCAGTCGAAGGTCGGACAGGTCCCATGCCGAATGATAGACGACCATCGCGACGACCGCGACGCCGCGTGCGATATCGAGCGCGCCGATGCGCGGCTCCGGCCTCACGGTTCCGGCGGTGCCCTCGATCGCCGTATTGCTCAGCATCTCGAACCGCCGCCCTCTTCGATCAGGACGCCCGCCGCAAGGCGTCCCGGATCCCGTCATCACATGATCATCGGACCTGCGCCAATCGTCCCGCATGGCCCGACCTCACGGGACGGTATGTGCCTCCATGGGCCCGGTGGGCCGCGACGCCCTGACTCAGCCGCAAGTGGCGGTGGACCGATGGAAATGCGCCTTCCCCGCGCACGACCCGGTGCTATCTTCGAAGGGCGAATCAGGCGGCATGATTCGGGGTGCAGCATGACAGACGGATCGGGTTCGCCGGTGCAGGATGGCGTGGAGCGAAGCGCCCGGCCCGAGGGGGAGGCCCTCGAAGCCGGCATCGAGATCGTTCAGGTCGCGGGCCGGATCAAGTGGTTCGATGTCGGCAAGGGGTTCGGCTTCATCGTCCCGGACGATGGTGAGCCGGATGTTCTGCTTCACGTGACCTGCCTGCGGCGAGACGGCTACCAGACGGCGCATGAGGGCGCCCGCATCCTGGTCGAGGCGGCACAGCGGCCTCGCGGGCTGCAGGCGATCAAGGTCGTGTCGCTGGACGAGTCGAGCGCGATCCATCCCTCCGAGTTGCCGTTGCCCCGAACGCACGCGAGCGTGACGCCGACGAGCGCGCTCGAACCTGCGACCGTGAAATGGTTCAACCGCCTGCGCGGCTTCGGCTTCCTCACGCGCGGCGACGGCACACCCGACATCTTCGTCCACATGGAAACGCTGCGCCGTTACGGCATCGCGGAACTCAAACCGGGCGAGCGTGTCTTCGTTCGGTACGGCGACGGGTCGAAGGGCACGATGGCGGCGGAGATCCGCCTCACTCAGAGCGCCCTGCCCTCCTCGCATTAGCGTCGATTGCCGGTTGCGCGGACACTCGGCTAGGGTCGTGCACGGGCTCGTCCTGACGCCTTGCCGGGCGAGGGACTGCTCCATGAATCCGGACAACCGAGAGATACGATCATGAACGACGTCACAGGCGTTCCCTCGGCGCCGGCCGCGGGACACAGGTGGAGAGACCGCACGGGCACCCCTCCACGGGCTTCGACCAAGAGTGCCGCACGGTGGTTCGCGTTCGCGATGTCATGTCTCGCGATGCTGCTCCCACCGCTCCGCGCCGACGCGCAATCGCTCGAGCCGCTGTCCATCGCCACGCGGGCCGGTCCGCAACGTTTCGAGGTGGAGGTGGCCCGCAACGATGCCGACCGTGCGCAAGGGTTGATGTTCCGGCGCAGTCTCGCGGCGGATCGCGGCATGCTGTTTGATTTTGGACACAGCGAGGCCGTGTCGATGTGGATGCAGAACACCTATATCTCGCTCGACATGATCTTCATCCGTCCAGACGGGACTGTGGCCCACGTGGCGGAACGGACCGAGCCGCTCTCGCAGCGGATCATCTCGTCAGGTGAGCCGGTGAACGCCGTGCTCGAGGTCGCGGCCGGCACGGTCCAGCGTCTCGGGATCAAGCCGGGCGACCGCGTGGAGCATACAATGTTCCGGAAAACGTGACGTTCCGCGCAGAGACCGGATCCCGCCCTTGATCAAGCACGAGCAGAACGATCCGCGGCGGGGGAAGCGCGAGGCGGCGGAACGCTCGCGCCAGACGCGACTGACCTTGTATCTCGTGGCGGCGATCGGGTGTCTCGTCTGCCTGCTCGCATTCGAAATGTACCGCCGTTACGGGCTCTGACCGGACCCGGGCGAGACCAGGATCGCGCGGGCGGGAGACGTCCGAAGCAGGAGACTCGAGGCATGATGGACCGGACCACACGGCGCACCGGCGATCCGCGCCAGGCCGCCGAAGCCGCCTTTAAGAAGGCGACGACGAAACCGCTCGACGTCGCGGCCCCACGACCATCGGCTCTGCCGGCCGCCCGGGAGGCAGTCTCGCTTCGGATCGACAGGGAGGTCCTCGAGAAGTTTCAGGAGGGCGGCGCGGGCTGGCAGGAGCGCATCAACTTAGTTCTGCGCAAATCCGTCGGATTGTGAGCCGGCCGACGGCGTGAGCCGGCCGACCGGCGCTCGGCTCGCCTCCCTCAGGGCGTCCAGGCCCGCATCGCCCTCTCGGTGAGATGCCTCTGGCGCCTCCGATGCGAGACGTAGGATCTCATCGCATATCCGAGGATGCAGAACGCGGCGCTCGGCACGAGGAGCGATGGCTTGATGGCGAGCGAGCCGACCAGCGCCCCGAGAGCGGCTCCGAGAGCCGCCGCGGCGGCGGCGGTGCGGCGCTCTCGCCGCCGATCGAGGGATGTCGGCATGTCCATGCGGTTCAGCCCGTTTGTTCCGGCTCGTCGAGCAATGCAACCGACGGGCCAGCCCCGGACCTCGCGTCCGCCCAGGCCGACCCGCCGATCGCGACCTCATAGAAGCGCCTCGCTGACAGGGGGATGACAACGTCCGGGCGTATAGCCGTCAAGTGTCTGGGTCGCCGGCCGAACGGGTATTCCGCGGCCCGGCCCGGCGTTCTCGCGGTGCTCGCGACCTGCCGGCTGACTACGATCAACGACCTGTGTCCGACAAGATCATCGTACGTTCAGCTTGTCCTGGCTAAGACGCGACCGCATCATCGCAGGGGCGCGACGTCAGTGCAGAACGATACCCTGAGACGTTCGACGGCCGAGTTCTTCGGTACGTTCTGGTTGACCTTCGGCGGATGCGGAGCGGCCGTTCTATCCGCCGCCTTCCCTCAGCTCGGAATCGGGTTCCTCGGCGTCGCCTTCGCGTTCGGCTTGACCGTCCTCACGATGGCGTACGCGGTCGGGCACATCTCTGGCGGACATTTCAACCCGGCCGTCACTCTGGGGCTGTGGTCGGCCGGCCGTTGCGCCAACAAGCACGTACTTCCCTACATCGGCGCCCAGGTGGCAGGCGCCGTGGCGGGTGCGGGTATCCTCTACATGATCGCATCGGGCAAGGCCGGCTGGGTGCCGAACGGGCTCGCGTCGAACGGCTACGGCGATCTGAGCCCCGGCAAATACGGCCTCGGCGCGTGTCTCCTGATCGAGTTCCTCGCGACGTTCTTCTTTCTTTTCATCATCATCGGCACGACCTCGAAGGGGGCCGCGACGGGTTTCGCCGGCATTCCCATCGGCTTCGCGCTCGTGCTGATCCATCTGATCGCGATCCCGGTCACGAACACCTCTGTCAACCCGGCCCGCAGCACCGGCCCGGCTCTCTTCGCGGGCGGCGAGTACGTCGCGCAGCTTTGGCTGTTCTGGCTGGCGCCGATCCTCGGCGCGATGGTCGCCGGCACCTTCGCCAAGTGGCTCTACAAACCGACCGGCATCGTCGACACGGTCGTGGTCGAGAAACGCTGACATCGAACGGATCGGCCCGTCTCGCGATCGGCCGGACGTCAGGGGCAGGCTATCGCTCCGGAGCTGAAAGCAGATCCGGTGTTCCGGCTATCGATGTTAATATTCCTGGTATGTTTGTTGGAAAGCTTCACTTCCCATGAACAGGGTCCTACTGGATCATCCTATTACGATTTATGTCAGTTTTTTTTTATTCAGCAACTTCCATAGATTATGTCGGATTTTGGGAGATATATGTTGGCTTCAGGAATCTTTTACCATATTGTTCCGATCATATTATCAAAATATTGACAATTTCTGTCACAAAATGCTTGATAGATCAATGTATCAAGCCATTTGATTTCGTTACTGTGGAGAATACTGTGTCTGTTTAGGAATATTCCAAAGCTAATGAGGCGATCGATAAAATCAAGATCTTATGGGAGAACTTGGAAGGCGAGCCTGGGTTGGGCGATATCTGCTGGTTCATGCGTCCATAATCGTCAATCAGTTACAGGCATCTTCGCTGCAGGAGGCGAGCGGCTGGTCGCGGCGTCGTTCAAGCCGGGTGTGTTAGCCTCGGAGGTGGCGCGGTCGGCGGCTCGTCGTCGTTCCCGACCTTGGCGACAAGCCCCTTTCCCGGCGAAAATCCTTGCCGTACAAGCGGGACCGCCATGTCGGGGCGTAGCGCAGTCTGGTAGCGCATCTGCTTTGGGAGCAGAGGGTCGCTGGTTCGAATCCGGCCGCCCCGACCATCGGCCACATCGAGGGATCGTCGACGCACATGCCCGCGCGCATCTACCGACCTGCCAAGAGCGCCAGTTCGTCCGGGCTCGCGCGGACCAAGCTGTGGGTGCTCGAATTCGAGCAGGAGACCGCGCGTGAGATCGAGCCGCTGATGGGCTGGACCTCTTCGGGCGACACGCAGCAGCAGATCAAGATGCGGTTCGACACGAGGGAGGAGGCGGTGGCCTATGCCGAGCGCGAGGGCGTCGCCTACCGGGTCGAGGAGCCGCACGAGATCGCCCGCCGCACGATGTCCTACTCCGACAACTTCAAGTTCAACCGGGTGGGTTCCTGGACGCATTGATCGGGTGGACGCTTCCGACGTACGAAGGTGAACCGTTCGGCAAAACCTGCGTTCAACTCCATTGAAGGGTGTTGGCCGCGATGTTCACAGATGATTCCCGGCTCGGTTGCCGTTCGCCGCTCGTGCTCCAGAAGCTCGGCTATGATCTCCGCTCGAGTCTCGACGATACGTTCAGGGCGCCTCTCCCGCAGGAGATGAAGGCTTTGAGCGATCGTCTCCTCGGCTATGCCGATTGGGAGGATGTGCCGGACGGTCACCAGCTCACCGAGCGAAGCGATACGATCCTCTGATCGGTGTGGAGCCGAGGTCGGAAGGACTGCTGGCACAGGCTATCCGAACGCCCCGATCTCGTGCTGGATGGCGCCGGTGATCTCGCGAACCAAGTCGATGCGGAGCAGCATCGGTCCCAGCAGGTCGCGGTGCAATGACTCGTAGGTCTGCGTTCCGCGCGGACCGGGCGGCTCGCCGAAGTCGAGTCCGAGCGTCGGATCAGGCTTGAGCGGGAAAGCCCTGACAAGCGTCGCCACGGCTCCGGCCACGTCGAGACGCAGGATGCGCTGGATCAGCATGTCGCGCGTGACGCCGTCCAACGGGCGGAAATTCGGGACGTGGACGACCGACAGCCAGATCTGCCGGATGATCGCTAGTCGGGCCGCGTGAAGCGCGACCAAACGATCGGACATCGTCGGCAGATCCGGCATGACGGCACTCAAACCGAGCCAATCGTGCGTCAGCCGTCCGAACAGGCGCTTCAGCCGCGGAGCGAGATCGAGAGTCGTCAACGCCCCCGCGACCGCCAGAAGTTCGTCGCGTCGACCTCCCGGCTCGGTCCGCCGCGCCCCATCGAACCAGGACCCGGGGTCCAGTGTATCGATATAGGCGCCGAGCACATCGAGGTCGCCCGAGCGCATCGCGCCTTCGGCCAGACCATAGGCGCGGGAGAACCTGTCCGAGTCGCGCCGCATGCGCACGAAGATGTCGGGCGCCCGCGCGGCCCCCTTTCCCAGGCCGAAAACGCTGTTCGCGAGCCAGCCGAGCTGGTGAAGGATCGCGTTGTTCGGAATCGCGCGCAATTCGCGCGGATGCGTGATCCGGGCCGGGCCGCCGGCGTCGCTCTGGCGGGCCGCCGGCCGCGAGCCCGTCGTGTCGAGAAGCCCCGGCCCGAAGGTCCCGATCAGCGCGGCATAGCCCGGATCGTCGACGAGCGTCTCCATCTCCTGGCGGACGGTGCCGAAGAACTCGGTCGCGAAATCGGGCTCGTCATAGATCGGATCGACGGCCTCCGGCGCACGCTCGCTCGCGAAGCTGTGCTCCGCGATGGCGAGGACGGTCGCGGCCGCGAGTCCGGGGCTGCCGAAGAGCAGGTACCCGTCCGTTCCCTGGAAGCTGGTCTCGCGACCGACCCTGATCCCGGCCTGCGCGAACCCGGCGCGCGCCTGGGCGGGCGCCAGGTAGG
>CAXUHE010000003.1:0-7991 GCA_964250725.1 uncultured Enterovirga sp. | reverse complement strand
GTAGGCGAGCCGGTCGACGAGGCTCGCGGGATGCGCGCCGCGGCCCGTCGACTCCCCGTGCGTGTCGAAGATGACGAGCTCCACGTCGGTCAGCTCGTAGCGGGCGAGGAGCTCGCAGATCTTCAGGCGTAGCCGCTCGACCAGGAAGGTCGCGGCGAGCTGCCCGACATAGCGTCCGGAATCCGAGTAGCCGAACTGCACGACCATGCGTCCGTGCCGCTTGAGGTAGGCTCGCCAATGCGGACTGCGCAGCGCCTCGTCCACGATGCGGGGGCCCTGCTCCAGCGCGAGCGAGGTCTCGAAGAGCGGCGCGATCTCGATCTCGCCCTCGACGCCGAAGCGCTTCGCGAGCCAGAGCGCGGAGAGGAGCGTGTAGCCGGTCTCGGTCTCGGCCACGAGGAAGCGGACCGGCCGCGACCCGTCGACGTGCTTCACGAGCTGCGCGACGGTCATCACGAGCCGGGTCGCGGAAGATCGCTCGGCCGCGAGCGCCCCGTAATCGACCGGCACGGCCTGAACACGGCCGAGCGCAGCGTTCATCGCCGCCAGATAGGCGCGCCGCTGTGCCGGCTCGCCCGGATTGCCGTCGAGCTCGACGATGCCGCCCAGCGCGTTGTGGAGCTGGGACGCGTTGAGCCGGCAATGCGGGAGCGCGATCGACAAACCGTGCGAGACGCATCCCGCCCGCACGAGGCAGAACGCGAGGCGCGCCGCGTCGTCCGACGACGCCGCGACGGCCTCGTCCAGCGCGGCCACCAGGGGGGCCGCCTGCGTCAGGCCGGCCTCGCGGCCTTCGACCAGGGCCAGTGCGAAGCCGCGCAATTCTTCGACATCGGGGGATGCACCGAGCGGCGGCGCCGCGTCGAGCTGGCGCGTCACGGCGGCGAGGGCCGCCTCCGCCATCGCGCGGGTCGGGCCAGCCTCCTGGGCTTCGGGCAACATCGCGAGGATCCGGGTGAGTTGCCCGTGCTTCGAGCGCAGCCGGTAGCGCAGGATGTCCCACCAATCGATGTCGGTGCGCCCGTCGGTGTCGGACCCGACCCAGGAGGCGAGCGTGACGGAGGCGGGCGCGAGCGCCGTCCAGCGTCGCGGCCAATGCTGGCGCGCCGCCTCGATCAAAGCGGCATTGAGCCGATCCAGCGCGTCGCGGGCATGAATGACGGCCTCGCGCGCCTGGGCGTACTCGTCGTCGAGCGTGATCGGGGTGTCGGGCCTGAACGACGCGACGTCGTCGAACGCGTCCTCGGCCCCGCTCGCCGCCGCGGCGATGCGCCGGGCGAGGTCGCGCGACATGCCGAAGGTCGGGTGCGCGGTGAAGACGGCCGCGAAGAGCCGGCGCGTCACGAGCGCCCGGTAGGCCTCGAAGCCGCCGACCGACCCGGCAAGGCGATCCGCCAGAGCCGCGTAGGCCGCGTCCGTCTCGGCCTCGTCCGCGAGGCCCACATAGGCGGCGAGCCGTGCCGCCCGGTCCCTCACCGCCTCCCCGCCGATCGCCCGGACGAGCCCTAGGATCGCGGCCTCGTCGAGCTCGCGGCGGTCCATCCGCGCCACGAGATCGAGCGCGACCGCGAGCACGGGATGAGCGAACGGGTCGGCCTTCGCGGCCGCCCGGCGGCGGGCTACCTCCTCGATCAGACGAACGGCAAGCTCGGGCGCGACGGCGGCCTCGGTGGTCATGACGTCACGTCTCCCGGCCGGTGCGGCGCCGCAAGCTCGTTGCCCGTTGCCCGTTGCCCGTCTAGCCGGAGCGCGCGACGCGGCCTTCGAGCGGGTAGGCCGGATCGGTGTAGCCGGGCGTCGAGGGATGGCCCGGCACGACGAGCCGGTCGACGAGCGCCTCGTCCTCGGGCGTGAAGGCGTAGTCGACCGCGCCGAGGTAATCCTGCCATTGCGCCTCCGTGCGCGGCCCGGCGATCGCGGCGCTGACGAGCGCGTTGTTCAACACCCAAGCGACCGCGAACTGCCCGGCCGTGATGCCCCGCGCCTCGGCGTGAGCGCGCAGTTCCTGCGCGACGGCGAGCGATTCGGGCCGCCACTCCGTCTCCAGCATGCGCTTGTCCTGCCGGCCGGCGCGCGTCTCGGCCGAGGGCGGCGCGGCCGGATCGTACTTGCCGGTGAGGATGCCGCGCGCGAGCGGGCTGTAGGGCACGACGCCGAGCCCGTAATGGTGGCAGGCCGGCAGGTGCTCGACCTCGGGCATGCGGTTCAGCGCGTTGTAGTAGGGCTGGCTGACGACCGGGCGGTCGATGCCGTGCTCGTCGCAGAGGCGGCAGATCTCCGCGACCCGCCAGCCGCGGTAGTTCGAGACGCCGACGTAGCGGATCTTGCCGGCGCGAACGAGGTCGGCCAGCGCCCGGACCGTCTCGCCGAGCGGCGTCGCATGGTCCTCCTTGTGGAGGTAGTAGACGTCGATCGCGTCCGTGCCGAGCCGCCGCAGGCTCGCCTCGCAGGCCGCGAGGACGTGACGGCGCGACAGCCCGCGATCGTTGGGGCCGTCCCCCATCGGGTTCGCGACCTTGGTGGCGAGCACCCAGCGCGAGCGGTCCGCCGCGATCGCCCGGCCCACGATCTCCTCCGAGCGCCCCTCGTTGTAGACGTCCGCCGTGTCGATGAAGTCGACGCCCGCCTCCCGGGCCGACGCCACGATGCGCGCCGAGGTCGGCTCGTCGGTCTGGCCGCCGAACATCATCGTGCCGAGGCAGAGCGGGGAGACCTTGAGGCCGCTACGGCCGAGATTGCGGTAGATCATGTCGGAGGACCGAAGGAGCTATTCGAAATCGGTGAACATTCCCGTATCGAGGTCCAAGACTTCGTGCTCGGGGAAACGTGTCTCGTCGAGCGCGCGGCGCGTGTCCGGGTTCCACTCGCCGTAACGCTCGAAGTTCAGGCGAGCGAGCTTGCGCGCCTTGCGGTCGGCGGCGTCGAGGCTATCGGGCAAGCCTGCTCTCAGGCTCGGGTTGTCGTCCAGGAGCGCCTCGACCTCGATGCGCTCGCGTCGGACTGTCTCGATCCAACCGGAGCGCGGATCGAGGGCGCTCGAGATCTCCAACTTGAACAGGTGCTCGATGATGGTCGCCAGACGGCTGCGGAGTTCGGACCGGACGGACCTGCCCAACGCGTCGATCTCCTCGGCCAGATGATCCCAATCCAGCGGGAGATTGGGCCGGGTTGCGCCGGCTGCACGCAAGGCGCTCACCTGCTCCTCAGACCAGCGCACGAAGTCCTGCTCGTAGATGTCAGCCTGCTCAGGCATCTCGCGATCCCGCCCGATCGCTCTCCTTCTACCCCCTGACCCTCAGGATGGCCAGCGCCAGCCCCTGCGCGCGCGGCACGAGGCTCGCGATCTCCAGGTACTCCTCGGGCGAGTGGGCCCGCCCGCCGATCGGGCCGACCGAGCAGATCGTCGGGCAGCCCACCGCCGAGGTGAAGCCGGAATCGGCGCAGCCGCCCGCGAACTCGCCCTCGATCGCGGCGCCGAGCTCGCCCATCGCGGTGCGGTAGCCGTCGAAGAGGTCGCGCGACGCGGAATCCTGCACGAGGGGCAGGAACTCGCCCTTGATCTCGAGCTTCGCGGTCGTGCCCGGCACGGTGGCGTGCGCCACGATCGCCTCGATCCGCCGCATCGCGTCGGCCCGTTGAGGCGGCTCGACGTAGCGCAGGTCGATCCCGACGAGCGCCGAGGGCGCGACCGTGTTGACGGATTGCCCGCCGGACACGAGGCCGACGTTCAGCGTCACGCCGGCCTCGATGTCGGTCACGGCCTGCAACGCCACGATCTTGTGCGCGATCTCCGTGATCGCGCTGATCCCGTCCTGGAACGCGCCGCCCGAATGCGCGGCCTTGCCCGCGACGGTGCATTCCATGAAGACGCCGCCCTTGCGGCCGGTCACGACGTTGCCCGTCGGCCGGCCGGGCTCGGAGTTGAACACGGCGCGCGCGCCGCGCGCGGTCTCCTCGATGATCGACCGGCAGGCCGGCGAGCCGATCTCCTCGTCCGACGTGATGAGCCCGAGCAGCGGGGCGGGCGCCCCGCCGAAGCGGTGGTAGGCCGCGAGCACGAAGGCGTTCATCACGAGGCCGGCCTTCATGTCCGCGACGCCCGGCCCGTAGGCGCGGCCGTCCGCGATCCGGAAGGGGCGGCGTCGCGCCTCGCCCTTGGGGAACACGGTGTCGCGGTGCCCCATCAGCACGATCGGCTTGTTCGACCCGCCCGCGCCCGCGACCTCCACGGTGATCGCGTCCCCGTAGGTCTCGCGGGGATGGGCGGCGGTCGGGATGCCTTCCTCTTCGAAGAAGCGGCGGAAGCGCTCGCCGACCGCGTCGACGCCCGCCTTGTCGTAGCTGCCGGAATCGAGGTTCACGACCTCCTCCAGCAGCGACACCATCGCGTCGTGCTGGCCGCCGAGCCAGTCGAGGATCGCGCGGCTGCCGGTCTCGCTCATGGCATCGTCCTCAATCGGGTTTGCGCAGGCGCAGGATCTTGAAGAACCCGCCCGGGAAGACGGGCGAGAGCGGCAGGGGCTCGAGACCGCGCGAGCGCGCCCAGCTCTCGATCCGCGACGCCTTGAAGTCCGAGCTCCAGCCGATCTTGGCGCAGAGCGGCGCGACGATGCGCTCGATCTCGGCCAACGGCCCGGCATCCTGGCCGAAATGGTTGACGAGAACGATCTCGCCGCCCGGCCGCAGCACGCGCGCCATCTCGTCGAGCGCGCTCTCGGGGCTCGGCACGAGCGTGATGAGGAACTGGGCGGTCACCGCGTCGAACGTCTCGTCAGCGAACGAGAGATGCGTCGCGTCCATCACGTCGAGGCTCTTCACGTGCCGCAGGCCGCGCTTCGCGACCTTCTGCCGGGCGCGCGCCAGCATGTCGGCCGAGAGATCGATGCCGTGGACCTCGGAGGACGGGGCGTAATATCCGAGCGACAGGCCCGTCCCGACGCCGACCTCCAGGATCTTCGGGCCGCAGGCCTCGACGGCGCGCACGGCCGCGAGCGCGGCCGGCTCCGTCAGCTTGTCATAGACGACGTCGTAGATCGGGGCCCAGCGCTGGTAGGCCTTTCGCATCAACTGCGTGGTGGGATGGGCCGCGGCCCGAACATCCGACATCCGCTACGCCGCCTCCGCCATCCGGGACGATTCCGTCCGCGTGATGGTGCCCCCGCCCAATATCCGGGCCCGATCGCCCTCGCTCTCGTAGACCACGCAGGCCTGCCCCGGCGAGACGCCGTCCTCGGGCGTCATCATCCGGACTTCCAGCCGACCTTCGACCTTGCGCAGCAGCGCGGGACGCGGGGGCCGCGTCGAGCGCACCCTCACCGCAACCTCCAGCCCGTCGGACCCCGGCGCGACGTCGCCAAGCCAGTTCACGTCGCGCAGCATGATGGTGGTCGTGGCGAGCGCCTCGCGCGGCCCGACGACGACACGCGCCGTCTCGGGCTCCAGCCGCACCACATACAGCGGCGCCGCGGACGAGAGTCCGAGGCCCTTGCGCTGGCCGATCGTGTAATGGACGATCCCCCCGTGCGTCCCGAGGGAGCGGCCGTCGAGATGCACGATCTCGCCGGGCCGGACCGCGTCCGGGCGCAGCCGCGCGATCACATCCGCGTAGCGCCCGCCCGGCACGAAGCAGAGGTCCTGGCTGTCGGGCTTGTCCGCGACGTCGAGCGCGAAGCTGCGCGCGAGGTCGCGGATCTCGCCCTTCCTCATCTCGCCCAGCGGGAAGCGGATCCGCCCGAGCTGGTCGGGCGTGGTCGCGTAGAGGAAGTAGCTCTGGTCGCGCTCTACATCGGCGGCCCGGAACAGCCCCCGCCCGCCGCCCGGGAGGGCGCGGCTCGCCACGTAGTGGCCCGTCGCCAGCACGTCGGCCCCGAGGTCGCCCGCCATGTCGAGGAGGTCGCGGAACTTGACCGAGCGGTTGCAGTCCACGCAGGGGACCGGCGTCTCGCCCGACGCGTAGGAGGCCGCGAACCGGTCGATCACGCCGCGCCGGAAGCGCTCCTCGTAATCCACCACGTAATGCGGGATGCCGATCGCCGCCGCGACGCGGCGCGCGTCGCGGATGTCCGCGCCCGCGCAGCAGGCGCCCGCCCGCCGGGCTGCCTCGCCCTGGTCGTAGAGCTGCATCGTGACGCCCACGACGTCGTAGCCGTCGCGCGTCAGGAGGGCGGCCACCACGGAGGAATCGACGCCCCCCGACATCGCCACCACGACACGGGTCTGGGCAGGCGGGCGGGGCAGGTCGAGGCTGTTCGGCATGAGATGGCGGAGGTGATTGCGACCGCCTTATAGGGCGAGAGCACCGGCTCGGCCAGTCCCGGTGCGCCCAACCGGTAGGTCCCGGCAATTTCTGCCGTACGGCAAGTCCCACCCGGTCCAGCCTAGCCCACGAGGTACCGGAAACCGAGCTTGGTCAGTCGTTTACGTGGATGTCACCTCTGGCCTGCGCCTTGCGCCTGCCGCGCCGTGATCGCGCATGTCCCGTTCAAGGCTTCGTAGTGCTCAACCCCGTCGACGGCCGCCGGCCTGACCCGAGATCGTCGCTCCCTGGCGCCCCCGCACGTACGCCGGACCGGGCCAGCGCGACGACACGCGATGGCGCTCCCGTGTTCACGGTGTCGGACGCGCCTGACCGTGCGTCGGAGCTACCGTCGGCCGGCCCGGTCGCAACGCCTCCGCTACCTGAACGCGACGTGCGAGCGACGTCCTCGACCGGCCGGAGCGCGGGCGGGACGCCGACGACCGGATCGCGGATCGGGGTCACGCGGACAAGCGATTCCGAACCGGCCTCCGACGATCCTCGCCAGGCAGACGGCAGTCGCTCGCCGATCGCGGACATCGAGACCGCCGACGTGGCGCCGGGGGTCTCGAACCCGACCATCGACGCGAAGGCCGTTCAATTACCAGCGGGCGCGAAACCGGGCGAACCCGCCGGCCGGACGAAGGCTGGTACGCAGAGCGACACGACGGGCACCACCACGGCTAGGACCGCGGGTCGGACCGACGTCGCACCGGGCGGCGCGTCCATCGCCGACGCGCCGCTCCCGGCCGCCGCGACGGATGTGACCACGGCCGTCCCCGCCCCGCAAGCCGTTGGCCGAGCCCGCGATCCCGACGCGTCCGCCGAGCCGCGGACGGGCGCGGACGCGACGCCGGCCGCGTCGGCCGTGTCGGCCGTGTCGGCCGTGTCGGCCGCGTCGGCCGCGTCGGCCGTGTCATCGATCGATCCGCCGGTCCAGGCGCCCGTGGACGCGACCACGATCACACCGACCGCCGGCAGGCCGACGAAAGTCGCCGCTTCCGACGAGGGCTCCGAGACGGACACGGACACGGACGAGACATCCTCGAAGGACGTCACGCTTCTCCAGCCCGCGACGCCGCAACCGCCTCCAACCATCGCGACGGCGATGGCCGCGACCCCGCCCGGGGCCGTGCTGCTTCCTCCCCCAGCCGTGCCGGCCGGCACGGAGGCCGGACCTGTCGTGGGATCGTCCGCCAGCGTTGCCGCCCACCCGGCCGCCCGTCCCGGCGATCGGACCACCGCCAGTCAGACGTCTTCCGAGAACGCCGGACGGGCCGCGTCGGACGCGCCTCTCGGGACTGCGGAGGCGGTCGAGGACGCACCGGTCCGGACGAAGGCCGCCGGCGCCATGGCGACAGGCGATGCCAAGTCCGACCGCCCCAAGGTCGCGGCCAAGTCCGAGTCCGGTCCGCAAGCGTCGACCGCCTCGGTCGCGGGATCGATCGGCTTCGCGGCGCATCTCGCACAATCGGCGGACCCTGCCTCCATGCTCGCGGCGCAGGCCACGCCCACCTCGGCCGCGACCCTCGCCCCGCCCAGCGGGGACACGTCGCGAACCCCGAACGCGGTGCCGATCGGCGACGTCCCGGTCGAGATCGGCTTGCGGGCGCTCGACGGTTCGAGCCGCTTCGACATCACGCTCTCGCCCGAGGATCTCGGCCGCATCGACGTCAAGCTCGACATCGACGGCGAC
>CAXUHE010000002.1:7531-63613 GCA_964250725.1 uncultured Enterovirga sp. | reverse complement strand
CGACCGCCTCGCCCTGTCGGTCGCGCGGCACGAACATCCGGGTCGGCGCGTTGCAGGACTGACCCGAATTGCCGAAGCAGCCGGCCACACCCTTCGCGACCGCGTCGCGGATATCGACGTCGGGCATCAGGATGTTGGCGGACTTGCCGCCGAGCTCCTGGTGCACGCGCTTCACCGTGTCGGCCGCGGCCTTCGCGACCAGGATGCCCGCCCGGGTCGAGCCCGTGAACGACATCATGTCGATGTCGGGGTGGGTGGCGAGGGCCTGCCCGACGGTCGGCCCGTCGCCGTTCACGAGGTTGAACACGCCTGCCGGAACGCCGGCCTCGTCCAGGATCTCCGCGAAGATGATCGCGTCGAGAGGCGCGATCTCGGAGGGCTTCAGCACCATCGTGCAGCCGGCCGCGAGGGCTGGCCCGACCTTGCAGGTGATCTGGTTCAGCGGCCAGTTCCACGGCGTGATCAGACCGACGACGCCCACCGGCTCCTTCACCACGAGCGACGTGCCCTTGCGGTGCTCGAACGGGAACGTCTCCAGCACTTCGGCGATCTTCTGGAGATGCGCGAGACCGATCCCCACCTGGGCTCCGCGCGCGAAGGAACGCGGCGCGCCCATCTCGCGGGAGACCGCGAGCGCGAGGTCGTCGCTGCGCTTCTTGTAGACCGCGATGATGCGGCGAAGGAGGTCGGCCCGCTCGGCCGGGCTCGTCCGCGAATAGCTCCGGAAGGCGCGTTTCGCGGCCGCGACCGCCTTGTCGACATCGGCCTTCTGGCCGAGCGAGATCTGAGCGAAGGCCTCCTCTGTCGAGGGGTCGATCACGTCGAGCGGGTTGGGAGAGGCTGGATCGACCCACGCGCCGTCGATGTAGAACTGAAGCTCATGTGCCATCGATGATTCCTTCCGTCTGTCGCCCGAGACCCGTGCCCATTCAGGCGCGCCGCTCAGGCAGTTCTGATCTAGATCGCCGTCACGCTGAGGTAATCCTCGACGTGCCGTATGCCGGATACGCGGTCATAGCCGCTCCATGTCGTAACCTCCGAAGGGCAACGCCGGGTCCATGGCCTGCGCATTCGGGCACGCCTGCGCAGATGCCCCCGTGCCGCCGTCAGCTAGGACTTGACCCTTCACGGGTGAAGACCTTTCCGAGCGAGCACGACCCACTGGCCGCCGAGATGATGGGTCGCTTCGGCTCCATCCAGGAAGGTGTGCCCGAACGCGTGCGGCCCGGCGACGTAGGTCATGTCGGGCTTCTTGCGCGGACACTTGGAGGGTATCCATAGGCTGCCGCTGTATACCGTCGGCTATAGTGGGTTTGCAAGCTGGCGGGCAGTCGGACGGGCTCGAAGCCTCGCTTGGCGAGCATGATGGGTTGCCAATGCACAGCAGGGTACATAGCGTGCCGTCGACGCGGTGACATCACGTTTCACAACGATGGCTCGATCTCGCGTCCGTGCCTTCCCCTTGGAGCGTCAACATTCTGCGTGACGTGATTGCGGAGCGTTCGCACTTGAGTGTCACCTCATCCACGAGATCTTCTGACGAACCAGGCAAGTGTCACGTTGATGTCAGAACAGAGCTTGGCGACACGGGCATCGCGATATCCTAAGATCATACAATGCGAGACCAAGAAGTCGATTATGTTCGGTATGTTAGCTTCAGAATGATTGGAGGCTCAGCATGGTCCATGGTCTTGAGAATTCCTCGTGGAGACATGATGTGTATCGACTTGAAGCGATCCGAGTGTATCACTACATCTTCTATCTGACGATTGCCGTTATGGTTTCGTATCCTGTCGGACAAGCTGTGGCGGCACCGAGATTATCGAGCGATAAGCTCGATTGCCTCATGGAGGCCCAGGTTACGACCAAGCTGAGTGCGCCGGTCGCCGGCGTGATCAGCCGTGTCAATGTGGACCGGGGAGACCCCGTCAAGGTCGGTCAGGTGGTCGCCGAGCTCGAGTCGGACGTGGAGGTCGCGAACGTCGCGCTGGCCCGGATACGCGCCGACAACGACGCACTGATACGATCCAACCAGAGCAGAACAGAGTTCCTGCGCCGCAAGGTCGCCCGCCAGGAGAAGTTGCGGGCCGGCAATATCGTGGCCGCGGCGTCGCTCGATGAGAGCGAGACGGACGCGCGCGTGGCCGAGATGAATGCCGTCGATGCCCATTACAATCAGGAACTCGCTCGTCAGGAGCTCAAACGGGCCGAGTCGCAGCTACTCCAGCGTCGCATCGCGAGCCCGATCGATGGAGTGGTGGTCGAACGCACCATGTCGGCCGGAGAATATCGGAGCGAGCAGTCACAGATTTTGACCGTCGCCAAGATCGATCCCCTGAATGTCGAGGTGTTCGTTCCGATCGGTTATTTCGGTCAGACGGTGCCCGGATTGACCGCGCAGGTCATGCCGGAGGATCCGGTAGGCGGAACTTACACCGCGACGGTCAAGGTCGTCGATCACGTGCTCGATGCGGCGAGTGGCACCTTCGGGGTGAGGCTTGTCCTGCCCAATCCCGGCAACGTTCTTCCCGCGGGCCTGCGGTGCAAGATCCTGTTCGCGCCGCTTCGCCCCGGCGTGCCGGCCGCCGAAGTCTCATCGAACGAGTGAATGCTCCGCTCGGCGCGTCCGGCGTATCGACGTGGCCTCGCCTCACTCGCTCCAACTCATGAAACCATAAGCCTTCTCCTGCTGTTGGCTGCGTCGAAACGTATCCCGACGCATGCGGGCGTGCATGTGCTCCGCACGCCATTGCGCAATCCCTCTCAGAAGCGAACCGAGCGCAGGCGGTATGCGGCCTCCCGGATAGAAGCGCATGAGCCACGCGGCGGGACGGGCCGAGTAGTGTCGAAACAACTCGTCGTCCAGCGACACGAGAGCTTCCGCCGTACCAGGATTGCCCTGACGTCCCGTCCGGCCGAACAGCTGGCGATCGATCCGGGCCGATTCGTGGAACTCGGTCAGGATCACGTGAAGGCCGCCCTGCGCGAGAACGTCGCCGGCCGGGCGGATGTCGGTTCCTCGGCCGGCCATGTTGGTCGCGACCGTGATCCGACTGGGCAGGCCGGCTGCCGCGACCGTCTCGGCCTCGTCCCGATCCTGCCGGGCATTCAGCACGACCGCCGCGAGTCCCTCCGACCGGAGCCGATCTGCGATGTGCTCGGATGCCGCGACCGAGCGGGTGCCGATCAGCACGGGGCGGCCGGACTCGACCTTCTCACGGGTCGAGGCGACGACGGCGTCCCATCGCGCCTGCGATGACCGGTAGAAACGGGTTCGTCCCTCTCGCCTCCGGTTCGGCTCGTGGGTCGGGATGGGAACCACCTCCAGACCGTAGATGCGACCGAGTTCGGCCGAGACTTCGCGCGCCGTCCCTGTCATCCCGCCGAGCCATAGGTATCGGCGGAAGAAGCGCTGGTAGGTCACCTGCGCGATCGTCTCGCGACCTTCGCTCGGCGCACAGCCCTCCTTGGCTTCGATGAGCTGCTGGAGGCCGCGCTGCCATTTGCGGTCCGCCATCACGCGGCCCGTGTACTCGTCCACGATCTGAACCGCGCCCTCGTTGACGATGTACTGGTGATCGCGCCGAAAAACGTGCAGGGCCGACAGCGCCTGCGTCAGCAACTCCTCGCGCGCCCGACGCGACCGCCAGAGACCCTCTGCTCGAGCCGAGAGGGCCTCGGCGGCCTTGCGGCCGATCGAGGTGAGGAACACGAGCTTGTCGGCCGGCTGGATGACGAAGTCATGCCCGGGCACGAGGCGGCCGGCGATCGAGAGCGCCTCGATCACGCGCGCGTCGCCGTGTCCCGGGTCGGTCGGGGCCGAGATGATGAGGGGGGTCCTCGCCTCGTCCACCAGAATGCTATCGGCTTCGTCCACGAAAGCGCAATGCAACCCGCGCAGCAGCAGAGGCTCCGTGGTCCGGGTCGTCCCGAGGACGTCGCCGACGAGCTGGCGAGATCGTGACGGCCGGACGCGAGCAGCGATCCGGTCGCGGAGATAATCGAAGACGAGCTCCTTGTTGGTGCAGTACGTGACGTCGGCCGCGTAGGCGGCACGGCGTACCGGCGGGTCCTGTCCATGCTGCGCGAGCCCGACCGAAAGACCGAGAGCGCGGTAGATTGGTCCGAGTTCGTCCGCGTCGCGGGCTGCCAGATATTCGTTCACCGTGACCACGTGAACCGGCATGCCGGCCAAAGCCGCGGTAGCGGCGCAGAGAAGCGCTGTCACGGTCTTCCCCTCTCCGGTCCGCATCTCCGCCATACGCCCCCGCAGCATCACGTAGCCGCCCATGAGCTGCACGGGATGATGCTCGAAGCCGAGATGACGCCGCGTCGCCTCCCGCACATGCGCGAAGGTCTCGCCGACGAGAGATCGCGTGAGCCCGTCACGGATGAGGCGCGCGCGAACGGCGGTGACGCTCGCCGTGAGCGCCTCGTCCGAGAGGTCGCGCAATCGGTGGCGCGCCAACTCGGCAGCCCGCACGATGGGTCGCGGCGACGCGAGCCCGGCCCTGAACGGCGACGCCACGATACGCCCGAGATCGGACACGAACTCGTCCAGCGGACCGGCCACCGGAGGCTGGCGCTCGGGATAGGGCGACACCAGCAAAGCGTCGCTCATCCACGGCCGCAGGATGTCCGATCGGGTGGGCACCACCTCGATGGCCTCACGCGCCGAAGCGCGACAGGAAGAGCTGCCGGAGACGGCGATACAGCTGAAAACCGAGCGGCTCGTGATCGTGCACGAAACGCAGGTAGACGCGGCCGCCGTACCGGCTCTCCGCCGGGTCGGGCGTGAGGGCCACGTCGAACTGGAACAGCCTCTGGAGCGCCTGCAGACCATCGCGATCGCCGGGGTCGGTCGCCAGAACCCCGCCGCCGGAACTCGCGAGGGCTCGGCTGGGCACCTCGTTGCGTGCGGCCGGCACCTCGCGTGCGATGTTGCCCGCAAAGGTCTCGTCCAGTCGGCCCGCCAGCTTCGCCTCGATGCCGAGGAGGTGGTGCCGCACGAGATCGATGTCGTCTTGCGTCACGACCACCCTGACCGTGCGCCCAGCTTGGGGCGTGATATAGGCGATGACCTGCCCTTCGCGAAAGAAGCGGCCCGGCAGATCGGCGGCGCCCGGCACTGTCAGAGTGCCCTCCGATGCGCTCCTCACGAGCAGCTTGCCGCCGCGCTCGACAAGCCGGTCCAGTTTCGCCCTGGTCTCGCCAAGCTCGTTGCCGGTAATCGTGGCCTTGACCCGATCGGTCACGCTTTCGGCGACGTAGCGAAGTTGCAACTCCTCGACCTTGGCGCGCTCCGACGTGATCCCGGCCGCGAGGAGGGGTTCGACGCTCTCGACCAGCGCCTGACCCTTCACGACTGGGCTGCCCGGCTCGGCCAGCAGACGTGAGATGAAACCGGTGGTTTCGGCACGCACCTGCGCCTCGTCGGGGAGCCAGATCACGCCCTCGGCATTCGTGTGCATCGGGAGAGGCAGAGCGAAGATCGCGAGACCCAGACCGGCAAGCCCGGCCATCGTCACCGTCAATGCGCGCCGGCGATTGCGATGCAGTTCAGCCCCCGTGACGACGTGCCGGAACCCACGCACGACCGGCATGACGATACCGAAGAACAGTGACCAGGCGGCGAGGGCCACACCGGCTGCCAGGAACTCGCTGGCGACGAACAGCGCGATCGTGAAGGTGATGAGCAATCGGTATGCGAAGGCCGCGGGTGCGTAGACCAGGAACCACCCGGCCTCGCGGCTGGTCGCGTCCGTCGTGCGATCGCGCGCGCCGAACGCGTAGCGATCGACGAGCGCCGTCCAGTATTTGCCCGACCGGGCTCCGAGATTGGGTATCTCGAGGAGATCAGTCAGAATGTAGTAGGCATCGAACCTGAGAAGTGGGTTGCCGTTGACGACGAGTGTCGACACGCCGGCGATCAGCATGACGTCGAAAGCGATGGCGCGGACCCACCCGGTCTCGGCGAGCGACCAGAGATAGAATGAGAGGGCGGCGAGCACCATCTCGACCGCGACCCCGGCGACGCCCACGAGCGCGCGCGCAAACCTGTTCGGTAGCGCCAACGATGCGGACGCATCGATATAGGGCGTCGGGTAGAAGACGAGCAGCATGAGGCCTGCCTCGTGAGCCTCTCCCCCGAATGATTTGACCGCGTAGCCGTGTCCGATCTCGTGCATCAACTTGATGAACGGATAGACGAGCGCCAGCGCGACGAGGTTCTGGGTCAGGAGCACCCGATCGGCGACGTTGGCGGTGAGTTCGGCCCAATGCAGCGGCACGAGCGCGGCCGCGGGCAGAACACAGGCCAACCAGGCGAGGGTGAGCGGCCAGCCATGCAGCGGCCGGCCGGCCCGCACCAAGGCTGCCAACATCCGATCGGGATCGACCAGCGGGATCTTGCCCGACATCGGGTTCTTGACAAAGGCGAGGTAGGGCAGACGCTGTCGCTTGACGTATCGCTCCAGCAGTTCGGACACTTGCGGCGGCGTGTCGAGCTGGAGGAGGTCGTTGGCGTGGAGTTGCGCCATGAGGCGCAGTACGTCGTCCTGGGTCGGCGCGTCGTCCTCGAGCTGGACCGCGACGTCCGTCCAGATCGCGTCCAGCGTGGTGGCACCGTCCATGCGCCCGAGCAGCAGATAGCTCGCCGGCGTGACCCGGTGGGTGCGCGCGCCCGCCCGGTCGTGCAGGATGTACCAGCTTCGCCCGCCATAGGCGTGGCTCACGACCTCGACATGCGGGCGGAGACGAGGCCTCAGACCCGCGGCGCGGTACCAGGTGGAACTCAGGAACGGCTCGCTCATGGGGCAGAGCTCACGGCATCCACATCCAGGCGAACAGTCGCAGCCGCGCCACGAGCGAGCGCGTCCACACCCAGAGCAGCGGGCGCTCGCCTATGATGACCTTCGCGACTCCCTCCATGCCGGGCCGGAGCGGAAGGCGCGTCTCGTCGAGGGAGGCTTCGACCCGAAACGTATTGCGGCCTTCGCCAGGGCTCGAGACGGCGGTGATCTTCCCGATCGTGAACGGGATGCGGGTCTCCGCATTGCCGGTCAGCGTCAAAGCACCGTTCTGCCCGAGTTCGACGTAACGGATGTCGCCCTCGTCGATCTGAAGGACGAGCCGGTAATTGTGGAGCGGCGCGATCTCGAACAGCACCTTGCCCTGCTCGATCGGCGATCCGAGCATCTGGCTGAGGTCTCCGGAGACCACCAGCCCGTCGATCGGCGCGAGGATGCGGGTGCGGGCGAGCTTCTCGGAGGCGAGGTTGTGCTCGGCCTCGGCTTGCGCGATCTGAGCGGCCACGATGCCGAGCGTGGCACGATCGTGCTTGGCTTGGGCCTCGCGTCGGCGCTGATCGAGCTTGGCGAGTTCGCTCTCCGCCTTGACGCGCTCCAGGCGGAGATCCGCATCATCGAGGAGAGCCAGGATCTGGCCGGCCGATACGGTGTCGCCGGCCCTCACGGGGGCTTGCGCGATATAGCCCTGAAATGGCGCGACCGCGGCACGCTGGACCGCTCCCTCCAGCACCGATTTCGCGCTGATCCGGAACGGTCCTTCGACGAGGAGGAGCGTGGACACGAGTGCTGCGCCCATCACGAGACCGAGCTTCAGCGCCGGCTGCCGCGGACCGAAAACCGCCCGCAAGCCACGGCCGGTCGCGTCCGCCATCGACCCGGCCAGCGGCCGTTCGGCACGGGCCGTCAATGCGATCAGCGGCCCCGTGGTTCGTCCGATCAGGTCCGCGAGGGCGAGTTCGGCCTCGGCGAACGGCGCGTCACGCTCCATCGTCAGCACCCCGATCGCACGTCCGGCGTGGCGCAGGATGACCGAGGCGCCCGAGAGGCTGGCTCCAGCTCCCGCGACCGACGCCTCGATCAGCGCTCGATGTGCAGCCGCAACACGACGCGCCGCATCGCCGACCGGGGGCCACGCCACCGAGGCGTTCTGGTCCAGCGCCTCTTGCATCGCGGCTTCCAGCGCCCGCGCGAGGTCGGACCGACGGTCGAACCACGCGGCATGCGAGACCGCTCGCAGCCGTACGCGGCTTCCCCGGCGTAGCCCCAACGCGACGCGTCGGCAGGCGAGATGCTTGGCGACCTCGTTCACCAGGGCGAACGAACTGCCCTGAAGCGAGGGCTGGTCCTCGGCCACCGCGAGCAGATCGAGAACCGCCATCGCGCGACCCAGACGGCCTTCCGAATCTTCGGCCGAGTCACGTCGGAACGATGTGTTGAGGGCGCTCGCCCCCCAGTGCAAGGCGCGCGAAACGTCCCGGATGTCGGAGCCGGGCAGATTAGCAACGTCCAGCACCACGACCCCGTGCGTCACGTCGTCGTTCTGGAGCGGGTAGGCGACCATGACGCGACCCGTCGGATCGTTCGGTGTCGGGGCGGCCACGTGGACGGCCCCACGACGTTCCCGCAGGGCGCGCTCGGCGATCTCGCCGAGATGCGTGACGTCTGTGAGGGCGTTCGGCCAGATCGCGGCGGGGCGAAAGACACCCTCCTGTGCGACGAGCAGCAGCCCGGTGCGGACGCCCGGCACGAACCCGCATTGGAGCGCCAACCACGCCGCCCGGAACTCCGCGGAACTGGTGGGATCGGTGAATGCCGACCACGCTACCGCTTCGGCATTCGCGGCCATCGATGCGTCGCCGTCCGGAACGACGTCCGGGCTCGTGTGCATCGTCACTACCGTGAGTTTCCGAGCGCGGGCGCACGGGACCTGTCCGCCTTGCAGATCATGTCAGTGGATCGCGAGCCCTCCTGGCCGACAGCTTGCCGTCAACGCAGTTCCCCGAAGCGGGATTCATACTCGCCCATCAGCTTCGACAATATGTCCAGCAGTCGTTTGGCGGCGAACGGGCTGAGAATGATGCGGTGTTGGAGACTGACGTCCATCCCTCCTGCACCCTGCGCTAGATCCCAATTTTGATTGACTCCGAAATTCAGTACGACCTCCTCGCGAGTACTCGTCGCATTGCAGACATTGCAATAAGAGCTCTTCAAGTTGGACGCATCGAGCTTCACTTCAGGCTGATTCACCGTCGCTGCTGGTGTAGTCATCGTTCTCTCCGAGCCTCGTCTTCGATCCGATGCATCGATCGTCGGACGACGTGATGTCGATCGGAACACCTTATCATCGTTATGACGCAGATCTGCTTACCGGCGTTATGACGGTCCATCGCCGCTCCCGGTCGCCTGCGAGTGTCTGAGCTCAATACCCTCGTTGGGGTGCGGTTCGTCCTCTTGCGGCTCTTGCGGCAGGACGAAGTTCCGCTGCCAGGACCCGGTGCGTGGGCTCTTGGTCGATCGACCCGGGCGTATCGACATCGCGACACCGGGCAGCAGCATGAGCCCGAGCAAGGAGCGATCAGTCTTCGGCGGATCGACCGTCGGGTTCCGCATCAGATCGGTCCGTCGCTCGGGCGTGCTGGGCGCTGATGGAGCCAGGGGTGCGTTCGGGGGACCTGCGACAGTCGGCCCGGTTGGTCTCCGATCGGGCTGCGCAGGAGTCTTCAGGTCGATCTGGATCGCCGGATCGTCCGTCTTGGGCGGCAGATCGGCAGGCGGCTGCATCGCATCCGGCGCCGCATCCGGAGGAGCCGCCGAAGGGTCGTCATCCCGCCCGGTCGGGGTCGCGGCCTCGGGATTGACGGCTCCGGTGCGCACACGATGGCCGCTGCCCGATATGACGACACCACGCAGCGGCGAATAATTGGCCACACTCGATGTCGTGACGACGATGTCTGCGCCCGAGACGATCGTCGCGGGGCTGAACTGTGGGAGAGTGAACGGCGTGGTACCGATGCCCGTATCTGCCGTCGAGGCCTGCAGCGGAGCCCCGATCTGAAGGCCGAAGGCCACCGTCGCGGCCGCCCTCGCCGGCCCGGTGATCGGTTGCCCGCTCGCGTCGACGGTCAGATCCCCGTTGCGCGAGCCCAGGTCGGACGGCGGCTCGGTCAACCCGGCATCAGCGACGCGTGGAGAATTGTCGTCCGCGCTCACGGCGACTGTTGCGGTCGACGACGATGACGTGGTGCCCCCGGACCCTGTGCCCTCGGACTCCCCGTCCGAGCCGGTCCCGCTGGCCTGCGTCCCGGAAGTCGGAGCGCCCGTGTCGGATCCCGATTGCGTACGTGTCGATCCCGGATCGCCAGGCGAAGAGGGCGAGCCTGGACTTCCGGATCCGCCGATCGACCCCGCGCCCGGGCCGTCGCCGACCGGTGTTTCACCCGCAGATCCGGGGTTGGGCGCGCTCAGGACCGCCGGGTCGAGCAGACGCCATGCCTGATAACCGATGCCCGAAGATCCGGCGATGCTGGTCGTCAGCGCGCGATCGACCTCCGTGACGAAACCGTCGCCGTTAGCGTCGCCGCGTTGTGCAACGACTTCGATCGCCCGACCGACCGGGCCATCGACAGCGAGTCCGTTGATGGACACGACGGCGAGTGTCACGACTTGGCTCGCGCCGTAAGCCGCCGTCTCGGGGACGCGTGACGTGAGTCTGACGAGGTCGAGCATACCGGCCGGAAGCGCCGTGGCGGAGGTGACCGCGACGCGCGTCGTGGCTTGCCCGTTCGCGATCGTCGTGGCGAACTCCACTTCGGAGCCCGCCCCGAGGCTCGTCCCAGCCGCGACGCCTGTCACCGTCAGCAGGGCCGGGTCGTAGGCCAGCGTGAACACGACCGTCCGAACACCGCCGACGCTGGTCAAGCTGACAGGCAGCGAGGTCCGGCCCTGCCGATCGGTGATTGCGCCGCCGGGAGGCGCGACAAGGTCGCCGACCGACACTGCCGGGCCGGCCGCCTGGAAGGAGAAGCTGCGGAGGAAGTCGCCCCCTGCCGCACCGTCGCCGTCACCGTCGAGCGCGATGCCGGTCAAACCATGGAACGCTGCCGGCCCCGAAGCCAGCCTGACATCGTAGGTGTCGTCCGCGAGCATCCCGTCGGTCCGCACGAAGCTGAAGCCGAGACCGTCGCGATCGAGCACGATCGATCCCGCGATGACTCCCGCGTGTTCGCCGACCAAGGCGACGTCGGACGGACCAAGCGCGCCGCTGCGATCGTTCACCACGTTCACCGTCTCGGGGTCGACCGGGGCGCTGAAGCGCACCACAAAGCCGGACGCTGTCGGAATGAACGAGACGACGGTGGGCGCCGCCTGGGAGGACTGCGCAGGCTCGCCGACGACGACCGTCACGCTCACGGGCTCGCCGAGCAGTCGGCCATCGCTCGCTCTATAGCTGAACGCGTCCGTCCCGACGAATCCGCTGCGGGGCAAGTAGGTGATCGAACCGTCAGCATTGACGCTCGCATCGCCATGCGCGGGAGCGGCCGTCACGACGGGCAGCAACGCGTCCGCGTCGGGATCGACGTCATTGTCGAGGACCCGGATGACGACCGCCTCGCCGGACCGGGTCGTCGCCGTATCGGCCGTCGAGACCGGGGCGTGATCGACCGACCCCGCGGCCACGAAGGCCACGTCGTCGATGTCGACGGAGCTGTCGGCTCGTCCGAAGCCGAGAAGGTCGAAATAGAGGCTCGCGCTCCGGCCGAGAACGCCGGTCGGCAGCGCGATCTCGTAGGTCGTGAAGCCGGTCCCCGCGACGACGACCGAGACGTTGGCGGCCCGGGTGACCGAGCCGCCGGACTGGATATTCAGCGCCGCGTCCGTGTTGCCGAGGCCGATCGCCCCGGCGAGCGAAGCGCCATCGGAGCCGATCAGCGCCACTTCGAATGCGTCGGGCGGCGCTGTGCCGTCGCTGCCGAGGTGAAGACCCCTGACGGTAAACCGGAGGGCTCCCGCGGTCGTCGGCACCGCGAAGGTCTGCACGGCGCGGTTGACCGTTTGCGCGCCCTCACCCAGGGCAAGCTCGCCACCGACGATCCCCGCGTTCCCGACGAATTGCCAGCCGAAATCGATGGACGCAGGGTCGGCGATCGAGAAATCGCCGTTGCCGAGGGCGGGAGCCGACGGGACGAGGGCTGCGCGTGCCATGAAGCGGGCGGTCGAGCTGTCCGCTGGTGCGTCCTCCGTCGTCCCGATCACTCCGTCCGCCTCTTCCGGCAGCGTCGAGACGCCACCCTCGGGTGCGTCCCGGAGCAGTTGATTGGAATTGACGGCGTCGGCCTTGACCAGTCGCAGCACGAGGTCGAGCAGCGCGTTCACGCCTTCGGCGGTTGTGGGCTCGGCAGCCTTCGGGTCGTTCAAGGCGAGCCCGATCAACTGCAATTGGAGCGCGTAGGTGGCGGTGTTGAGCTCGTCGCTCAGGAAGGAATGCGACAAGCCGTAGAGCATGCCGTCCTGGCTCTCGTCGAGCAGTCCGAGATTGTGCGCGTATTCGTGCGCGATGACCCACCCGATCGCGCTCCCGAGCTCGGTCCGCGTGAAATGGGGTGAGGCGACCGCGAGGTCCTGGATCAGGCGCTGCAGGTAGATCGTGATCTCGGAGTATTGGGGATCGGCCGTGCCGTTCATCACCTGATCGAGGCGGAACAGCTTCTGGGCAGGCGTCAGGTCGGTCCTGAGCTGAGCGCCGGCGCCGACACCCGCATCCGCGCCCGTCAGCAGCAGCTTCGCGAAGTTGAGAGGGTCGAAATCGAGCACCGCGGTTCCCGCCGCGGCGGAGCTCTTGGTCGCCGTGTCGTAGGTGACCGTCGACCCGACGACGTCGCCGAGCTTGAGAGACAGAGTCGTCGTGCCATTGCCCGGCAACGCGCCCGGATAGATGCTCGTCAGCGTCTGTCGGATCCCGCTGAGCACATCGCGCCATTCGGCCGTGCTGGGCGTGGTCCCGGCGAACAGCTGCTGCAATTGATAGGTGCCATCGACGCGTTGGCCGCCCGCGCCCGCGATCTGCCCAAGGAGCGTGCCGACCGAACCCTGCAACTTGTCGAGCGCAGTGTTGATGCCCTGCGTCCGGATGGATCGGGACGCAACATCGATGCTTCCGATCTTGTTGCCGTTCAGCTGGACGTCGAACCTCGTCCCGAAGATGTTCTGCGCGACCGTCTTGGTGTTCGCCTTCAGCGTGAGCAGGGTCGTGTCGCTGATCAGCGGCGCCTTGAAGTCGATGTCGAGGACGCTATCGTTGCCGACCTTGCTCGTGCGATGCGAGTAGCCGTTCGTTCCGTCCGCCGTGATGTCGAGCCCGGCATTGTTGATGATCTGCAGCGTGCGGGTGGTGCCTTCCTGTGTGTCGGCGATCCGCAAGGTGCCGTCGAGCGTGCTGTCGTCCGCGATATCGGCCAGGAAGACGACCTGTACACTCTGCTTGTGGGTGGCGCTCTTGCCGATCTCCGTGACGTTGAGGTTCGTCGAGAGCAGCATGTCGCTGCCGGTCGTCAGCGAGTCGAAGAAGCTCTTCGGGATCGACGATCGCACGGTCACGCTGAGAGCCTCGCCCGCCGCGAGATCGAACTCCTTGGCGATGCTGGTCGTCTTGCCGTCGTTCAGCGCGTAGACCTGTCCCTTCACCTCGACGACGAGGAAGCTGTTGGCATCCACGGAGAGCGCGATCTTCGTGGCCGATCCCGTCGTGTTGGTGATCGTGATCGTCGCCTGGTTGTACCCGTCCTTCACCTCGCCGTTCGTCAGCGCTGACGTTCCCGACCCGACATCCCCTTCGACGCCGAACAGACCGGGGTGGAGGCCGCTCGTCAGGAAGACGACCTGATCATTGTCCTTGTAGCTCGAGTCCGTGATCTTGATGACGTCCACACCGATATTGTCGATATAGGCGTAGCGGGCCAGGGTCACGCTTCCGTCGTCCGAGTTCGCGTTGGCCCTAGCCTCGTCGGCCGCGCGTCCCTTGTCGCTCCCCAGGAACTTGAACGACAGCTTGCCGGCCGTGCCGCGCAAGGCCTCGGGAATATCCACGGAGTAGCGCGTGTACTTCGTCACATTGGCGTTGAGCGTGATCGTGCTGCCGAGCTGCGTCGGCGGCGAGCCGTTCTCGCCATCGAAGAAGACCTGAAGCTTCGCATCGTCGTAGGGTTGGTTCATCTGGATGTCGAAGCTGATGTGATCGACGTCCTTGGGCAGGTAGGACCGGTTGTGGACGAGGCTTCCGCCTTCCGGGATGGCCTGACTCCAGTCGACGAGCTTCTCCTGGATGGTCGCGATGAAGCTCGCGGCGAAGTCGGCCAGGATCGAGATGCCGGCGGACTTGGCGAAGCTCTTCAGGGCCGCGCCTTCGACCGCTTTCGTGAACACCGTCAGCTTGTTGGCTTTTGCCTGAGCGATCGCATCGTAGAACTTCTGAGCCGCGGCCGGGAAGTCGGCTTCGGCGACCTTGAATGCGCTGACGAACGCGCTGCCGATCGCCTTCACCAGCGGCAGGACGCCTGCCGACACGTCTCCGTTGGCCTTGCTGTGGTCGAAGCCGTTCTTGATGCCATCCTTGACGTTGCCGAGAAAGCCTTTGAGGAAATCGACGACCTCGTTGAAGCTGCCACCAAGGAAGCCTCGCAGTCCGACCTCGTTCAACCAGTTCGAGATGCGTTCTCCGGTCACGTCGAAGCCCGCATAACCGAAGAACGGCAGGCCTTGTGAAAAGCCGCCGCTTCCACCCTGGAGCGACCATCCGGCGACCTCGAAAGTCGGATGGGGTATCGATCCGCCGAAGCGTCCGAGCACCGGCCGCGTGGTCGACTGGAAGTCGCCGTTGAACAGGAGCGGGACGTCGCCCGACGGGATGTCGACGCGGTTGCTGCCGCTCGGGTCCAGCGGGGGAAGGTTAGCCCGCGCGGCACCGTCCGTCCCCAGGATCGTGTAGGCCCAGCCCTCGCCGATCCCCTCCGTGGTCGTCCCGAACGTGCGTGGATTGAAGGTACTGACCGCCTCCTTGCCGCCCGTCGGATTGGTATTCGAGACCTCCCCGGCGACGTACCACGGCACGTTGGCCGCGATCCCGGGCGGCGTGTAGCGGCTGAGGCGCACGAAGGTCGAGAGAGTGGATTCGGGGCGCGCCGTATCCCAGTCCTTGTCCGAGATCAGCCGCCAGATCCGGTCGGGCACGAGTTGGAGGGGATCGTAGGACGCCTTGTAGGCGTCGAGGCTCGGGACCTCGCGGGCCGTCAGGTCCACGGTGCCGGTATACCAGTGCTGCAACCGCACGCCCGGCGTGTTGATGCCGCCGGTGAGGCCGGCACGAAAAATCGTATCGTCCTCGATGAAGCCCGGGCGCCCGGTCAGGCTGAGATCCAGGTTCGCCTTGCCGTCATCCGAGCTGTACTTGTAATGCCGGTCGTCGCTGGCCTGGAGCGTGCCGACATTGAGGGATCGCCCGTCCTGGGTGAAGGTGAAGTTCAGCAGTGATCCGACGACGGGAACCAGGCTTTTTGGGACGCTGTCCTTCTCCTGCGCGGTCTCCTGGTAGTAGTTGTCCGCGAAGGTCGTGCCCTTCCAGAGCTGGACGCGAGGGTCGCCGAAGTCGCCGTACTGGATCTTGTCGTAGAGCGTCAGCGACAGCACGGTCTGTCCGACCGTACCCGTGATCGCGGCCGCGATGACCGCGATAGGCGCGAGCGGCGGGATGAGGCCGATGGCGAGAGATCCGGCCTCAAGGATGCTGCTCAGCGGAATGTTGAGCGTCTCCTGGGCGAAATCGTGCGGATCGAGCGTGGTGAACTGGACGTCGCGCTCGGGGTTCGGCAGGTAGTTCTGAAGGCGCTCGTTCAGCTCGCTGTTGACCGACGCGCCCCGCCCGATCCCGATGAACTGGAGCGGCGAGGACAGGATCGCACCGGCGCTCGACCGCGTGCCGCCGAGCTTCTGGTCGAGCTCGACCATGGCGGCGAAGAATGCGTCGCCCGCCGCCTCGTCGAAGCCGGAATCGGTGATGGTGGCGTCGTATTTCCAGTTCGTCACCAGGACGAGCGATCTGTGCGCCGCGAGCGCTGAGGCGACCGTCTGCGGCTGATCGTCGAGCAGCGGCTTCCACATGTCGTCGACACGCGTCGCGTTCGGGTCGAGGATGAAGGCTGCGCCGCCGCTCTTCTGTGCGATCTCCTCCGCGATCAGTACGTCAGGCCGGTTCTCCGACTGGTATCTCGGGTTGTTGGACGTCAGGACAGATTGTTCACTCGTCGTGATGACCGTCACGCCCGAGAAGCCCGTCGTCGCCGTCGCGGGAGCAACCGTGAAGGATCGTGACTCGCGGTAGGTGCGCCCATTCTTCGTCACCTCCACGCCCCACCAGTAGGTCTGGCCGCGGGTGAGCACGAGATTCGGCGGGAGCTCGAAGCTCTCCTCCAGGCTTCCGTCCGTGGGCTTCAGGATCTGCTTGGCGAGAATGCGGTTCCGGTTCGCGTCGGCGTAGAGGATCGTGTCCAGCTCGGCGAGTTCGGCGTCGGACAGGTTCTTGTCGGTGACCCGATAGCCTCTCGTCGGATCGCCATCTGTCAGGTCGGTCGGGAACAGACCGCTGCCGGGCGGGAAGGTGCTGATGAACAGCTTGGCATCCTGGGCCTCGACGCCGAACTTCCACGTGAAGGTCGGGGTCTTGTCGTCCGTCACGGTGCCGGGCGCCTCGAGCTGGAGGAACACGTTCTGCGTGTCCATGCCGTGTGGCTGTCCGCCGAGGGCGATCGGCCGGTTCGGGGAGCTCTCATTCGTCGGCGAGAACTCCAGAACATTTCGGTTGATGTAGCCGGCGTAATCCGCCCGGACGTCGATCGCCGCGTTGATGCCGACGCGGTTGGCGTTCATCGACGTCTGCAGCTGCAGGCCGTTCAGGAAGTCGTCGATCGGGATGCGGCCGAGAAGCGAGCGCGTGCCGTCGTTCTTGAGATCCTGGTTGAGCTCCAGCTTGAGCGCGTTGACGTCGTAGGCCAGCACGAACTTGTTGCCGGTCGACGAGACCAGGATGGTCTGGTCGCCCGGCGTCAGCTCGAATCCCTGGCCCCAGCTTTCCGGGATCATGCGCGTCGCCGCCACGACGCGTGCACCATCGGTGTTTGCAACCGGCTTGAACAGGTTGCGGATCACCGCGAGATTGCCGCCGGCCGGGTCGAGCGGCGTCATGTTCGGATCGCGATCCGTGATGCCGTACTCGTAGCGGTTGTAGGACAGCACGTAGGCGTAATTGCCGTCGCTCGGGATGACGATGTCAGCTGCGTCGTTGACCTCGAAGGCATCGTTGATGTCGTTGATGCTGTTCTCAGGCAGCTTGTAGGGGACGTTCTGGTACACCCCCCACGTCTTGCCGGACTTGACCAGCATCGCGACGCCGACCGCATCGCTCTTGCGGTCCGTGAACACGATGTAGGACTTGCCATCGGGTCCGACGACAGCCTGCACGCCGTAGGGCTCCCTCAGGGTCAGACCGTTGACGGACGCTAGGCCGAGGGCCTTATGAAGAGCCGTGCCGTCTTTCGGGGGCCTGCTGAAGTCGACCAGATCGTAGATCTCGATCGAGCCGCTCGCGCTGTGGCTCGTACCGCCCGTGCTGCGGGTCACGACGAGTTGCTTGCCGTCCGGCGTGATGGCGAAGTCGCGGATTCCCTGGCCGCCCTCGAGCTGGATGGTGCGCACGACCGTGTTGTAGGTCGGCTTCGTCCCCGTCGTGTGATTGAGGTTGATGTCGATGACGTAGAGCGTGCCCTGCGCGTAGTCTCCCACGATCGCGTAATTGCCCGACGGGTCGATGATGATCGCGGAGGGCGCTGCTCCCGGGGCCAGCTTGATGACGTTGCTGCCGGCCTTCTTGGGATCGACGTCGACTTGGCGCAGCGCGATCGTGTCCACCAGCGCGACCGCACCTGCGGTCCGAAGGGTCACGTAGGCACGAGCGTTGTCGGGCGTGACCGCGACCTTGTCCGGGTAGGTCGACGATCCCGGCTTGGGGAAACCGTCGGCGCGAAGCTCACCGACCGGGATCCGGGCAGTCAGGGTCGGGACGTTGTCGTTGACGATCGTCAGGACCGCGACCTGGTCTGAATAGACCGTCGTTCCGTCCGGCTGGCGGAAGGGCGCGGGAGAGCTTGCCACGAACGTGCTCTCGCCGGTGACGTCGATCTTCTCGGCCGCGCTCATGCGGCTCTTCAGGAGCAACACCCCGCCGGGCCCGTTACCGGTCGAGACGGATGCGTCCGCCACCTCCTCCTGGTCTCCGAGGTCGCCGTAGACGTGATTGATCTGCGCGACACGGATCGACACGGTTCCGATCGCCACGGTGGTCGGGATCTTGGCGTAGAGGGTCTCCGTCCCGTCCGTTTCGACGACGCGCTTGAAGACGCGCGTCGCGACCGCGTTGGTGAGCTGGATGATGCCGTCATCCGCCAGGGGGCTCGTGTGGGCGTCGCTGGCCGCCTTCTCCTTCGCCTTGATGGCGTCGAGGAGTTCCTTCGCGGTCGCCGTGTTGTCGTTGCCGATGCCCTCCCCGAACACGACCCAGAGGTGATCCTCGTCCAGTTCGCCCTCGTCCGGAATATTCCCGACCTTCTTCGGCTCGAAATGACTACCTTTCAGCACGATGGTCGGCACGATGTCCGGGTCGCCCGGGGCGTCCGGGTCGCTCTTGTCGGGCACGCTCTCCGCGCCCGTCTTCGAGTTGAGGAAACGCACGGCCGCGCTGGCGACGACCGGACGCGTGCTGTCCGCCTCCTGGACGCCCTTCGTGAACAGCGTCGCCCGGAAGTCGTTCACCACCCCCGCCTTGACGTCGAGGCCGGCGGTCGTGGCGCTGACACCTCCGTCGGGCCTGACCTCGAACACCTTGAACGTCTGCGACAGCGCAGGCGACAGCATGGTGAAGCGCAGAAACGAGTCCACGATCGACGCCACGAAGGCGCCGGCTTCCGCGGCGAGATGATACACCGTCGCGATCACGCCGTGATTGCTGCCCGCGCCGTCGAGATTGATGGTGCCCGCGACCGTGCCGAGCTTCGCCCGGTTGATGCCCGTGACGAGGTATTTTCCGCCATCGTCCGCGCCGTGGTAGGGTGGCGACTGGGTGCGCGCGATGCCGTTCGCGTCGACGACGCCGCTCTCGACCTCGAGCCACACCGGGATGATGCTGCCATCCTCCTGCGGTAGCTCCGAGTAGCGATAGAACCGGACCTCGGTTCCGGCCGCGAGCACGGTCGGGATCGCGAGCTGGGCCGGTTGCGTGAACGGCACGCCCCCCGTGTCGAGGTCGAAGGCCGCTCCGAACGTCCAGCCGCTCTCCTCCGGCAGCGACGGGATGGGGAGTTGGCTCTCGGTCAGCGAGGTGATCGACACCGTGGCGTTCCGGGTCAGCGCTCCCGGGGCCATCGCCACCTGGTATCCGTCCGCACTCCGCACCACGCCGCCGTCGCGCGTCAACGCGGTCGGGCCGATCTGCGGGACCGTGACTTTCACGGGCACCAACGCCTCGGTCATCTTGTAGATGACCGTCACCACTGCCTCGCCGGGGGCCTTCGCGACGATCAACCCGTCCGGCGTCACCTCGACGATCGCGGAATCGCTGACGTAGTAGCGCGTGCCGTCCGCCGCGGCCGCGACGTTGGTGGCGACGTCGGTCGGATCGGTGAACAGGTCGATCTGGCGCGTGCCGCCGTCCGACGAGAGCGACACCGCACCCGGGTAGACGCTGGTGCCGGAGATCGCGATGGCCTGATCGCCGTAATCCGGCGGCGTGCCGACCAGGAACGCGGTCGCTGCCGTCGCGCCGGCCCGTGTCGCCACGAGTGCGCCGTAGCCGCTCGCCTTGGCGACGAGCACGCCGTCGATGACGTCGGCGCTTCCCGGGTTGGTCGAGGTGAGGCTCACATAGGAGGTCGGCAGCGTGACGCCGGTCTGGTCCTCGAAGTCGCCGACGAGCGATACCATCTGTCGGCCACCGATGCCGAGCCTCGGCTGCCGGCTGCCGAACGCGATCGCGATCAGTCGTGCGGCCGACACGTCGACGGATTCGAAGACGGGTGCCGACGACGCGTACTCGTCATCCGCCACGACCGTGAACCCGGCCTGCCCGGTATAGCCCGCGTCCGGCGTGAACACGACGGACGTGCCGTCCCCGGCGAGACGCGCCGTGCCGTGGCTCGTGCTCGCGATCCGCAGGAACACGTCGTCCCCCTCCGGATCGGCCACGAGCGACGCCAGGGGTACCGTGACCGCGAGGTCCTCGTGGGTCAGCATCGTGCGCGTGCCGACCACGGGGGCCCGGTTCACCGCGAACCCGTAGTTCTGGAACAGCTCCTGGCGGTCGGATGCGTCGATGACGCCGTCGAGGTTCGCATCGGCCCCACGCACGTAGCCGGGCTGGCCCGCCCGTGTGCCGAGCGCGGCCGACAGGTTCGCAGCATCGGTGCCGTCGACCTTGCCGTCCCGATCGGTGTCGCCGAGCGCGAACATATCCAGCCGGTACGCTCCGGCTTGCGCGCCTACGACCCGCGCCACGTAGAGGCCCGGCATCGTGATGCGGTAGATCGCGAAGGCGCGCCCGTCCACGAGGCGGGTCGAGACGGGCACGAGACCGTCGATCCCGGGCAGCGCAGGCACGAAGCCGCTCGCGTCCCGCGCCTCAACCGAGAGCGCGACGAGGAGGGCGCCTCCGGCCTCGCCGGCGAGCTCGGACGGGCGCACCGCGAAGGAGTAGGTATCGATGCTGCCCGCCGCCAGCACACCGTCATGGGGGACGGTGAACGCGGCCTGCGCGGCGCCGAGAGCCGCCGTCAGCGTCGTCGTCGTGGGGGTGCTCGCGTAACCGACGATCGCGCCGGCCACATCGAGCCGGCTGTCCGAGACGATGCCGAGGCGCCCGCCCGCCCCGTATCCGTAGCCGAGCGACGTCGCGGTGACGAGGTCGCGCACGCTCAGCAGGCGGCCGGCGGGATCGTAGAGATAGGCGTACCCGTCGCCGTTCGGCGCGAAGGCGAGCTCGACTCCGTGGCGGCCGGCCACGAACGTGATGGCCTCGCCGTCGGCCGCGTAGATGCCGCTGTCGCTGACGGACAGGACGACGCCGTCGGTATACGCGATCCGCCCCGTCTCGCCGCGTCCGTCCAGAAGGTAGGTCGTCCCGTCAGGGCCGGTGAGCCGGAACGGCGTACCCGCCTGCAACGTCGGATCGTAGGGCGTCGCCGTCGACAGGTCGTAGTACCGCCCTGCGGCGCGCACGAGCGCCGTCCGATCGAGAGATAGCGTCCAGCCGCTGGTCCCGTCGGCCACGAAAGTCGGCTCGTACTCGGTCAGGCCCGCGATCTTGTGCTCGACTCCGTGGAACGTGAACCCGACACGCTCACCGGTCGGTAGCGTGAGATACAGGCGCGTGCCTTCCCGGAACCCGTCGGTTCGGCTCGCCTTTTGGAGGACGTCGGTCTCGATGCGCATGTCGCGCCAGGGGACCGTCCACCCATCACCGAACTGTCCGGGAACGTCGGCCCGCAGCGAGTCGTAAGCGCGCGTCAGTGCCACGACGTGGCCATCGAGCACGGCCGTGAAATCGGTATCCTGCCGGGTGTATTGGCCCAGCTTGGCAGCCGTATCGACCTCGAAGGTCGTGGTGGTGCGCGAGCGCTGCCCGGACAGATCGGTCGCGGTCAGCCGCAGCTGGTAGAAGCCGTTCTCGTAGAGGCGCGGATCGATCGTCGCGAGTATGCCGGACAGGGTCGCGCGGCCGCTCGCCACGCTGGCGTAGGTGTCGGTGCCGAGGCGGGCGATCTCCAGCGTCCACACATCCAGATTGACGTCGTCGACGGTCCCCACGATCGCGGTCGCGTCCGTCAGGCGTGCCCCGTTCAGGCCGCCCGCCAAGACGACGACCGGCGCAGTCGTATCCGCCGGGTCGCGAACCTTGATGAGCGCGGTCGTGCGGCCGACGTGCCCATCCACGTCGATCGCCTCGGCCGTGAGGGTCATCGTGCCGGGCGCGTTCGGAGTGACGCGGGCGCGCCCGAACGCGTCGAGCGCCACGGGTTGGCCGTCCACCGTGAGCGACAGGCTCGCCACGTCGATGAAGCCGCCGGCCGCGACGTGGATCAGCACCTGCTGGCCCGGCACTACGGGGAAGCTCGGCGTGAGTTCGATGACGATGCTCGGCGTCACAGGCGTGAGCGTCGACCGGATCAGGAACGGCGCCGTCGTGCTGATCGTGCCGTCGGACACCGTCACCTTGACGAGGTAGTCGCCGATCTGGCCGGGCCCGGGGACCCACCTGACCTGTCCGGTCGACCCATCGTAGGTCGCGCCCTCCGGCAAGCCCTTGAAGCCGTATGTCAGCACGTCGGACGTGTCTGGATCGGTGGCGGTCACCCTGAAGGCGACCTCCTGGCCCGGCACCGCGGCCTGATTGCTCACGTCGAGCACGGGCGCGCGGTCGACATTGGCGATGCGCAGGACGACATCGGTCGTCCCGGCCGCACTCGACGGATCGATCGCGGCGAACCGCACGATGTAGTCGCCCGCCTGCGCGTAACCGGGCGTCCAGCTGAATATGCCCGTGGCGCTGTTGAACCGTGCGCCCGACGGAAGCGCGCTCTGGGCAGCGTATACGACGGGGTCTCCGTCCGGGTCGCCCGCCCGGATCGTGAAGCTCAACAACTCGCCTTCGCGACCGAGCTGGGGGTACATCGCGGCCACGACCGGTGCCCGGTTCACGTTGTTGACCGTTATGCTGATGGTTTCGCTGCTGGTCGCCTGGCCGTCGCTCGCCGTCAGCACGATGCCGTCGTAACGGCCCTGCTGGAAGGCGTTCGGTGTGAAGCTCAGCGTCCCTGTGCGCGCTTCGAACGTCGCGCCCTGAGGCAGGTTGGAGACCGAATAGGTGACGGGGTCGCCATCGGGATCGACGGCCTTCAGCACGAGAGTGAGCGTGCTGCCCTCGTCGACGCTCCGGTTGCCGACCGGAAGCAGGATCGGCGCGGCATTCGTGTCCCTCACCACGATGCGCATCGTGCTCGCGTCGGAGCCGACGGTGCCGGCTCCGCCGTTTCCGTCGTCGTGGACGCGGAACGTGACCTCGTGCGAGCCGCGATCGGCGCTGCCCGGCGTCCAAGTCACGATCTTGGTGCCGTAGACCGGGCCGTCCACGAAGGTCGCGCCTGCCGGCAGATCCTCGGCGGTCAATGTCAGCGCATCCTGGTCGAGATCGCGCGCCTGCACGGTGAAGGAGAGCGGTTGCCCGACCAGCGCGACCTTGTCCCCGATGACATCGAGGCGCGGCGCGACGCTCGCCGCCGCGACCGTCAGGACGAAGCTCGTGGATGCCGTGCCGACGGGCGAGCGGCCACCGTCGCCGTCGTCCTCGGCGGAGATCGTCACGGTATAGTTGCCGCGATCGAGCCCGTCCGGTGCGAAGGTCAGGGCTGCGGTGCCGTCGCCCCGATCCACGAAGGTCGCGAAGCCGCCGGTCGCTCCGAGCGCGATCGGCGCGACGTCGATGTTCGTCTGGTCGGCGGCAGCCGCCCGCGTGAGTGTCGCGCTGAGCCGGACCGGGTTGCCGTCCGGGTCGGTGACACGGACTGGAACGACGCTCTGGGTGTCCCTCTGCACGGTGAGGTTGGCGATAGGCGCCAACTCGGGCAGCCGGTTGACGTTGGTGATCCGGATCGGGACGTCGACCACGCTCGTCGCGGGCCGGCCTGTCCCGTCGCCCGTATCGCTCGCCGTGAAGCGGACCACGTAATCGCCCGCCTGCGCGTAGGTCGGGATCCACGAGAACAAGGCCGTGTCCGGGTCGTAGGTTGCGCCCTCAGGAAGGCCGGACACGCTGTAGGTCACGGTTGCGGGCGCCACGGTGTCGAGCGAGACCAGGCTCCTGTCGGCCGCCCGATAGGGCAGCTCGTAGAGCGGGTTGTCCGGGTCGAGCGCGAACGTGTCGAAGCTCAGCCGCTGACCCTCGAGACCTTCCCATGATCCGATCTGGGAGAAGACCGGGGCGCCGTTGTCGTTCAGCACGGTCAGAGTCGCGCTGGTGCTCGAGATCCAGGTGCCGTCCGTCACGGAGAACGGCACGACGAACACGCCGGCCTGGGTATATCCCGGGATCCAGGTAAAGAGGCCGGTCGCCGGGTCGAGGATGGCTCCCGGCGGCAGCGTGTCGCTGAAGTAGCTGAGCTTCGACCCATCTGGACTATCGGCATGGACCGTGAAGGCGACCGGTACACCTTCGATCAGCGTGCGGTCGGCCACCGGCTTGAGAACGGGCGCCGCCGCCGCCTGCTGCACGATCAACGTGAAGCTGCGGGTCACGGTCTCGGTACCGTCGCTCACGGAGAGGCGAACGTCGTCGTATGTTCCGGACTGGTCGTAATCCGGCGTCCAGGTCAGGGTCTTGGTCGCGGGATTGAAGGCCGCTCCGGCCGGGAGGTGGTCCGCGAAGTAGATCAGCGCCTGGCCGTCGGCATCGGCTGCGTTGAGTGCGAGTGTGAACGGCGTGCCCTCGGTCAGGGTATAGGCTGCCTGAGTGGCGGCCACGTCGGGGGCCGAGTTGCCGCCCGCGACCGCGATCGAGAACGCCTGCTGAGCATAGCCGCCGCGCCGATCGTAGACCCGCGCCACGACATTGGCCGAGACCGGACTCGTGGCGCTCGGCGCCCAGGTGATGAGCCCGGTCGAGGGATCGACCGTCATGCCCGTCGGCGCGTCGAGCAGAACGTAGCCGAGCACGGTGCCGTCGGGATCGTGTGCGGCGATCTGGTAGGTATACGCGGTCCCGGCCGTCGCATCATCGACGGCGCTGCTGTCGATCACGGGCGGCGTGTTCGGGTAGGGCAGCGCGTAGATGCCGTGGCCGAGCGCTACCTTCTCGCCCGTCGGTATGCTGACCGTGACGGTGCTCGCGAGCGTGGACTCGCCCGCTTTCAGCACGCCGTCGACGCCGAGAGCGGCGCTGAGGTCGATCAGCCACACGCCGCCGGGTCCGCTCGCGGCCCCGATGGGCGTCCCGTCGAAATACTGTGATGGATCGAGAACGAGGGACAGCGGCGCGCGCAGATCATCCGTCCCGGTATTCGTCACGGTGACGTCGTAGGAGATCGTGCCGTCGGCCCTGTCCGAACGTGTGGACTGGAAGGCGATCGACACGATGGCGGAGAAGTCGAACAGAGCCGTGAAGGTCGTGTCGACACCCTCGGTCAGCTTGAGACCCTGGTCGCTTTGTAGGTTGGACGACACCCGCAGATTGTAGACGTCGGCGCTGATCGACGCGAAGTGGACATCGACGGTGCGGCTCGCGGCGTCGTATTGGATGCTCTCGATCGCCACGGGGGCGCCGTTCGATCCGAACAGGGCGTAGTTGTCCGGGTTGAGCACCGAGCCGGCGTCCGTCTCGTTCGTCGCCAGCATGTCGTGGTCGAACGTGACCGTGATGACGCCGAGCGGCACGGGCAGCACCGCCGAGTCGGCCGGGTTCGTGCCGAGCACCTTCGGGGCGACCAGTGGGCTCAGGACGTCGATCTCGCCCGATTGAGAGATCAGCAACCGGCCATCGGCGGATAGCGTCAGGTTTTCGCCCCAACTGCCGCCGCCCGCGACCGGCAGCGTCACCATCGTGGCGAGGTCGACGACGAGCAACTGTGACCGCCCACCCGTGGCCGGATCGGCGTTCTCCGACAGGAAGAGCAGCCCCGCGAAGGCGGTCCCATCGCGACCGAATGCGAGCGAGTCGACAGGGGCGTCGACGGAGACGGTACGTGTCGCACGGCCCTTCGCGTCGAAGGTCAGGACCGAGCCTCGATCGGGCCACGATGTCGCCCAGAGCTTCCCTGACGGCGAGAAGGCCAGGTCGTCGACCCGCACGTTGCTGAAATGCCGGAACGTATGGCTGATCGGGTCGAACGTCTCGATCCCGTCGCCGGACGACACGTAGATCAGCCCGCTCGACGGGTCGACCGCGATGGCCTGGGTGAGGCTGTCGCCGAAGCTCGCGAGCACCGCCCCCGTGGACGGGTCGATATCGACCAGCGCACCGCCGCCCGTCGCTCCCCAGAGCTGACCCTGCTTGTCGTAGGCGAGATCGTAGATCGGCTGATCGAGCCTGGCGAAGGGCTCGTCGAGCACGCCGCCCCCGGCCGGAACGCGATAGAGCCATCCCCGCGTCGGGCCGGCGCTCGCGATGATCGATCCGTCCGGATTCACCACCATGGCCAGCACGCCGAGACCGCCCTGGCTTACCGTGATGCCGGTCGCGAAGGATTGCAGCGTGAACGGGCTGAGGACGCCCGCGAAATCCGACGCGTGCGAGAGCGGTGCCGCGGCCGGGATGCCTTTCACCGCTTCTGCGAAGAGTGGGTTCGCCGCCCCGGTGGCTGTCGGGGCGGGCGCGTCCTTGACGTCCTGGGGCGTCGTGTCGACCACCGGCAGGTCGCCGAGGTTGATGTCCGGGCTGGCGGTGGCCGCGATCGCGACGGGGGGCTGCTCGTGGTTGCCGGCGCGGTCGGTCGCGAGCGCCAGGAACGTGTAGTTGTGCCCCGCCGTCCCCGTGTAGACGGAGGCGCCCTGCGTCGTCTTCGACAACCAGATCGTGTAGTCGCCACCATTGTCCGACACGTAGACCGTGACGTTGGCGACGCCCGAGCCGCCCGCATCGTCGGTCGCGGTCCACGCCACGCGGTAATCGGTCTTGCTGTCGGCGAGCGGCGTGACCGTGACGGTCGTCCTCGGCGCCGCGGCATCGAGCATCGCGGTGACCGCCGTCGTGTCTTCGGGTGCGAGCGTATTGAACAGCACCCGCGCCTTCGCGGTGATGACGTTGCCGGTCGCGGTGTCCAGCGCCGGCTTGACGGAGTAGCTCACATAACCCTGGCCGGCGCCGGCCGTCGTGTTGGGTGGCAGCAATCCCAGCGCGGGGTTGTCGATGACCTCGCCGCTCTCGGGGTCGATCGCCTGAAGGAGCCACGTCGCCGTGCCGGTGGCGGCGTCGATCCCGGCGGAGACGCGCAGGACGAAACCCTTGCTCCGGGTGAAGTCGAAGTCGCCCTGGAACACGGCCCGCCCGTCGGGGATATTGACCGTGATGTCTCCGATCTTCAGCCCGCCGAGGCGGAAGGTCTGCGGATCGAGCGCCGGGTCGAGCTGGGTGACGATGCGGATCTCGCCCGGCGAGGAGGCCGCGCCCGCCGGGTTCTGGAAGTTGACGCGGTAGGGCAGCGCCTGTCCGGCCGGGACGAAGTTCGCGCCGCCATAGCCTTGCGGGCCGGTCATGGTCGCGACGGTGCCGGAGGCTGCGCCTCCCGCGAGGTAAGCCGACAGGTCCAGCGACTGGTACAGGCCGTTGGTCGCGTCCGATCCGTAATCGGGCAGCGAGCCCGTGCCGCTCGAACCGTCGATCCAGGGCGAGAAGACGTTGAACGTCTGGAAGTAGGTCGTGTGGGAGAGGCCGAGATCGAAACTCGACGCCAGCGGGAGCGCCGCGACCGGGACGTCGTAGATCTCGCCCGTCCGCTGGTCGACGCGCACGTCGTAGCGGGCGAGCGGCGCCTTGGCGCCGGGCGTGTCGCCGTACCACGACTTCACCCGGCTGAAGAAGGCCAGGAGGTCGCCCGAACTGATGACCTGTGCGCCGGCCGGACCGAGCAGCAGACCCATGCTCAGTGTGCCGACGAGGCTGACCACCTTCGGGTCGAGCCGGACCGGTGGGGCGGTCCCGTCGGCGCGCAGCAGGCCGGCCTCCTCGAGCGCCGCCAGATAGCCCCGAGTCCAGGCATCCTTGTCCGCGGCCAGCACCTGGAGGGCCGCGCTCGCGTCCTTGTCGGCCAGGACCCGGTCGCGCAGCTTGAGCGCTTCGGACGTCTGAAGAGCCACGAACTCGGCGCGGGTGAGGGCGGTCGCGGCCGCCGCGATGTTGAACTGGAACGGGATGAAGAGCGGGTTGATCAGCCCGTTCTCGGAATCGACGACCGGCAGGTTGGGATGCGCGAAGATCTGGTAGATCGCGTCGTAGCGCGTGTCCTTCAGGGATGCGTAGCCCCCGTCCAGGCCTCCCGTGGCCTTGAGATCGGCATCCGTCGCGTAGAGGTACTCACGCACGACATCGAAATTGCGGTCGATCAGGGCCTTGAGGATCGCGTAGGTCTGGACGTTGAAGCTCGCCTGGACGGTGCTTCCCGCCGCCACGTCGAACGCGTAGCCCGGCGCCAGCACCTCGCCGCCCGTGTTGACCGCCGAATCGAGGCTGGCCCACGGCACGTCCGTGCCGGAGGTGCCGTCGGGTGTGCCCCGCACGTTCGACGTCAACGTGACGAACGGCAGGTCGAGCACCTTGTCGTTGGTCCCAAGCTCGGGAATGCCGAAGTCGAAGAACACGTAGGGCGTGTCGATGTTCGTGAGGCTCACCAGCGACAAGCCGTAATTGCCGGCATCGCCGGCCGGGACGACGCGAGGGCCGCCGAGCCCCACCGTGACGTCGGTGGGAAGCGCCGTCTCGACGAGGTAGCGGTAGGGAGCCACCACGGTGGCGCCGTCCGGGTTGATCACCTCGACGTCGTAGAGGCCGTGCTGAGCGCCGGTCAGATCGAAGATCGCCACGATCCGGGTCGAGTCGACGATCCGGTAGTTCACGGGCTCGAATTCGGCGAAGCCCGGCCGGCTGAGCTTCACGATCGCGCTCGGGTCGAACCGGGCGCCGTCGATCTCGACGGTGACGTAGCGCGAATCGCCTCCCTGGTCGGGCTTCACCGCCGTGATCGAGAACGGCACGACCGTCGCGGTCAGGGTCACCGGCGTGCCGGCCATCGGCTCGTTCTGGCCGTGGATCAGGATGTAGTAGATGCCGGGCTTGGTCGACGGGATGACGGCCGTCTGGTTGGCGCGCAGCGGGTCGGCGTAGATCGCGTCGTACTGGTATCCCGACGGCGTCGCGTCGTAGCGCAGGTAGAGCTCGTTCGCGCCGCCGACGCCCGATGTCAGCGCGACCTTGAGCGTCTCGCCCTCCTCGATCGTGACCTTGAACAGCTTCGACTCGCCCTTCGACAGCGTCGTGTCGAGCGGCACCCCGAGCTGGAGGTCGGGGACGCTGACATAGAGCGTGCCCTGGGAGGTCGCGAAGTTGTTCGCCTCCCCGTTGGCGCCCTCGTAGACCTCGTTGCGGATGTCGGGACGCACGATGATGCGGTACTGCCCCTCCGCCACGGGCGGCATGGCGGCGTCCAGCGTGCCCGTGTAGCTCTGACCCTTGGCCAGAACGCCCGTATGCGTGACCCGGCCGATCAGCGTATCGGAGAGATCCCAGGTGTTGTCGGACGACAGATAGACGGCGTCCGTCCATTGACCTTCGGCCGGCTGATCGGCCGCCTCGGTCACGGTCCAGGTCACATGGACGGGTGCGCCGGTCTCGGTCCCGCCCGTCGCTCTCACGTCGCCGACGGTCAGGTCGGCCGGCGGGGGCCGGTCGACGATGATCGGCTGGAGCGAGGCGGTCGTGTTGTTCTGCTCGTTCGACCCTTCGTAGACGGCGCCACGGCCGCGCGCTGATCTCGCGAGGTCGCTCGCCACGATGACGTAATAGGAGCCCGTCAGGTTCTGGCCGATGCGGAAGCTTCCGCCCCCGTCGTAATGCGCCCCGGAGGCGAGTCCGCCGGTATGGTCGAAGCTGCCGAGGTAGATGTCGCTCGCCGTATCGAGGTTCTGGTCCCGCGACAGGTAGACGAGATCGGTCCAGGCGCCCTGCCGGTCGGGCGTCGCGCCCGAACCGGCATTGGCGACCGTGTAGGTCACGTCGAAGAACTGGCCGCTGAGCAGGTGTTGAGGCACGCCCACCGTGGTCACGCGCAGGTCGGCGGAAGCTGCGGCGCTCACCGTCAGATCCGCGGATGCGAGATTGTCGCCTTCGTTGAGATATTCGGCGACGTCACCGGTCGAGACCGGGACGCCTGCGATCTGTGGTCCGATCGTTCTCTCGCCGCCGATGCCGGGCAGTTCGGGTGCGATGTCGCTGCTGACGTAGCCGTTCGCGCCGACGTCGCTGTCGGTCGCGACGAGAAGGTGGAAGACGCCCGAGATGCCATCCGGCAGCCGGACCTGCCGGGTGACCGTATAGAACCCGTTGGCGTCGAGAGCACCGCTATGCGCGAAGGTGTCGAGGAGCACGTCCTGGCTGTCGAGCGAGCCGTCGCGAGACAGGAATACTTGGTCCGACCAGGTATCCGTGCGCGTTGCGCGCGTGCCGGTGTTCTTCGTCGTCCAGGTCAAGGTGACGAGGTCGCCCGAGGCCGGCATCGTGCCCGGCACGGTCAGGTTGGTGACGGTCAGGTTGGGTTCGGCATAGGTGACCGCGACCGTGCCGCTGCCGTAGTTGTTGAGCCCGTTCGCGCCCTCGTAGACCGAGCTCGCGTAGATGCCGCGAGCGCCGCCGATGTCGCCGTTCGTGGTCTCCTGCTTCGGAGCGGTGCCGTAGAGCTCGTCCGTATCGGTGACGACATACAGGTAGTAGTCGCCGCCGATGCCGGGCGGCAGCACGACGTCCGCCGTCGTGCTGTAGCTCTGTCCGGCCTTCAGCGGGACGGCATTGGAGTGGGTGACCAGGGCGAGACGCGCCGCGCGGTTCGGATCGAATGTCGGGTCGGGCGAGATCCAGACCGAGTCGGTCCAGTAATGCGTGCCGGTCCAGACATCGTCGCCCTTGTTGACGACCGTCCAGGTGACGCTGGTGGCCTCGCCAGAGCTGGCCGGGCCGTTCGCCTTGACGCTGGTCACCTGCAGATCGGCCGCGCTGGCCGTCACCGAGGTCGTGGCCGAACCGGTGTCGTTCGTCTCGGACGATTCCGCCACGACGTTGTCCGCATCCGCGATCACGAAGACATATTTGCCCGTCGCCGATGGAGGCAGGTCGAAGGTGCGGCTCGCGTTGTCGGAGGCGCCGAGCGGCAGACCGCCATCGTGCTGGACGACACCGAGCAGCCACGTGGTTGCGCCCGCCGCGTCGAGCGTCGGCTTGTCGGACAGGACGATGCGCTGATTGAAGCTCACGCCCGCGTCGGCGTTGCCCGCACCGCGGTTGGCGACCGTCCAATCGACGGTGAGCTGGTCCTGACCCGCACGCACCACCTGCGTGGCAGCTACGTTCGTCACCGTGAGATCGGGCTTGGGCACCGGGGGGGCGCCCAGGATGTCGATCCGGCGGCCCTTGTAGTTGTCGTTGTCGAACTCGTTCGGATCGTCCGGATTGATGTTGATCGCCAGCGTGTCTTCGAGGACCGTGTCGTAGGCGTCGCTCCAGGGCGTGACGTAGTATACGCCGCTCGCGACGTCGTCCGGGATGCGGACCTTGAGGGTGACCTGGTAGCTGTCGCCGAGGTTGAGCACGCCGGTATGCGTGACGGTGCCGAGCAGGACAGCACTGTTGCCCTTGTCGGCGAAATCGACCCCCTCGTCGGGCGCGTGATAGGGGCTGGTGTTGGGCCGCCGCGCGTCGCGCGCCAGCCATACCGTGTCGGTCCAACTCGACTCGTAGGTGTCGTGGACGCCCTTGTTCGCAACCGTGAAGCGGACCTCGATCTCCGAGCCGTACACCGCCTGAGCGGGCGCGACCACCCCCGAGGTGACGAGATCGGGCTTGGCGACCGGATCGATCGTGATCTTCTGCGAGCCGATATTGTTGTTCTCGTTCGGGTACTCGTCGAGACGGGACGTCGCGTCGGCGCTGACGATCACGTAGGCGTCGCCGCCGAAGCGGATCGGCACCACCGCCGAGTTGGTCGTGTTGCGATAGCTGTCGGTCCCGCTGCCGCTCGCGCCGAGGGCCGACAGGTTGTCGAAGCTGCCGATGAGGATGTCGTCGGCCGATAGCTTGTTGTCGAGCGACAGGTAGACGTTGTCCGTCCAGTTCGGCTGGTCGGTCGCGACCGTGCCCTGGTTCAGGATCGTGTACGCGACCGAGACCGTCCCGCCGGCCGTGACGCGCGGCGTCGCCACGATGTTCTGGACCTGCAGGTCCGGGCGGGGCTTCAGGCCGACCACGAGCGGGTCGGGGTCGGCGAACGTGCCGTTGGCCGCGGCCGCCCCGTATTCGTACAGGCTCGCCGACGCGTTCGTGGTGATCGTGAGGCGATAGGCACCCTCGATTTTCGCCGGCAGCTGGAAGCGTTCGGTGCGGGAATAGCTCTGGCCGGCCACGAGCGTCCGGTCCGACGCGAAGCTCCCGACGATGATGCCGGGCTTGGTCGTGTCGAGCGGCACGAGCGCCACCGTGTCGACCCAGCGCCCGACCGCGTCGGCCTGCCCCGTGTTGGCGACCGTCCAGGCGACGTCGATGAAGTCGCCCTCCAGCGCCGTGGCCAAGGTCGACGCCGCGGTGACCTGGAGGTCCGGAGACGGGGAAACCGTGATGGTGACGGGTTTGGCCGCCGAGCGGTTGTTGTCGGTGTGGATGAACTCGAACGGACCGCCGGTGCGCACCGACACGTAGAAGGTGCCGGACAGGCCGTCCGGGATCGTGATGGAGGTGTCGCGCGTGTAGGACCCGCCGGCCGCCAGCACGCCGATATGCTGGAAATCATAGGTCGTGACCACGTCCGCGCCGGCCGCGTCACGCGACAGCACCACCGTGTCCGTCCAGGCAGACGTGTTGGTCTGGCCGATGCCGTCGTTTCGGATGGTCCAGCCGACCTTGATCGCGCGCCCGCTCTGACCGGTCGCGTCGACGCTCTGCGTCGGCACGATCAGGTCCGCGTACGGGATCGGCATGATGTCGACGAGGTGGCCGGGCGAGGCTGTGTTGTTGGCGGTCGCGCCGTGCTCGAAGACCCGGCCCTCGCGATCGGTGACGACCTTCACGGTCGCGTGCCCGGTGTAGCCCGGCGGCAGGGTGAAGTCGCGGGTGTCGCTGTAATGAGCCGTCGGCGCCAGCGCGCCGACATGTTCGAACTGGCCGAGCACCGTGTCGACGCCGTTCGCCGACAGGATCACCGTGTCCGTCCACCGGTCCGTCGTGCCTGCGCCCGAGCCGACATTGGTGACGGTCCAGCCCACCGTGATGCGGGCCGGGTCGCGGATGGTAAGCTCCGGCGCCGTCACGTCGCCGACCGACAGGTCCGCGTAGGGCGCCAGCACGACGGATAGCGCGGCCGCTCCGAAATTGTCCGCGCCTTCGCCAGACACCTCGCGCACCGTATTGGTCGCATCGCTCAGGACGAGAACCTGATAGTCGCCCTCCGCCGAGACGGGTAGCGCGAAATCGGTGGATTCCGTGTATCTCGCGCTCGCCGCCAACCCGCCCGCGTGCAGGAAGTCGCCGACCTTGATGTCGTCGCCGCTGATCGTGCCGTCGCGCGACAGGTAGACGGAATCCGTCCAGGGGCCCGTCGCCGGGCCCGAGCCGTCGTTGCGCACGGTCCAACCGATATGGGCCGCGTTGCCGGACGTGGCCGTGCCGGGCGTCGTGACGGCCGCGATGACGAGATTGGGATGGGTCAGCGCGCTCGTCCCGGTCGAGACGGCGCTATTGTTGGCCGTGCGGCCTCGCTCGGCCACCGCCGCGTAGGCATCGGCGACGACGATCACCTTGTAGGTACCGTCCGCGATGTCGGGCAGCGCGAAGGTGGCGCTCACCGTATACCGGCCGCCCGCCGAGAGATCGCCCGCGCGGTCGACCGCGGCGACCAGGACTGCACCCGTCAGCGTCCCGTTCGTGGTCAGGTACACGCGATCGGTCCACGGGCCTCGCGCCGTGGCATCGCCGACATTGCCGACCGTCCACGAGACCGTGCGGGACTCGCCCGCAACGCCGTCGCCGATCGACGAGACGGCGCTCGCCGTGAGATCGGCCGCCGGGGCGAGTGCGATGGTCAGAGGAGAGATCGAGACCCCGACGTCGTTGGCGGTCTGGCCGCGTTGGTAGACGCGCGCGTCGACGTCGCTGCGCACCAGCACGTGGTACGTCCCGAGAAGCTCACTCGGCACCCGGAACTCAGCGCCGCCCGTATAGCTGTCCTGTCCAGCGATCGCGCCGACATGGTCGATACGGGCCACGACCACGTCGCTGTCATCGATCGTGGTGTCGGAGGAGAGGACCACGAGGTCGGACCACGATGCCACGTCCGTCGTGGCGTCGCCCCGATTGCGCACACGCCACGCGACCGAGATCACGTCGTCGGTGCGCGCGCTCTCGGGCGCGACCACCGCCTCGACCGCGAGGTCGGCCGCGGGGCTGGTCAGCTGGATCGCGGCCGGCGTCGCGGCATTGTTGGCGCGCGTATCCGGTTCGTTGACGAGGTCTCCGACGTCCGACACGACGGACAGCGAGTAGGGACCGTCGAGCTTGAGTGGCAGGGTGAAACCGGCCGTGCCGGTGTAGCCGGCCCGGGCTGCGAGAGCGCCCGCATGCGTGACGCTCGCCAGCACGATATCGTCCGCGTTGCCGATGATGGCGTCCCGCGAGAGGATCACGCGGTCGGTCCAGCCGGCGACGTCGGTTCCTGCCGTGCCGACGTTGCGTACGCTCCAGGTCACCGTGAGCGGATCGCCGCCGCGGCCCGTCGGGGGAACGGAGGTCAGCGTGGTCGCGAGGTCGGCCGCGTTGCGCAGCGTCGTCGTCACGGTGGTCGAGGCGCTGTTGTTGTCGCGAGCGCCGTAAGCCGAACCGTGGGCGGTGATCTCGGCGAAGCTGGACGAGCTGTCGACAGATACGGTGACGACGAGGTCGCCCGTGCCGCGAAGGCCGTCCGGGACCCGGAACGCGAGCGATCGGTCGCGATATCCGCCTGCCGCGATGGCCCCGTTCCCCGCGTCGCCCGCATTGTAGGGAAGGGTGGTCGAGAGCACCGTCTCGCCGGTCGTGCGGTTGTAGACCGTGACCGAATCCGACCAGCCGCCCGGCGTCGACGCGAGGCCGGCGTTTCGGTCTCGCCAAGCGATCGTGAGCGTGCGCCCCGACTCGAGCGGTCCAGTCACGGCCAGGTTCTCGATGGCGAGGTCCGGGGCCGAGTCGATCGAGACCTGCGCGCCGTTGTTCGCCTCCGCGTCGCCCTGCGCGTTGCCCTCGGCGATCTTGGAGGTCGCGTCGGTCGTGACCGCGAACACGAAGGAGCCGGCGCTCGACAGGTCCGAGGGCCAGGTGAGCTGGTATTGCCGCGGCCGCGTCGCGCTGGCCGCCAGAGGCCCGAGGCCGGTCGCGGACGTGTCGTACGCGATGGTGGCGAGCTTGACGATCTGCCCGGTCGAGGTGTTGCGCACCGCGATCTGCTCGTCGAACGGCGTCTCGACGGCCTTGTCGCCCCGATTGGCGAGGCTCCACGAGATCGTGACGGTCGAGCCCGGCGTCCACCCGTTCGGAGGGGATACCTGGAGTTCGTCCACCACGAGGTCCGGATATGTGGCGAGCGTCGACGTGACGGTCAGTGACGCGCCGTTGTTGGATTCGGCCTGGCTGTCCAGGCTCTCCTCGGCGATCGTGTTGAAGACGTCGGTCGAGACCGAGACGGTCAGCGCGCCCGCGCCGCGCGAGCCGGTCGGCAGCCGGATCTGCACCGAGCGGCCGCGCGAGCCGGTCGGCGGAATGGGTCCGTTGTCGCTCGCCGCCTCGTCGTAGGGGAGCGTGGCGGTCGAGACGATCTCGCCTGCAGCGTTGCGGACGACAACGCGGTCGGTGAACGACCCGTTCGTCGGGCGAACACCCTGGTTGCGATCGTCCCACGACACCGTGATGAGCGCCCCCGATTCGATGAGCGGGCTGCCCGCGACCGTCAGGTTCGCCACCACGAGGTCGGGCGTCGGACGCGCCTCGAGGCTCGAGATCCGCACGGGCGCGACGGAAGCGGTCGGGACGGCGTTGAAGGTGAACGGGGCCGTGTCGGCCCGGTTGCTGTACCCTTCGAGAACCAGCGTATAGGTGCCCGCCACCGTGATCGTGCGCGCGTCGACGTCGCTGAAGCCCGTATTGAAGAGCTGCTGGCCAAGCGGATTGATGAGCCGCCAGCTGAAGCCGTACTGCCCCGCACCGGCGTCGAAGGCGACGCGGTCGCCGACCTGCGCGTCGAAACGGTACAGCTTCGTCTGGTCGGCGGGACTGAGCTGGTCGGAGATCGCCGTGCCGAGCGTGATCGGCGTCGCGGCCGCGAGGTCGAGCAGGCGGAAGCTGTAGCTTCCGGTGAAATCGCCCGAGCCGTCGATGGCCACCGTGTAGCGACCGGGTTTCAGGTCGATGACCGGCGCACCGACATCGTCCGTGATGTTGCGTGGATCGATGACCGAACCATCCGGCCCGGTCACCGACCAGCTGAGGCTTCCCTGATTGCTGAGGCCGTCGAAGACGTAGCGCGCCGGCTGGGTGACGTCGAAGGTATAGAGGTTGCGCTGGCCGGGCGAGGTCACCTGCCCGTCCACCTGCTCGCCCGCCGTGATCGCGGTCGTGGTGTCGGCCACCTTGTAGACGGTCAACGAGTACGGGTTGACGCGGCTCGCCGACGTCGCGCCCTCGAAGGCGATCGTGTAGGTGCCGCCATCGTGCAGCGTGACGACGTCCCGATCGGTCAGGTAATTCGCGAAGACCTCGTTGAAGCGCGAATCGTACAGGCGGTAGTTGCCGTCGTAGGGGTTCGCCGAGGAGACGTCGAAGAAGACGCGTGTGCCGGCATCGGCCGTGAACTGGTAGAGCTTGGTCTCGTTGCCGGGATCCAGCGTGTCCGACATCGTCGTGCCGAAGGTCAGCACGGGCGACGCCGCGACGTCGAGCAGGCGAAACCGGTAGGCGCCCTGAGGCGAGTCGGCCGAGACGCGCAACCGGTACTGGCCGGGCACGAGATCGGCCCGGCTGACATAACCGCCGAGCAGGGGCGAGTAGGCGCCGTCCCAGTCGTTGTATGAGAGGGGACGATGGTCGACCACGGTGCCGAGCGGACCGTCCAGCGACCAGGTGATGTTGCCGTCGTTGGTGAGGCTATCGAACCGCAGCCGGGTGAAATCGCTCAACGAGAAGACGAAGTCGTCTTGCTGGTTGGCGCCGTCGATCGAGCCCTCGATCGTCTCGCCGAAGGCCAGGGCGGTGCCGGTGAAGCCCGCCGGCGCGACGGGTGGTTGCGGTGTGATCGTGAAGTCGAAATCAACAGGCAGCGGATTGGCTGATACGCCGTCGATGATCAGCGTGTAGGTGCCACCCGCGTAGAGATTGACGTTGGCGACGTCGCCGAAGCCTTGCTGGAATGGCCGGCCCTGCGTGCGATCGATGAGCCTCCAGACGATATCGCCGCCGGAATGGTCGCCCGCGTCGAACGTGACCACCGTCCCGGCGGTCGCAGTGAACGTGTAGGCAAGGCTGCCGTTGCCTGCCGGGAGCTGGCCCGTGACGTGGTCGCCGAGTTGCACGGTCGCGGCCGACGCCAGGTCGTACAGCCGGAACGCGAAGTAACCGGTCGCGTCCCTGTCCCCGCCGATCGTCAGCGTGTAGCTGCCCGGGCCGAGATCGAGGATCGGCGTCGTGCCGCCGTCGCCGGAATAGTCGGACCAGTCCTGCGAGTCGAAACTCCGTCGGTTGGCCGCGACGTCACCGTCGGCCCGCGTCAGCGTCCAATGGAGGTCGCCCCGGTTGGTCAGGCTGTCGAACACGTAGCGCCCGCTCTGCGCGAGCGTGAAGGTGTACTCGCGCGTATCGCCCGGCTGGTCGAGGCGCCCGGTCACCGTGCCCGTGAGCGTCCTGTCGCGGCTCGTGAGCGTGGCGTCGGCATGATGTGGACCCAGATCGCCGAGAGTTGTCGCCGAGGTGGCGTCGTTCATCGGCAGGTAGAGCGCCAGACCCGGCTGGCCGATCGGGCTCCTGCCCGCCATGTCGTCCTGGATCTGGGCCGGGCTGCGCACCACCGAGTACAGGCGCAGGTCGTCGATCGAGCCCTCGAAGGGCCGCCAGTATCCGTCCGGCCCGCCGAGCGTGCGCCCGATCTCGAGAGGGCTCGCCGATGTGTCGACGGGGGGCGCGTCGCGCAGGTCGATCGATCCCGTCTCGACCCCGTTGATATAGAGGCGCAGCTTGTCCGTCGTGCGGTCGATGGTGCCTGCGATGTGAGTCCATTGTCCGAACGGCACCGAGCCGCCAGGCGAGCGCAGATATTCCTCGCCGGATGCGTCGGCGGTCGACCACTGGACGAATCCACCCGAGTTGAACCACAGCGCGTAGGAGCGCTGCCCGCCATCCGAATTGTTGCTCTTGATCACGACCGGGGACCACTCGGCCTGCGAGTTCCCGGGCTTGATCCACACGTCGAGCGTGACGTCGCCAGTCAGATTGGTGGCCGGGCCCGCGGGCACCGCCGCATATTCGCTGCCCGTCAGGTCGATGGCCGTGCCGACCTGGCCGGGAACGGAGAAGGGCCCGACCTGAGCCGGTGCGTCGAGCGTGATGGCCGTCGTGATGGTGGTCGGCGACACGAGGCGGAAGGTCAGTCCCGCGCCCGGCCCGTTGCTGTTGTAGCCGTCGATCGCAAGGGTGTAGGTGCCGGTCTTGGGCAGCCTGAATGGGCCGACATCGTCGGACACGTAAGTCTGTGAGATGAGCAGCCCGTCCGGATCGATCAGCCGCTTCTGACCACCGAAATCGCTCCTCTGCATGTCGACGAAGAGACTCTGCCCGGCCGTGCCCACGAAGCTGTAGAGCTTGGTCTCGATCGCGGGCGCGTAGGGGAGGATGGTGCCATCGTTGTGACTGGGAGACGCATCGGCCACCGCCGCACCCGTGCCGTCGAGGTGATACAGCGCCACCAGCCCGGCCTCGGCACCGCTCAGGCCACGGTTGCGGTCGGCCGCAACTTCCTGCGCCGATAGAGCCCGGTTCCACACGCGGACATCGTCGATCGCGCCCTGCCACAGGTAGCCGCCACCCGCCCCGGAGCCGATGCGGAAGTCGGCATTCGAGTTGTTGACCGCGGCGACGTAATCGGCGGAGTTCTTGAGGACGCCGTCGACGTAGATCTTCAGCGTGGAGCCGTCATACGTGCCGGCCAGGTGGACCCACTGGTTGTCGGGGATGTCGGCGGTGACGTTGTGGCCGTCCCAGCTGTTGACGAAGAAGCCGACCTTGTTGTCGCGCAGCTCGGCCAGCCCGTACCCGTCTTGCCAGGACGAATTCGAGCTCTTCATCAGGACGGTGCCGAAATCCCCGTTCGACGGGTCGCGGTAGACCCAGGCCTCCACGCTGAGCGCAGTCGCCGGCTTCAGGGACGCGGAATCCGGCACGTCCACGTAAGTCTGGCCGAAGCGCAGGGCCCGGTTGTCGGACGCGACGGGATAGCCCGGCACCGGAGCGCCTGCGACCTCCATGCGCGCGCGCGAAGCCCCCTCGTCAGTCTCCTGATCGGTCACGACGGAGCCGATCGTGATCGGCTTGGCCCCGGCGATGTTTAGCAAGCGGAAGCTGTAGGGCGTCGTGTGGTCGCCCCGCCCGTCGATCGTGAGGGTGTAGGTCCCGGAACCTAGCATCAAGACCGGCCTGCTCCCTGAATCACCCCCGGGATAGGCCTCGTAGTCCTGTTGCGAGAAGGAACGGCCCGAGATCTCGGCCCCGTTCGGCCCGACGAGGGACCACACGAGATTGTAGTCGTTGCCGACGAGACTATCGAACATCACGCTCGTCGGGTCGGTGAGCGTGAAGCTGTACACGTCCCGCGCGCCGGGCTTGGCGATGGCCCCGTCCGTGCGCGCGTCGAGCGTCAGAGGCTTGGCGGTGTCCACCGAGCGCGACACCTGCAAGGCGAAGTCGGCTGTGCCAGTCCCGGAGCCGAAGCCCTCGACGAGGAGTCTGTACAGCCCGGTCACCGTCAGGGTCCGGTCGTCGACGTCCGTCGAGACGTTCTCGTAGAAGACCGTGTTACCCCTCGGGTCGATCAACCTCCAGTTGGCCGAGTTGTCGGGTGTTTGTGACTGGGCGTCGAAGAAGAAGCGATCGCCAGCCTTGGCGGCGAACGCGTAGATCTTCGTGCTGTTCGCAGGATCGAGGTGGACCGTCGTGGGCACATCGAGCGCGAAGGTCTCGGCCGCGCGGGCGTCGATAAGCCGGAAGGAGTAGGCACTCGCGCTCGCCGACCGGTTCGTGACCGCGACCGTATAATGACCGGCCGCGAGAGACACGGGCGTCTGCCCGACGTCGCTGCCGAGATAATCCTCCCCCGTGACGGGCCGACCATCGGCATCGAAGATCTGCCGGACGTGCGAGTAGCCGACCTGCTCGGACAACGTGTCAAAATAGACGTCGGTCTGATGGGACAGATCGAGGCTATAGCGATCGACTTGGCTCGTCTGCGAGGCCGGAGCGTCGATCCGCTGCCCGATGGTGACGGTTCTCGACGTGTCGACGACCTTGCTCGCCGTGAAGCTGTAATCGAAGCTGCCGCCGGTGCTGGTCGCGAAGCCGCCGAGATACAGTGTGTAGACCCCGTCGAGCGGCAGCGTCGCGGTCCGATCACTGTAATTGACGCTGAATACGCTGCCCCCGCATGGGTCGAGGAGCGTCAGGTAGCCGGCATAGTAGTTGTCTTGAGAAACGTCGAACTTGAGCCGATCGCCGGCTTTGCCGGAGAAAGTGAACGTGGCGGTCGAGTTCGCGGGATTGAGCTGTCCGGTCGTGGCCTGCCCGACCAGGAGAGTTGGGGCCGAGGCCGCGTCGTGCAGAGCGAACCGGTAATCGCCGGTCTCGTCGTAGTATCCTTGAACCCGAAGCCGGTACGTTCCCGGTGCGAGATCGGCCGCGCGACCGACGTCGTAGTAGATCGAGGTGGTGTCGATGACCGTGCCGTCAGGTCCGTCGAGCCGGTAGCCGAGCCCCGTATAAGCCGACGGGATCGGGTCGACATAGACGCGCGCGGCGTGATCCAGCGTGAAGACGTAGTCCGCCGTATCGCCGCGCGCGGCCAGCGTTCCCGAGAAGGGCGTGTCGAAGGCGGCGAGGCTCCCCGTGTAGGTCGGCGGAACCACGGGCGTCCCGGCGGTGAGCGTGAACGCGAAGGTCGCCGGATCGGCGCCATATCGGTAGCCACCGACCAGGAGCGTGTAGTCGCCCGATTGCTTGATGGTGACGGTCTGGTCGTAGAGATAGGTGCGAAAGACGTCGCGTCCGTCCGGATCGAGGAGACGCCAGGTGGCGGTGCCGTTCGAGAGGTCGTCGCGCTTGAAGGTCAATACGTCCCCGGCCTGTGCAGTCAGCCGGTAGATGTGGGACTCGTCGGCGGCGTCGAGCGTGCCGGTCTGCTGTCCGCCGAGGGTCAGCGCGGTCGCCGGCGCCGCCGTCACCTGCGAGAGACGGAACGCGTAAGGCCCGGTCACGTCTCCATCGGCCGTGATGGCGATCGTGTAGGTGCCAGGCGCGAGATCGTAGAGTGAGTTGTCGTCGTCGGTGAACTGCCGCCGATCCTCCAGAACGTGGCCCTTGGCGTCGAGGATCGACCATCGGATACGGCCGTCGCTCCCATGGGGGTCGAACAGGTAACGGTTGGCGGCGGTGGTCGTGAAGGTGTAGCGCTCGGTCTCACCGGGTGCGCCGATCGCCCCACTCTGAGCCACGCTCTCCGGCGCGCCCGCGCCCCCGATCCCGAGTGCGACCGGAGCCGGGTCGACGACCTTCGACACACGGAACGTGTAGGGGGCGACATCCGTCGAGTTGACGTTGCCTTCGACGAGCAGGGTGTAGGTCCCGCTCTTCGACAGGTTCTGCACGTCGTGGTCGGACAGGTTGCTGCCGAAGACGAGGCCGCCATCCGGATCGAGCAGGCGCACGCTGGCGTCGTAGCGGTCCCCGGTCTTCAGATCGAAGAAGACGTGCTCGCCGGCCGCCGCGTCGAACTTGTAGGAGTTGGCGCGGCTGCCCGGATCCAGACTGTCGACGATGTCGGAGCCGGTCGTCACCGACTGGGCGGCGGCGAGATCGAGAAGCCTGAACTGATAGGCACCCGTGGTGTTGCCGACGCCGTGCACCGTGAGGGTGTAGTCTCCCGAGGCGAGCTCAGCCGTAGGGGGAGCCGCATTATAGTAGACGTAGTCGCCTGACGCGAATGATCGGTCGCTGACGACAGTCTCGCCCGTGCTGGTCGACAGAGACCAGTTGACGTTCGTGGTCGAGCCGTCCCCGCCGTTCAGCGCATCGAAGTAGACCCGCTTCGGTTCAGTCAGCGTGATCGCGTAGTGATCGACCTCGCCCGGGACGTCGATCGAACCCTTGATCGGATTGAGGTCTCCCGAGAGCAGCAGCCGCTGCTCCAGCGTCTCGAACAGGACGCGCTGGGACACGCTGCCGACGAGCGATCCCCGCAGGGAGCCTCCCTCGCTCAACCATTCAGGACGTCCCGGAAGGGACACTTGCGGACGCTTGGCGTCATACGTCCTGGAGGGTCGACGACGCGAACGTGACCGTCCGAACCTGCCTGCACCGAACCCATGTTCGAACGTCATCTTGTCTGGTCCCGAGCGGCCCGGATCTCATAGGTCGCAGCAGCATTACATCTTTTTCATTGCTTGCGAGCAGTGCTTAAACCTGTCTTGGGTGCGTGTGTCGTCCCTCCGTTTAGGGGGGGCAGATCGGGTTCAGCCGTTCGTGCTAAATGAACGTTCGGGATCGGATCGCGCGAGCGCGACCGAATCTTCGTCAGGTCCGAGGGGAGATGGCCCGACCACGGGCGGCACACGCTAGAGCTTGACGATCCCGAGCGTCACCGCGATGGCGACGGCCGACGCCCTCGTCTTCGCGTGTAGCTTGCGCTTTGCCCGCTCGACATGCTCGTGAGCCGTCGTGACCGAGATCGCCAGCTGTTCCGCGATGTCGCGATCCGACCGCCCTTCGGCCACCATCGTGAGGCACGTGAACTCGCGCGCCGTGAGGCCAACCGGTGGCTGAGGAAAATCCTCGATCTGCGTCAGCGTTCGGATGTGATGATGAAAGAAGGTCGATGCGAGACTCAACTGTGCCTTCTCGTCCGGTGAGAAAGCCGGACGCCGGGCCGCCAGGCTGACGAGCCCGACTCTCGTTGGGCTGCGACTGATCGGAACCACGAGGCCCTCGGTCCATCCCGCGCTCGCGGCGATCTGAAACATTCGACGGCCCTCGAGGGCGAGCGTCGGATCTTCGCGCAACTCGCTCCAGGAAAAAGGGGCGCGGCGCACGTGGAGGGCATCGACGAGCGGGTCGCGCTCGATGACGAGCGTCTCCATGTAGAATTTTCGCCACGCCTCAGGCCAGCCGATCGCGTAGAAGACGCTCCGGTCTCGCGCGATAAGATCCACCTCTCCGCACGCGAAGCAGTCCACGTTGAAATGGGCCAGAACGGTCTCGAAGGCCGCCGTGCAGGCCTTCGCGGTGCGCGACGCGGAGACCGCTTCCTGGAACAGCGTCTGCCAGGCCATAGAGCCGATCGCGGGGTCGACACGAGCGGCGACCGGTACCGACACGTCCGTCACGTCAACGGACAAGCGCAATCGACGAGGACGTCACTGCGGAAGCACGCTGAAACGGAACGCGTCATCATTCAACGACATGATGAATTGAGCGTTTCTGTCAAGATGCAAGTATCATGAGAGTCGACACCGACAATCTCACAGGTCGAAAATACTGAAAGACTAAATATTCTACTCGTACGTCTAGATCGGTACAGAGACGGACAATGAATTGTTACATAAATACATATCTATAAGATAATATCGCCAGTATCAGTCAATGTTATAATATACCTTAAAACAAACGAAACTTGATCTAGAGTGGCGCAACGCATAGCCCGTCGATCCTGCTCCGAATGACCGCAAGCGGCTCACTGCTGCGGGTCGATCATCAACCTTGTCATACTTGTCTGCTCGGCGGGTGCGGCACGGTCGTGTCCGGACCGAGCTACAGGATTGCCGACGAGATCGTCCCGTGTAGGCACGAGAGGCGGGGCTCGCACATGATGCGATGGCCATGCAGGAAGGGCGTAGCCGGAACAGACTTACCCAACCGCGTCGATCCCATCAGGGGAATTGCGCAGAAGCAAATGAGACGCAGAATGTGAGTTGAGCTGTTGGCGCTCCCAAGGGGACTCGAACCCCTGTTTTCGCCGTGAGAGGGCGACGTCCTAGGCCACTAGACGATGGGAGCTGACCTGCGCACGCGTATAATCGCGGGCGCGATCCGCCACAAGCCCGCAATCTGCATCTCCGACATTAGCAGGGTGGACGGCGACGTGGATCTGCGTGCCGCAGCCATGCGCCCATCACGTTACACCGGTGTCGGGCCCGGCGGATCGTAGCGAAACGCGACCGCGATCCGATTCCACATGTTGATCGTCCCGATCGCGGCCGTGAGATGTGCGAGTTCCGCCTCCGAGAAGGAGTCGCGGACCTCCTCGAAATCGTCGTCCGAGATGCCGATCCCGGCGATCTCCGTCAGCGCCTCCGTCCAGGCGAGCGCCGCACGCTCGCGAGCGGTGAAGATGTCCGCTTCTTCCCAGGCGACCGCGAGATCGAGCTTCTGGCCCGCGACACCGAGCCGGCGCGCCTCGATCAAGTGGTATTGGATGCAGAACGCGCAGCCGTTGATCTGCGAGGCCCGCAACTTCACGAGTTCGAGGAGGCCGGCATCGAGCCCCGAGCTCAGCGCGGCCTGACCCAGGTTGCGGAGCGCCGACACGACGTCGGGCGCGATCTCCTGGAAACGCGATCTCTCGATCCGGGCGCCCGACATCACGATCTCCCCACAAGCCCGCTCTCGGCGGATTTCACGGGCGTCATAGCGAGGTCTGGCCTCCGCGTCGCCTCTGCGGGGGCTTCATGCTAGGGAGCGCGCCATCGCGAGGAGACGCCCATGACACCGGATCGCCGCCTGACGCTGTTCCACGCGCCCCGGACGCGCTCGTCCGGCATCCTCATGCTGCTGGAGGAACTCGGCGCCGCGTACGATCTGCACGTCGTCGACATGAAGGCCGGCGAGCAGAGACAGCCCGCCTTCCTGGCGCTCAATCCGCTGGGCAAGGTGCCGGCGATCCGGCACGGCGACGCGGTCGTGACCGAGCAGGGCGCGATCACGATCTATCTCGCCGACCTGTTCCCCGAGGCGGGTCTCGCGCCCGCGCTCGATGATCCTCGACGTGGGCCGTACCTGCGCTGGCTCGTGTTCTACGGGTCGAGCTTCGAGCCGGCGATCGTCGATCGCGCTATGTCGCGCGAGCCTGGCCCCACCGCGATGTCGCCCTACGGCACCTATGACGCGGTACTCGACGCGGTCGTGGCCCAGCTCCGCGACGGGCCGTGGCTCTTGGGCGAGCGGTTCACCGCGGCCGACGTCCTGTGGGGCATGGCGCTCAGCTGGAGCACGATGTTCAAGATCGTGCCCGAGCGGCCCGAGATCATGGCCTATCTCGCACGCTTCAGGGAGCGTCCCGCGCTCGCCAAGGTGAACGCGATCGACGCGAAGCTCGCGGCCGAGCAAGTCGCCAAGGCAGAGGACGTGTCCGCCGCGTAGCAGCCGGCGGGCTACTCCTCTTCGCCGAACCGATCGGCAATCAGTGCCGCGATCGCGTCGAGGCTCACCTCGGCGTCCGGCCCCTCGGCCGTGACCAGGATCGTGGTGCCTTTCGCAGCGCCGAGCGTGAGGAGCCCCATGATCGAGCGGCCTCCGACGGTCTCGCCGGAGCGTGTGACCGTCACGACGGCGTCGTGGCGCTCGACCGTCTGGACGAATTTCGCGGAGGCGCGGGCGTGCAGGCCCTTTCGGTTGACGATGAGGAGGCGGCGATGCGCGACGCCGTCGGGGATCTCGGCCTCGGGCTCGGCGTCGAGATCGCTCATTTGCCCGCGAGGACGCGGGACGCGACGTTGATGTATTTCCGGCCGGCCTCCTGGGCGTGCAGGACGGCGTCGCGCAGGATCTCCTCGTCGCGCACGGAGGCGAGCTTGATCAGCATCGGCAGATTGATGCCCGCCACCACCTCGACCGAGCCGCCGTTCATGCAGGACAGCGCGAGGTTCGACGGCGTGCCGCCGAACATGTCCGTCAGGACCACGACGCCCGAACCCGAATTGACGCGCCGCACCGCCGCCATGATGTCCTGGCGTCGCGTGTCCATGTCGTCCTCCGGCCCGATCGTGACCGTCTCGATCTGGTCCTGAGGGCCGACGACATGCTCGAGCGCGGACCTGAATTCCGTCGCGAGCTGCCCGTGCGTTACGAGCACCATACCAATCATGAGAGAACGTCGTCCTGACCCGGCAGGGTAGGGGTCCATTTTTGTGCAGTGCGAAGCAGAACGCAAGAGCGATGCGACCATTTGCTCACGAAACGGTCACGAGAGCGTCATCCTTGTCACAGTTCGGCCGTTAGGGAGGCGATGGTTCTCCCGATCCCGATCTCGCTCCAGAGGCGGAGCACGCCGGGCGCGGCCCTCGGGTCGACCTTGATGCGGGGCAGGCGGATGTCCAGGACGTCCGCGTATCGGGCGTGCAGCTCCGGCATGCGAGGCGGCTTTCCATCAAGATCAATCACGAGACGCAGGATGCAGGCCGGCTCGTGCGGGATCGCCACGATGCCGATCCCGCGTATCTCCACCCGGCCCGCGATCGACGGGACGGCTCGCGCCACGAGCCGACCCGAGCGCCCCGACACGCGGACGCGGTCGTCCGAGATCAGCCGGGCAAAGCGCCCGCCCGCAGTCACGCGGTCGATCAGGTCGAGCGCGAGCGATGACTTGCCGACGCCCGATGCGCCGCGGATTAGGATCCCGTCCTCCCCCAGCACGACGCAAGTCGCGTGAAGCGTGATCTCGCCGGGGCTCACCGGCGGCGGCTCGCCCGCGCCCTCGGCAGGATCGTGGTGAAGCGCGCGCCCGTGTCCTGTGCCGACGTGCCGGCGGCCGCCCGGTTCGAGGCCTCGACGGTCCCGCCATGCGCCTCCACGATCTGGCGTGAGATCGAGAGGCCGAGGCCCGAATTCTGTCCGAAGCCGTGGTCAGGGCGATCGGTGTAGAAGCGCTCGAAGATCCGCTCCAGCGCGTGGTCCGGAATGCCGGGACCGCGATCCTCGACCACGGCCTCGATCCCGTCGCGCACGAGGCGCAGGCGAACCTCCACAACCGTCTCGGGTGGCGAGAACGAGCGGGCGTTGTCGAGGAGGTTGGTGAAGACCTGGCCGAGGCGCGAATCGTGGCCGGGCACCATGTAGGCGTCCGACGGCGCCGGATCCACGCTGAGCACGACGCGGGGTTCGTGCGGACGGCGACGCTCGTTCGCGACGGCGGTGAGCGTCTCCAGGAGGCGGCGCATGTCGACGGGCTCGGTCTCCGAGCGCGCGAGCTCGGCCTCGAGGCGCGACGCATCCGAGATGTCGCTGATGAGGCGGTCGAGGCGGCGCACGTCGTGCTGGATGATCGACATCAGCCGCTCGCGCGAGTTTTCGGTCTTGGCGACGGGCAGGGTCTCGACCGCGCTCCTCAGCGAGGTGAGCGGGTTCTTCAGCTCGTGCGCCACGTCGGCCGCGAAGGATTCGATCGCGTCGATGCGGTTGTAGAGCGCCTGCGTCATGTCCCGCAGCGCGCCGGAGAGATGCCCGATCTCGTCCGAGCGCGATGTGAAGTCGGGGATCTCCTGGCGCGACTTGATGCCCCGCCGCACGCGCTCGGCGGCGTCCGCGAGCCGGCGAACAGGCCCCGCGATCGCGCCCGCGAGCAGCGCCGACAGGACGATCATGACGAGTGCCGCAACCAGGAAGACCTGGAGCAGGGCGAAGCGCTCGGACGCGAGAATCGCGTCGATCGCGCCGCCCTGTGTGGAGAGAAGGAGCGCGCCCCGCACCGCGCGCTGGCGCTGGATCGGCACGGCGACGGACACGATGGTCTCGCCACGCTCGTTCGTCCTCACAGTCGAGGCAGCCTGGCCGGCCAGCGCGCGCTGCACCTCCGCCAGTCTGCGCGCGTCGCTCGGACCCGTCTCCTCGCTCGCCGGCCGGTCGCGCCCGAACAGGCCGGCGATGCCCGAATAGGCCCGCTCGACGAGGCTCGGCGCGCTCTTCTTCAGCGGCGCCGGCTCGACGCGTTGCAGGTCGCCGCGTTGCAGGTCGCCGCGTTGAAGGTCGCCGCGCGAGTAGAGCGTGCGCGTATCGAGCGTCAGCGTCCCTTCGTGGTCGTAGATCCGGGCGCGCGTGCCCGTCGGGGTCACGAGGCGGCGCAGGAGCGGCGCGACGCGCTCCGGGTTGATGGAGAACTCGAGCGGTGAGAGCGTCTCCTCCGAGGGGCTCTGGGGCTCGCCCGCCTGCATCTGGAGGAGGCGGTCGGGATCCATCACGATCGCGCCCGTATCGACGGTCGCGGACGCGGTGATCGCGCCTGCGATGATCTCGCCTTGGATGAGCAGGCTACCGACCCGCGCCTCGATCAGCCCCTGGCGGAACTGGTTCAGCGTCAGAAAGCCGATCAGCAGCGCGACCAGCCCCGCGAGGTTGAGGACGACGATGCGGCGCGTGAGGCTCGACGAGGCCCGCCCGAGGCTGCGCCGCGCGATCCGCCGAACGCGCCTGATCAGGCGCGCGATGAGGCCGGGCGCGGGCGAGGGTCCCGGCCGGGCGTCGGCGCGCGTCGTGTCAGGCTTCCTTGAAACGGTAGCCGACACCGTACAGCGTCTCGATCATGTCGAAGGCGTTGTCCGCCACCTTGAACTTCTTGCGGAGCCGCTTGATGTGGCTGTCGATGGTCCGGTCATCGACGTAGACCTGGTCGTCGTAGGCCGCATCCATGAGCGCGTTGCGGCTCTTCACGACGCCCGGGCGCGTCGCCAGCGCCTGCAGGATCAGGAACTCGGTCACGGTCAGCGTCACCGGCTCGCCCTTCCAGGTGCAGGTGTGGCGCTCGGGATCCATCTTGAGTGCGCCCCGCTCCAGCGCCTTGGCGTCGCTCTCCTTCGTGGGCGCGCCGTCCTTGGGGGCGCCGCGGCGCAGGACGGCCTTAACGCGCTCGACGAGGAGGCGCTGCGAGAACGGCTTCCGGATGAAATCGTCCGCGCCCATCTTGAGGCCGAACAATTCGTCGATCTCCTCGTCTTTCGAGGTCAGGAAGATGACCGGCATGTCGGACTTCTGGCGCAGCCGCCGCAGGAGCTCCATGCCGTCCATGCGGGGCATCTTGATGTCCAGGATTGCAAGATCGGCCGGCGACTGGCGCAGCCCATCGAACGCGGAGGCTCCATCCGTATAGGTGTGGATGCGGTAGCCTTCCGATTCGAGGGCGATCGACACCGAGGCCAGGATGTTGCGATCGTCATCCACGAGGGCGATGGTGGGCATCAGGTCTCCTCGACCGGCCGGAAGATCCGACCATTCCGTGGCGTAGCCACTCGTCGGCGCCCGGTACATCGGTGCCCGGCGATCCGCGATATCCCGATCAATTAAGGCAAGACGCAGGTATTTGCCAATCCGATGGGCAGGAGGCAGGACACGGCATGGCGGAGACAGCGGAGATTGCTGGCGAGTTCGAGGGCGTGGCGCTCGCGAAACGGCTGTTGCGGAGCGTTCGGGCAGGGTCGCTCGCGACGCTCGACGCCGAGACGGGCGCCCCCTTCGCCTCGCTCGTCACGGTCGCGACCGATTCCGGCGGCGCACCGCTGATCCTGGTCTCGCGGCTCTCGGCCCACACCCGGAACATGGAGGCCGACCCGCGCGCCTCCATCCTGCTCGCGACCTCGGGCAAGGGCGATCCGCTGGCGCATCCGAGGCTGACCGTATCGGGACGGCTGGACGTCGCGGACGGCGAGGCGGTGCGGCGGCGTTTCCTCGCGCGCCACCCAAAGGCCGAACTCTACGTCGACTTCCCGGATTTCACCTTTCGCCGTCTTGTCATCGAGGCTGGCCATCTGAACGGCGGCTTCGCGAAGGCGGCCCGCCTCACGGGTGTCGAGATGGCGACCGACCTCGACGGGGCCGACCCGCTCCTCCTCGCCGAGGAAGGCGCGGTCGCGCACATGAACGACGACCATGCCGACGCGATCCGGCTCTACGCGACCCGCCTCGCCGGAGCCCCGGACGGGGAGTGGCGCGCGACAGGACTCGACCCCGAAGGCATGGACCTCGCGGCGGGCGACCTCACGGCCCGCCTCGTCTTCCCCGAACGTGTCACGGATGCCGGGGCGCTTCGCCGCACGCTCGTCGATCTCGCGGCACAGGCGCGCGCCCACGGTTAACACAACCTTCGCGTATTGCTTGAGGCCGCCCGCTCCTATCTTGTATGCCGCCAGTCGATCCCGCCGGTGCGATGACCGCGGGCCTCTCAATAACGACCGGAGGAAACCTGGTGGACAATATCGGTACACGCAATCCGGAGGCCGGCGCAGAGAGTTTCGGGTTCAGGAACCTGCAGACCGTATTCTGGAACATGGAAGCCGCGAAGCTCGCCGAGATGGCGGTGGTGCGCGGCGAGGCGAGCCTGATCGACGGCGGCGCGCTCGCGGCGGACACGGGCAGCCATACCGGCCGCAGCCCGAAGGACAAGTTCGTCGTGCGCGACGAGGCGACCGAGGGCGAGATCTGGTGGGACAATAACGGCGCGATCACGCGGGCCCAGTTCGAGACGCTCCGTGCCGATTTCCTGGCCCATGCCGAGGGCAAGACGCTGTTTGCGCAGGACCTCTACGGGGGAGCCGATCCGGCGCATCGCGTGCGGGCACGGGTCTTCACGGAATACGCCTGGCACTCGCTCTTCATCCGCAACCTGCTGATCCGGCCGGACCGCGGCGATCTCGCCGGCTACGTGCCGCAGCTCACGATCGTCGACCTGCCGTCCTTCCGGGCGGACCCCGCCCGCCACGGCTGCCGCACGGAGACGGTCGTCGCCTGCGACTTCACCAACAACATCGTGCTGATCGGCGGCTCGTCCTACGCGGGCGAGATGAAGAAGTCGGTCTTCACCTACCTGAACTACGTGCTGCCGAAGAAGGGCGTCGTGCCGATGCACTGCTCGGCGAACGAGGATGCGGCGGGCGACAGCGCGATCTTCTTCGGCCTCTCCGGCACTGGCAAGACGACGCTCTCCGCCGACCCGAACCGCACGCTGATCGGGGACGACGAGCACGGCTGGTCGAAGGGCGGCATCTTCAACTTCGAGGGCGGCTGCTACGCGAAGTGCATCCGCCTCTCGCGCGAGGCCGAGCCGCAGATCTACGACGCGAGCCTGCGCTTCGGCACGGTGCTGGAGAACGTCGTGTTCGACCCCGACACCCGCGTGGTCGATTTCGACGACGAGACCAAGACGGAGAACACCCGCTCCGCCTACCCGCTCGACTTCATCCCGAACGCGTCGCGCACCGGCCGGGGCGGCATCCCGAAGAACATCGTGATGCTGACAGCGGACGCCTTCGGCGTGCTGCCGCCGATCGCGAAGCTCACGCCCGCGGAGGCGATGTACCACTTCCTGTCCGGCTACACCGCGAAGGTCGCGGGCACCGAGCGGGGGCTCGTCGGCGTCGAGCCCGAGTTCTCGACCTGCTTCGGCTCGCCCTTCCTGCCGCTGCACCCATCCGTCTACGCGAACCTGCTGCGCGACTTCATCGCCAAGCACAGCGTCGATTGCTGGCTCGTCAATACGGGCTGGACGGGCGGCGGGTACGGGACCGGACGGCGCATGCCGATCCGCGTCACGCGACGGCTCCTCACCTCCGCGCTCGACGGCTCGCTCGCGAGGAGCGACTACCGGCGCGACCCGTATTTCGGCTTCGCGGTGCCGACCTCGGTGCCGGGCGTCGAGCCGCACATCCTCTACCCGGTGAAGACCTGGGCGGACAAGGCGGCCTTCGCGGAGACCGCGAAACGGCTCGTCGGCATGTTCGAGACGAACTTCACGCGCTTCGCCGACCACGTCGACGCCGACGTCCGGGCGGCCGCGCCCGCGATGTCGATCGCCGCCTGAGCGATCCGGAACCGCGCCCGTCCGGCGCGGTTCGCCCCCCGATGACGAGTCCGGTTCCGACCACCAAGCTCCCCTCCGGCGAGGCCGTGCCCGTGCTGGGGCAGGGCACCTGGACCATGGCCGAGAACCCGGCGCGGCGGCGCGACGAGATCGCCGCCCTGCGACTCGGTCTCGATCTCGGCCTCACGCTCGTGGACACGGCCGAGATGTACGCGGACGGCGCGTCCGAGACGCTCGTGGGCGAGGCGCTCGATGGACGGCGGGACGACGCCTTCCTGGTCTCGAAGGTGTTGCCCTCGAACGCCGGCCGGCGCGGCACGATCGCGGCCTGCGAGCGCAGCCTCGCGCGCCTGCGCACCGACCGGATCGACCTCTACCTGCTGCACTGGCGCGGCGGCGTCCCCTTGGCCGAGACGGTCGCGGGCTTCGACGACCTCGTGCGGGCGGGCAAGATCCGCCACTGGGGCGTCAGCAACCTCGACCTCGACGACATGGCCGAGCTCGCGGGACTGCCCGGAGGGTCGGCCGTCGCGACCGACCAGGTCCTCTACAACCTCACGCGGCGCGGCATCGAGTTCGATCTCGAACCCTGGTGCCGGGAGCGCGCCATCCCGGTCATGGCCTACTCGCCGGTCGAGCAGGGCCGCATGCTGGGCCACCCCGTCCTCGCGCGCGTCGGCGAACGCCACGGCGCGACGCCGGCCCAGGTCGCGCTCGCCTGGATCCTGCGCCGTCCGGGCCTGATCGCGATCCCGAAGGCCGGACGGGCGGAGCACGTGCGTGAGAACCGCGCCGCGCTCGACATCGTCCTGACGCCCGCCGATCTCGCCGAGCTCGACCGCGCCTTCCCGCCGCCACACGCGGCGCGACCGCTGGAGATGCTGTGAGACACCACAGTCCTGGACTGCAATCCACAATGTTGACTATACAGGTCAAAGTGACTAGATTTTTGCGATGAGCACGATACAGCCCGCCTGGAACGTGGCATCCGCGAAGGCGCGGTTCAGCGAGATGCTGGAACGGGCCCGGACGCAGGGGCCGCAGACGATCACGCGCAACGGCCGCGAGACCGCGGTCGTCGTGTCGGTCGAGGAGTGGGAGCGGCGCACGAAGCCCCGCGTGCCGCTGGGCGATTTCCTCGCCAATTCGCCCCTGAGGGGATCGGGCCTCGATCTCGACCGGCCCTTCGCGGCGCCCCGGACGATCGATTTGTGAGCCTGCTGCTCGACACGAACGTCCTGTCGGAATGGGCGGCCCCGAAGCCAGATCGCGCGGTTCTCGATTGGCTCAACGGCCTCGACGAGGAGCGCGTGTTCATCAGCACGGTCAGCGCTGCGGAGATCGCCCGGGGCATCCGTCTCCTGCCTGGCGGAAAGCGGCAGGCCTCGCTTCAGTCCTGGTTCGAGGACCAGCTGCTCGAGCGGTTCGCGGGGCGGTGCCTCGTGGTCGATCTGCCGATCTCGCTCCGCTGGGGGACTCTGATGGCCGAGACGCAGCGAGGCGGGCGGGCTCTCGACGCGATGGACGCGTTCATCGCCGCGACCGCGTCCGTCCACGGCATGACGCTCGCCACCCGCAACACCCGGCACTTCTCCGGTTGCGGCATCCCGCTCATCGATCCGTGGTCGTGACCTGATGGAGATCCTCGTCGTCGGGGCGGGCGTCGTCGGGCTGGCCTCTGCCCGCGCGCTCGCGCGTCGCGGCCACTCCGTCATCGTGGCGGAGCGGGAGTGCGGGATCGGCACGGGCGTGTCCTCGCGCAACAGCGAGGTCGTCCACGCGGGGCTGTACTACCCGACGGGGTCGCTGCGCGCGCGACACTGCGTCGAGGGCCGGCGCATGCTCTACGCCTACTGCACGAAGCACGGCGTACCGCACCGCGCGTGCGGCAAGCTCGTGGTGGCGACGAACGATCTCGAGCGCGAGAAGATCGAGGGCATCCACCAGCAGGGCGTGACGAACGGGGTGTCGGGCCTCAAACTCACCGACGGCGCGGTCGCGCGCGCGATGGAGCCGAACCTCGCCTGCCGCGCCGCACTCCTGTCCGAGACGACCGGGATCGTGGACAGCCATGCCCTCATGCTGGCGCTCCAGGGCGATCTCGAGGACGCGGGCGGCGTCGTGGCGCTGAACTCGGCGGTCGAAGGCATGGCGCCGACCCGCCTCGGCTGGGACGTCCGCTACGGCGGAGAGGAGCCGGGTGCGCTGACGGTCGACGCGGTCGTGAACGCGGCTGGCCTCGGAGCTCAGGCGGTCGCGAGGGCCGTCGAGGGCTACCCGCAGGCGCGCATACCCCGACTCGTCTACGCGAAGGGCAACTATTTCGGATGCACGGGCAGACCCGCCTTCTCGCGGCTGATCTACCCGGCGCCGGTCGATGGCGGGCTCGGCACCCACCTCACGCTCGACCTCGCCGGGCGCATGCGGTTCGGTCCGGACGTCGAGTGGGTGGAGCGCGAGGATTACGAGGTCGATCCGGAGCGGGGCCGTAGCTTCTACGCGTCCATCCGGCGCTACTGGCCGGGCCTGCCGGACGGCGCGCTCGTGCCGGACTATTCCGGCATTCGGCCGAAGCTCACCGGACCGGGCGAGGCCGCGGCCGATTTCGTCATCGACGGTCCGGCGGATCACGGTGTCAGCGGTCTCGTGCAACTCTTCGGCATCGAGAGCCCGGGCCTGACATCCGCGATGTCGATCGCCGAGGACGTGGCGAACCGGCTCGTCGCCGGTTAGCGGGCTCCGGCGGTCTCGGGCGCGGCTCCGACGAGGCGGCGGGCAGCCGCTGGCGTCATCGCCTCGGAGAACACGAAGCCCTGCGCGTAGTCGCAGCCGAGCTGGTAGAGCTCGATCGCGTCCGATTCCGTCTCCGCGCCCTCCGCCACGACGTCCATGCCGAGCTCCTGGGCGAGCTTGACGATGGAGCGCAGGATGACGGGCTTGCCGTGCGCGAGGTCCCGCACGAAGCTCTGGTCGATCTTGATCGTGTCGAACGGGAAGCGCTGCAGGTAGGACAGCGCCGAGTAGCCGGTGCCGAAATCGTCGAGCGAGAGGCCGGCCCCGAGGTCGCGGATGCGGTTCAGGATCTGGGCCGCGTATTCGGGGTTCTCCATCACCAGGCTCTCGGTCAGTTCGAGCTTGAGGGAGCCCGGCGCGACGCCCGTGCGCGCCAGCACCGTCTTCAGGTCGTGCAGGAGGTCGTGCTTCAGGAGCTGGCGGCTCGAGACGTTGACCGAGGCGAAGATCGGCGGATCGACGTCGAGCGCCGCCTGCCAGGCGGCGAGCTCGGCGGCGGCGCGCTCCAGCGCGAACACCCCGAGATCGACGATCAGCCCCGTCTCCTCCGCGATCGGGATGAAGACCTGCGGGCTCACCTGGCCGAAGCGCGGATGGTCCCAGCGCAGCAGCGCCTCGAAGCCCGCGATGGTCCTGTCCTCCAGCCGGACGATCGGCTGGTAGGCGACCCGGATCTCGCCGCGATCGACCGCGCGCCGGAGATCGCTGTCCAGCCCGGTGCGGTCGTTGCGGCGCTGCTGGCGCATCCCGGGCCGGAAGGCCACGACCTGGTCGCCGCCGAGACGCTTCGCGTGCGTCAGCGCGAGCTGGGCGCTCTTCAGGAAATCGTCCCCCTTCGGGGCGAGCTCGGGATCGTATCGCGAGACGCCGACCGAGCCCGTCAGGAAGATCTCGCGCTCCGCGTAGGTGATCGGTGTCGAGATCGTCTGGCGGATGAGGTCGGCCAGCGTGTCGATCCGCTCCTCGACGCGCTCCGAGAGGATGATCGCCGCGAACTCGTCGCCCGCGATCCGCGCCAGCGTGTCCTGCGGCCGGAGCAGGCGGCTGATCCGGCGCGACAGCGTGAGGAGGATCTGGTCGCCGGCCGCGTGCCCGACCGACTCGTTGACGCGCTTGAAGCGGTCGAGGTCGAAGGCGAAGAGGGTCGGGCGCAGGTCGCCGGACGCCGCCGCGTTGGTCAGCGCCGCGTCCAGCCGGTCGAGGAAGAGCTGCCGGTTGGGAAGCCCGGTCAGGTTGTCGTGCACGGCGTCGTGCAGAAGGCGGTCCTCGGCGGTCTTCATCTCCGTCACGTCCGCGACGGTCCCGACGATCCGCACCACCTCGCCGTCCTGCCCGATGACCGGGCGCGCCTTGAGGCGGAACCAGTGATAGGCCCCGGCCGCGGCGCGCAGGCGGAAATCGTGCGTCAGCCGTCCGCGCCGGTTCTCGATCACGGCGTCGAGGGCGGCCTGGAGCCGGTCGCGGTCGAAGCTGTGCACGGCCTCGATCCAGTCGGCTGCGCCTCTGAACCGGTTCAGCAGGGCCACGTCCGAGAC
>CAXUHE010000002.1:0-7521 GCA_964250725.1 uncultured Enterovirga sp. | reverse complement strand
GGTACTCGTCGAGGGTGGCGGCGAGCGCGCGCGGGTCGAGCTCGGGCGAGACGAAGACGCGGTCCCCGACCGTGTCCCAGTCGAACACCGCGTCGCCCGATCCCGAGAGCGCCAGCGCACGGCGCTCCGTGTCGCCCCCGAGCCCGACCGGCAATCCCCCGCCCTGGAAGGCGTGCTGCATGACCGTGAAGCCGATGAGCATGACGATGAGCACGAGCCCGCCGACGAGTGCCGGCTGTACGAGATCGGTCCCGAGGCGTCCCATCACCGTGAATCCCGCGGCCGAGACCCAGGCCACGAGCAGCATCCAGGTCGGGACGAGCAGGATCGCCCGGTCGAACCCGTGCAGCGCGAGGTGCACGATCAGGATCAGGCCCACCACCGCGAGCGCCGCGATCGAGATCCGGGCGACACCGGCCGCGACCGGCGGATTGACGACCGCGAGGCACACGAGGGCCGCGAGGAACACGAACCAGAACAGCGTCACGCGGCCGTAGCGCACGTGCCAGCGGCTGAGGTTGAGATAGGCGAAGAGGAATACGAGCAGCGCGGCGGCGAGCACCGCTTCCGCGCCGGCCCGGTAGATGCGCTCGGCCGCCTCGGGCAGCGTGAAGATGCGCTGGAAGAACCCGAAATCGATACACGCATAGGCGAGCACCGACCAGGCGAGCGCGGCGGCTGCGGGGAAGACCAGCGCGCCCTTGACCACGAACACGACCGTGAGGAAGAGCGCGAGCAGCCCCGCAATGCCGATGATGATGCCCTTGTAGAGCGTCAGGCCGTTGACCTTCTGCTTATAGGCGTCCGCCTCCCACAGGTAGACCTGCCCCACGTCCCGCGCGGCGAGCTCGGCCACGAAGGTGATCGTCGTGCCGGGGTTCAGCGTGATCTGGAACAGGTCGGCGTCCGGGCTCGTCTCCGCCTCCGGCTGTTCGCCCTCGCTCGCCGTGATGGCGGCGATCCGACGGGACCCGAGATCGGGCCACACGACGCCCGATCCCGAGAGCCGGAAATGCGGCGCCACGAGCAGGCGCTCGATAATCTCATCGGACGAGTTGGTAAGCGCGAACGCGATCCAATCCGGCCGGGAGCCGGCCTCGCGCGCCTTCACGGCGATCCGCCGGACGATGCCGTCGCGGCTCGGCGCGGTCGAGAGCTGCACGAGGTCGCCGTCCGAGCCCGGCCGCTCGATCATCGGTGTCAGGTCGATCGCGGTCGAATCCGGCGCGACCCGCACTGCCTCGACCGCGCGGGCGCCAGGCGACGCGCAGATCATCACCGCGGACAGGATGAGGATCGCGAAGGCGTGGGAGAGGGTGCGACAGGAGATGGAGGGGCTTCCGGTTTTCGGATCGGGGCGACCGGCATGCCTCACTAACACGGTCAAGCTTCGGGACAAGGCGGAGAGGCCGAACGCGCCGCGCTCCGGTCTGGTCGCTGCTCGTCGCCGATCTTTGAGGCTGAAACGAGGACGCGGCCGATGCTCAGGGCGGCAGCGTCGCGAGACCGCCGAACAGGTCCCATTTGCCCCAGCACGAGCCGCAGGCCGGGTCACGATCGGAGGGCGCGCCGTAGACGACGAGCGCGGGGCCGCGGGCGAGTTCGCCCCCGGGGAAGCCCGCGATCCCGACGTTATGCGCGAAGCGGTCGAAGCAGCCCTCGCCGCAGAGCGTCGTCGGCACGCTCCAGCCGCGCCCGTCACGGGAGCGCCGCACGGCCAGTATTGAGGCGCCGGTATGCTGTGCGACGATCTCGATCATGGCGTATCCGCCCCGCTCGGGATCGCGCTTGACGTCGACGGAGGAAGCACCCGCGACGTTCGTGGGTGAGGCGGGCGGCCATCGCGTCGGGTCCTCGCTCCTCGCCTCGAAGATGCGCGCGCACGGCTTCTCGCACCCGCTGTCGTCCGTGTACCAGAGACCGAGCCCTTCCCGCCGGAGCACCACGCTCGTCTGGCCGGCCCCGTAGAAGCCCGTATCGTCGGGGTGGGGCCGCGCGGGCGCGATCACGACTGCGGGATCGGCCGCGTCTGGCTCCCACGTGCCGCGGCGCGTCCATTTCGCGTAAGGACCCTCGATCGCGTCGGCCCGTGCGAGAAAGATCGCGGTCCCGACGTTCAGCGGATTGCCCGAGTAGAACAGGTACCAGTAGGGGTGCGCATCCCCGGGCGCCCGGTAGCGCACGAGGGAGGGGTCGCAGGCCGCCCGCTCGCCGGTCTCGTCGGTCCCCGCCATCGCGACCGCCGGCGCGCTCCAGGACCGGCCTTCGTCCTCCGAGCGGGCGTAGCGGATGTGGTCCCAGATGCCCGGCCGGCCGTAGCTGCAGAACAGCATGTGGATGGTCGCGCCGTCGCGGATCAGGGCCGGCGCGTAGGCGTAGCCGTAGCGGTACTCGCGCGACGAGATGAGCCGGCCGAGATCCGTGTAGGGCGTCTCTGCGGCGGCGGCCGTCATCGCGAGCATCAGGCCCGCGATGGTCGCGCTGAGCCGCCGTTTCACGCTCTGAGGTCCGCCGCGATGCGGCCGAGAGGCGGCAGGGCGCGGATCGGCCCGATCGCCGCGAGCGTCGGCGGTCCGGCAAGCGCGGCGCGCCCCGCCTCGCGAACTTCGTCGACCGTGACCGCGTCGACATGCGCGACCGTCTCCTCCGGGGGGATCACCCGTCCCCAGGCCAGGAGCTGTCGCGCGGCGCGCTCGATGCGCCCGCCCGGCGTTTCCAGCGCCGCCAGCATCGCGACCTTCAGCTGCGCCTTGGCGCGGGCGAGCTCGTCCGGCTGGAGGGTCGCGGCCGTCTCGCGCGCCATCCGGATCGAGACCTCGACGAGTTCGGCGAGGTCGCCCGCAGCCGTGCCGGCCCCGATGCCGAACAATCCGCAATCCGTGAAGGGCCAGTGAAAGGCGTCGATCGAGTAGGCGAGCCCGCGCGTCTCGCGGACCTCGTGCCAGAGGCGGGACGTGAGCCCGCCGCCCAGCGCGTGGGCGAACATGTGGGTCGCGAAATACCTGGGATCGCGAAACGAGACCCCCGGCAATCCGATGACGACGTTCGCCTGCTCGAGCTTGCGCCTGAGCCGTCGCTCGCCACCCCCGTAGGAGGCAGCTTCGAGGCCGGGCGGGGTGACAGGTTTCAGCCCGCCGAGTGCGGCCTCGGCGGCCTCGACCAGCCGGTCATGGTCGATCGCGCCCGCGGCCGCCAGCACCATGCGGTCCGGCCCGTACTGGCGCGCCATGAAGGCCCTGATCATGCCGGCGTCGAAGCGCTCGATGGTCTCCGGCCTCCCAAGGATTGGCCGACCGATCGCCTGACCCGCGAACGCGACCTCCATGAAGGCGTCGGTCACGACGTCGTCTGGTGAGTCCTCCACGGAGGCAAACTCTTGCAGGATGACGTTCTTCTCCCGCGCGAGTTCGCCCGGATCGAACAGCGAGCCAGTCAGGATGTCGCCGAGCACGTCGACCGCGAGGCCCACATCCTCGGCCAGCACGCGGGCCGAGTAGCTCGTGAACTCGGTCGAGGTCGCGGCGTTGATCTCGCCGCCGACGTTCTCGACGTCCTCCGCGATGCGCCGGGCGCTGCGCCGCTCGGTGCCCTTGAACGCCATGTGCTCGATGAGGTGCGACAGCCCGTGCTCGTCCTCGCGCTCGTGGCGCGAGCCCGCCGCCACCCACACGCCGACCGTGGCGGTGCGGATGCCCGGGATCGACTCGGTCGCGACGGTGAGACCGTTCGCGAGCCGGGAGAGCCGGACGCCCGCCTCGTCCACGACGCCGCTCACGCGGCCCGTCCGGTGACGGCGCGCGCCTCGCGGCGGATATGGCGCTCGACGACCGAGACGTCGTTCGGCAGGACGACCGTGCGCTCGGGGCGGTGCATGAGGTCCGCGAGGTGGGCCGGCAGCTCGGCGCGCTGCCTCGTTGCCCGCAGCACGGCGTCGGGGAACTTCGCCGGGTGCGCTGTCGCAAGCGCGACGACCGGCGTCGCCGGGTGGTCCGCGAGACGGCGGCGCGCCGCCCGCGTGCCGATCGCGGTATGCGGGTCGAGGAGGTAGCGCGTCTCGGCCCAGGTGCGCGCCATCTCGTCCGCGACCTCGGGCTCGGGCACCGCGGCGGCATCGAACTCGCGCCGGATCGCCGCGAGCGGGGCGGGCGCGATCTCGAAGGCGCCGGACTGGGCGAGCCCCGCCATCATCCGCCGGACGGCCTGGTGGTCGCGGCCATGCGCTTCGAAGAGCAGCCGCTCGAAGTTCGACGAGACCTGGATGTCCATCGAGGGCGAGGTCGTGGGCACGACGCCCCGCACCTCGTAGCGGCCGCTCTCGAGGGTGCGCGCCAGGATATCGTTCGCATTCGTGGCGACGGTGAGCGTGTCGATCGGCAGCCCCATCCGCTTCGCGACCCATCCCGCGAGCACGTCGCCGAAATTGCCCGTCGGGACCGCGAAGGAGACCGGCCGGCCGGGCCCGCCCAGCGCCACGGCGGCGGTGAAGTAGTACACGGCCTGGGCGGCGACGCGCGCCCAATTGATCGAATTGACGCCCGACAGCCGCATCTCGTCGCGGAAGGCCGCGTGCCCGAACATGGCCTTCAGCATGGCCTGCGCGTCGTCGAAGGTGCCCTCGATCGCGATCGCGTGGACGTTGTGCGCATCGAGCGTCGTCATCTGACGCCGCTGTACCTCCGAGACGCGGCCGTGCGGGTAGAGGATGAAGACGTCGACGCGCGACGATCCCGCGAAAGCCGCCGCGGCCGCGCTGCCCGTGTCGCCGGAGGTCGCACCGACGATCGTGGCGCGCTGCCCGCGTGTCGCGAGCACGTGGTCCATCATGCGCCCGAGGAGCTGCATCGCGACGTCCTTGAAGGCGAGCGTAGGGCCGTGGAAAAGCTCCTGCACGAAGAGGTTGTCGTCGATCTGCACGAGCGGGCAGACGGCCGGATGGCGGAAGGTCGCGTAGGACTCCGCGATCATCGCGCAGAGTGCGTCGGGTGCGATCGCATCGCCGACGAGTCGCGACAGGACCGCCTCCGCGACCTCGGCGTAGGGTCGGCCGGGAAAACCCGCGATCTCGCCCGCCGGGATCACCGGCCAGGTCTCGGGCACGTACAACCCGCCGTCTCGGGCGAGCCCGGCGAGCAACGCGTCGGCGAAGCCGAGGGCCGGCGCCTCGCCGCGGGTGGAGATGTGAAGCACGGACAGGACCTTTCGAGGGGGTCTTAGCCCATCATGGCACGATGTGGGAATCAGGTGGCGCCGGAGTGTTTTTCCGAACTGCTCAGAAACTATTCAGGGGGGAACGGCGTATGTGTCGCGGGCCCGGTTCGAAAGCCATCCTGGCGCGTTCGGGGCAATCAGGAGAACGAATATGCGATCGACTCTTTCTGCGATCATCGTGGCCGCTGGCCTCGCCGTCCTCGGAAGCGCCGCGCAGGCCGCTCCGGTCGCGCCCGCCCCGCTCGGTGTCGCCCAGGATGGCGGCATCGTTCAGGTCCAGATGCGCGGTGAGCGCCGCATGATGCGCCATCGCATGATGCGCCGCCACGTGATGCGCCGCCGGATGATGCGCCGCGGCATGTGATCCGCCTCGGAGGCGGGCCGCGAGGCTCGCCTCCGACCTATCCGGTCGTGCGGACGAGCGCCGCATCGCCCGACACGCCCTCCCGATCCTCCGTGAGGATCTCTCCCCCCGATCTCACACGCTTCGATGCGTAGAGCGCGAAGACAGCCGCCAGCGCGCCAGCGAGCCCGAACCAGGTGATCGCGTAGCCGAGATGGTTGTTCGGCAATGTGAGCTGGGTCTGCCCTCCGCGAGGCCAACCGCCCGGATTCGACGTCCCATCCGCATCGACGTAGAACGGGGCGGCCCGCTCGAGCCGACCCGCCTCGATCATCTGGCCGAGATCGCGCACGAACCACTCGGCTTTCCCTGGATCGTTCTCCGGGACGAACGCACCCCGCCGCTCCGGCGCGCGCACCAGCCCGGTGACCTCGACAGGCCCGATCGTTTGGCCGCCCGCCCGGCGCGCGGGATCGCGAAGGTCCGTCGGCACGAAACCGCGGTTGACCATCACCGTCGCACCATCCGCCATCCGCAGCGGGGTGAAGACGTAGAAACCCTGGAGCGCGTCGCCCCGGCGCTCCTCGGCCAAGCCATGCAGAGCGATCTCGCGATCGTGGAGGAACGTCCCCGAGAGGCGGACGCGGCGGAACTCGTCCGTCGCGGCCTCCCATGTCGGCCACGCGGCCTCGGGAGCGATCGTACCGGGAGCCTCGTGCGCGCGCTCCGCGATCGCCCTCAAGAGGCCCTCCTTCCAGGCCTTGCGCTCGACCTGCCAGGATCCGAGCCCGATGAGGACCGCGAGCCCGACGAAGGTGACGGCGGCCGGCAGGAGCAGCCCCCGCCACACTCCTCGACGGGCAGGGCCGAGCCGAACCGTATTCACTGTTTGATGCGCCCCTCGGCGGCCTTGTTCGCGAATTGCAGCCCGATGAGGAGGCCCTTGGCCGGGCGTACGAGCCCGATGCTCAGCAGGATCGTGAATGGTATCCAGAGCATCATATGCACCCAGATCGGCGGCTCGAAGGTGAACTCGACCCACATGGCGAGGCCCACCACCACGATACCCACGAGGCTCATCACGAAGAAGGCCGGCCCGTCGCCTGAATCGATGAAGGTGAAATCCAGATGGCAGACCTCGCATTCGGGTCGCACCTTGAGAAAACCCTTGAAGAGCCGGCCCTGACCACAGCGCGGGCAGCGTCCCCGCAATCCGGTCGAGACGGGCGATTGAGGCGCGCGGGCGTAGGCCAAGGATCATATCCCTTCGGAGCGCGACATCGCCCGGTCGAGAGGTGGTGCGCCCGGCCCGAGATGTCGAGCGGCGGGCTCCGCTCGACGGATAAGGGCGGCCGAAGCCGCCCTTCGAAAACCCCGAACCCCTCGGCGTCAGCCTCCGGCCGCCTCCGCGCCCGACCCCCACACGTAGATGGCGGCGAACAGGAACAGCCACACCACGTCGACGAAATGCCAGTACCAGGCGGCGAACTCGAAGCCGAGATGCTGGGTCGTGGTGAACTGGTTGTCGTAGGCGCGCCACAGGCACACCGCGAGAAAGATCGTGCCGACGAGCACGTGGAAGCCGTGAAAGCCCGTCGCCATGAAGAACGTCGCGCCGTAGATGTGGCCGGAGAAGCCGAAGGCCGCGTGGCTGTACTCGATCCCCTGGCAGACCGAGAACAAAGCACCCAGCGCGATCGTGAGCGCGAGCCCTTGCAACAGGCCCTTCCGGTCGCCCTCGATCAGGGCGTGGTGCGCCCAGGTCACGGTCGTGCCGGAGGTCAAGAGGATCAGCGTGTTGAGAAGCGGCAGGTGCCAGGGATCGAAGGTCTCGATGCCCTTCGGTGGCCATGCCTCGACGAGAGCGGAGCGCGCGTACTGGATCGGGTCGTTCGGGTAGAGGGCAGCGTCGAAATAGGCCCAGAACCACGCGACGAAGAACATCACCTCGGAGGCGATGAACATCATCA
>CAXUHE010000001.1:65524-68116 GCA_964250725.1 uncultured Enterovirga sp. | reverse complement strand
GCTGCGCGGGCTCGTGGAAGGGCTGCTGCTCGGCGCCTCGCAGCTCTCCGGACAGGCCCAGTACCTCGACGACCTCTTCTCGTTCTTCACCGTCCGGCCCCGCATCCGGTCGCCCGAGCGGCCGGAGCCGCTCCCGAGGCCGATCGCCGACGGGTTCGTGTTCGAGGATGTCGGCTACCGTTATCCCGGGGCGGAGCGATGGGCCGTCCGGCACCTGTGCCTGACGATCGGGGCCGGGGAGGTGGTGGCGCTGGTCGGCGAGAACGGGGCCGGCAAGACCACGATCGTCAAGCTGCTGTCGCGCCTCTACGACCCGACGGAGGGGCGCATCCTGCTCGATGGCCGGGACCTGCGGGACTACGACCTCGACGAGCTCCGCTCCCGGGTCGGCGTGATCTTCCAGGATTTCGTGCGCTTCGACTTCACGGCGGGCGACAACATCGCTGTCGGCCGCATCGCGGCCCGCGAGGACGACGCGCGGATCGGCGGGGCGGCGTCGCGTGCTCTCGCGGACGCGGTCGTGGCGAAGCTGCCGGCCGGCTACGCCCAGCGGCTCGGCCGCCGCTTCGAGGACGGCGTCGACCTCTCGGGCGGCGAATGGCAGAAGATCGCGATCGCCCGGGCCTACATGCGGGACGCCGAGGTGCTCATCCTCGACGAGCCCACGGCGGCGCTCGACGCCCGTTCGGAAGCCGAGGTGTTCGAGCGCTTCGGCGACCTCTCGGCCGGACGCACCGCGATCCTGATCTCGCATCGCTTCTCGACGGTGCGCCGGGCCGACCGCATCATCGTGCTGGCCGACGGCAAGGTCCGGGAGGCCGGGTCGCACGCCGAACTCTTGGCGGCGCGCGGCCGCTATGCAGACCTGTTCGAGCTGCAGGCTGCCGGTTATCGCTGAAGCGTTGGATCGAGATGTATCGGGGTTCCCATGAAGGCATACTCTGAGCCTGGCACCAGTCTTCGGAGTACTCGCCGGGATACGGCCGCCAGCCTTGTGCGGCTGACGCCCGGTCGGCTGGCACGACGGGTCGGCCAGCACGAAGAGCGGCATCGAACGACGTCGGACGATGTGCCTGGACTGGGTCGGCTGTGAGGACGATCGCGGCGCTGATGACGACGGCATGGGATGATACCGGGATGTCTGGGGCGTCGGCCCTCCTCTGCCCAAGGATGGACGGGGCCGTCCCGCAGTGAGCATGGCTCCTCAGGTCGCACTCAAGATCCTCGACCTGCGCCTTACTGGCTGGGGCTTTCCGCATTGGGGATCGGTCGAGGCCGCGGGTCTCGACCTCCACGCCTGCCTCGACGCCCCGCTGACGCTGGAGCCTGGCGACCCGCCCGCGCTCGTCTCGGCCGGTTTCGCGATGCGGATCGGAGAGCCCGGCTGGTGCGGGCTCATCGCGCCACGCTCCGGCCTCGGCCATCGCGGGCTGGTGCTCGGCAACACGGTCGGCATCGTGGACGCGGATTACGAAGGTCCGGTCACGGTCTCGGCCTGGAACCGCAACCCGGCGCCGCGCGCGGGCGGCGCGATCGTCATCTCGCCCGGCGATCGGCTGGCGCAGCTCGTCTTCGTGCGCATCGCCCGACCCGGTTTCACCCTCGTGCAGGATTTCCACGCCCCGAGCGCGCGGGGCGCGGGCGGCTTCGGGTCGACCGGTGTCACGGCAGATAGGGTCGCGCCGGGCGCGGAGCGGCTCGACAGGAGAGCCGTCCTCCGGCGAGACCAATCCAGCGCACCGAACCGACCTCGGGACTGATATTCTCTAAGGTTCTGAATAAAGGGAATTTTCCTCTCGCGATCCAGATACCAATCCTCGCGGGAATGCATTATTTTCAGATCAATCGCAGGAGATCATCATGTCGGCAGCGCTTCAGGAGCCCACGATGCGGGCGGGCACGACGCCCGGCCGTGGCCGCATCTACGGATCGATCACGGAGACGATCGGCGACACGCCGCTGGTCCGGCTCGACCGCCTCGTCAAGCAGAAGGGCCTCGACGCCAAGATCCTTCTGAAGCTCGAGTTCTTCAACCCGATCTCCAGCGTCAAGGATCGCATCGGCGTCAACATGATCGACGCCCTGGAGGCGTCCGGCGCGATCAAGCCCGGCGGCACGCTGATCGAGCCGACCTCGGGCAATACCGGCATCGCGCTCGCCTTCGTGGCGGCGGCGCGCGGCTACCGGCTGATGCTCGTCATGCCCGAGACGATGTCGATCGAGCGGCGCAAGATGCTGGCGTTCCTCGGCGCGGAACTCGTGCTCACGCCCGGCCCGCAGGGCATGAAGGGCGCGATCGCCAAGGCCGAGGAACTGCTCTCCGAGATCCCGGGATCGGTCATGCCGCAGCAGTTCAAGAACCCGGCCAACCCCGACATCCACCGCCGCACGACCGCGCTGGAGATCTGGAACGACACGCGCGGCGAGATCGACGTCTTCATCTCGGCCGTCGGCACCGGCGGCACCATCACGGGCGTCGGCGAGGTCCTGAAGGAGCGCCTGCCCTCCGTGCGGGTCATCGCGGTCGAGCCGGAGGACTCGCCCGTCCTGTCCGGCGGACAGCCCGGCCCCCACAAGATCCAGGGCATCGGG
>CAXUHE010000001.1:39067-65514 GCA_964250725.1 uncultured Enterovirga sp. | reverse complement strand
CGCCTGCTCGCCAAGGTCGAGGGCATCCCGGGCGGCATCTCGACCGGCGCCAACGTCGCGGCGGCGCTCGAGGTGGCGGCCCGGCCCGAGATGCGCGGCAAGCGCATCGTGACCATCGCGTGCTCCTTCGCGGAGCGCTACATCTCGAGCGCGCTGTTCGACGGGATCGGGTAGCTCGCCAGATCGAGGCCCGACTGCTCGAGACCCGACTGCTCGAGACCCTTGGGCTGAACCTGCGGGCCGTCAAACGGTTCTCCGGAGAGACACTGGAGAATCGACATGGCCGACCAGCCCAAGAACGACAATACGATGAACGACAACGTCAAGCGCGACAGTCTGAAGAGTTTCGACGCCTACCGCGACGAGAACGGCCAGATGATGGGCCAGGACTCGCCGACGGACATCGCGAACGCGGCCGACCTGAAGCGCCGCATGGACGGGGAGGCCAGCGGCGAGGCCGAGACGGCGCGGCTCGCCTCCGGCCACAAGGGCGAGAACGCCGACGAGGAGACCGCGGCCGAGACCCCCGCCGACACGATCCGGCAGATCAGCGATCCGCGCCTCAAGAGCGTCCCCCGGGGCTCGAAGGATGCGGCCGGTGAGGCGATCGACCGTGCGACTGCGGCTTTGGGCCAGGAGTAGCGCCATCGGCGGCCCCGGGCGGATCGCATCGCCCGGGCCGAACCCCACCGCGGGTCGTCCCGCGTTTTTCGGATCATGGATAACCAAGTCTTAACGTCGTCGCGTCAACGCTGCCCGGTCGCCTCGACGAGGCGGTCACGTGGAGAGCGGTGTGGTGCAACATTTCGAGGGCGCGTCCCGCGTCGACGCGGGACGCGATCGCGCGCTCGGCGGGTTTGTCGGCTTGGTGGCGCTCGCCGGATCATTGTCCGCACTGCAGGCCGACGGGATCGTGACGCCTGACGCGACCGTCGTGTTGGCGGGTATCCTTGTTCTGGCGGCGGTCGGGCTGTCGATCACATGGCGCAGTGCCGCTGTGCGGCTCGCAGACTCGTCTCGAGGCCTCGTCGATCACGCCGGGCCTGTGCTTCCCCACAGTTCGGCGGACGACGTCAGGCTCGAGCCGAGCATCGCGACCTGCGACCCGTCATCTTCCGCGACCGGACCCGAGAGGGGTTCGACGAGCCCGGACCCGTCCAGCCGTGCGGCGGATGTCGCGATGGTGGTCCGCGAGTTGTCGAATGGCCTCGCGAGCCTTGCGTCGGGCGATCTCACGGCGCGGATCGCCGTCGCGTTCCCGGGCGAGTTCCAGGAGCTGCGGGACGGCTTCAACGACGCGATGGAGCGCAACGCCCGGTCGATCGCACTCGCACGACGGCGCACGGTCTCCGAGTCCGTCCTGGACTCGAGGCGTCTCGCGTCGCCGGGCGTCGTGACGAGGCTACCGCCGTCGCGTCGATCCGTGAAGGTCGATCTCTTCGCGGGTCGCATGTCCGAGTTCATCGAGCTTCGCGACACGGGAGCGTCGGCGCGTCAGTGATCCGGCCACGAGATTGCGGGGGTAGCCCGGTGCCGGCATCCAGGAACAGCGAATAGGCGGGGTTCGCGGTCTCGTCCGAATATGGATAGCCGAGCCGGTCGAGCGCCTCGCGGAACGCGGGCCGGTCCCGTGCGGGCACCTGGATGCCGGCCAGCACCCGGCCGTAATCGTCGCCGTGGTTGCGATAGTGGAACAAGGTGATGTTCCAATCCGGCGCGAGCCCGTTCAGGAAGCGCAGGAGCGCGCCCGGCCGCTCGGGAAACTGGAAACGGTAGAGCAGTTCGTCCGGCAGGTCGGCGACGCGGCCTCCCACCATGTAGCGCACGTGGAGCTTCGCCATCTCGTTGTCGCTCATATCGAGCACCGGGTATCCGGCATGGGCGAGCTCGCCCAGGATCGCGGCCTTCTCCCGCGCGCCGTCCTTCAACTGCACGCCGACGAAGATGTGGGCGTCACCCGGGTCGGCGTAGCGGTAGTTGAACTCGGTCACCGCGCGGTCGCCAAGGAGCCCGATGAAGCGGCGGTAGGAGCCCGGCTCCTCCGGGATCGTCACCGCGAGCAGCGCCTCGCGCCGCTCGCCGATCTCCGCCCGCTCCGAGATGTGGCGCAGGCGGTCGAAGTTCAGGTTCGCGCCCGTGTTCACCGTGACGAGCGCGCCCGTGCGCGCGCCGTCGCGCTCCGCGTAGACCTTCAGCCCCGCGAGCGCGACCGCGCCCGCCGGCTCCGCGATCGCGCGGGTGTCGTCGAAGATGTCCTTCACGGCCGCGCAGATCTCGTCCGTCGTCACCGTCACGACCTCGTCCAGGAGGTCGCGGCAGAGCCGGAAATTCTCCTCGCCGACCTGGCGCACCGCGACGCCGTCCGCGAACAGCCCGACGCGGTCCAGCGTGACGCGGTGCCCGGCCGCGATCGCGGCCTGCATGGAGGCCGCCTCCGCGGGCTCGACCCCCACGATGCGGATCTCGGGCCTGAGAAATCGCGTGATCGCCGCCATCCCGGCCGCGAGCCCGCCGCCGCCGACCGGAACGAACAGCGCCTCGATCGGCCCGCCGTGCTGGCGCAGGATCTCGAGCCCGACCGTGCCCTGCCCGGCGATCACGTCCGGGTCGTCGAAGGGGTGGATGAGGACCGCGCCTGTTTCCGCCTGGATCGCGAGGGCGTGCGCGTAGGCCTCGTCGTAGGCGTCGCCGTGCAGCACCGCGTTCCCGCCCCGGGCGCGCACGGCCTCGACCTTGATGGCGGGCGTCGTCACCGGCATCACGATGGTGGCCGCGATGCCGCGCCGGGTCGCCGCCAGTGCCACGCCCTGCGCGTGGTTGCCGGCCGAAGCGCAGATGACGCCGCGCGCCAGCTCCTCGGCCGAGAGCCCCGCGATCTTGTTGTAGGCGCCGCGGATCTTGAAGGAGAAGACGGGCTGCAGGTCCTCGCGCTTGATGAGCACGTCCGCGCCGATCCGCCCCGAGAGCCGCGGCATCGGGTCGAGCGGGGTCTCCACCGCCACGTCGTAGACGCGGGCCGTGAGGATGCGGCGGACGGTGTCTTGCATGGGCTGCGCTTGTGCGTCAGCAGGGCCGGCACGGCAAGCGGGAGAGAGCGTGGCGGACCGGATCGAGATCTACGTCGACGCCGATGCCTGCCCGGTCAAGGACGAGGTGTTCCGCGTCGCGGCCCGGCACGGGCTCCACACCTATGTGGTGTCGAACAGTTTCATGATGCTGCCGCGCGATCCCGCGATCGAGCGGGTGATCGTATCGGACAAGTTCGACGCGGCGGATGACTGGATCGCGGAGCGGGCGCGGCGCGGGGCGATCGTGGTGACGACCGACGTGCCGCTCGCGCATCGCTGCGTGACGGCGGGTGCGGACGTGATCGCGCCCACGGGCAAGCCGTTCACCCCGGCGTCGATCGGCATGGTGCTCGCGACCCGCAACCTGATGGCGGACCTGCGCGAGGCGGGCGCGATCACGGGCGGCCCGAAGCCCTTCGACAAGCGCGACCGCTCCGCCTTCCTGTCAGCGCTCGACCTCGCGATCGTGCGGCTCAAGCGGGCGGGCCTCGGCTGACCATCGGTCGAGTATCAGCCGCTCGGGTCGCGCTTCTCAGCCTTGTCGGATTTCGCGTAATCCGCTTTCACGAGGAGGTGCCCGCCGTACCCCATGAGAAGGGCGATGCAGGGCAGGCCGACCATGACGTACCAGCCGAGAAGGCTCATGGCTCAAGTCTCCTCAGATATCCTCTCGCCAGCATATGTAGTGCGATGGCGACGATTAGCCAAATCAGGCTGACGAGGATCGTCGTGAAGCCGACCGGCGGCGCGCTGGCAAGCCCGAAGCTGTAACCCACGAGAGGCGCCACGAACCCCGCGACCGCGAAGGCGAGCGCGAGGTTGTTGATCGCCGTCGCGGTCAGCTTGGTCCGTTCGGTGCGGATCAGGCTCATGGCCGCCTCACCCGGCGAGCGGAGGCAGCTCGTCGAAGGAGGGGCGCGAGAGCCGCCAGGGGCGGTCGGACGAGGTCGAGGCGGCCTCCGACGGGCGCAGCCGCCGGGCCGAGCCGTCCATCGAGATCTCGGAGATGTTCAGGAACCCGAAGATCTGGAGGCGAGATGCCAGCGTCTTCGTCTCACGGTCGTCCGCCGCCACGACCATCTGCCCGCTCGTATAGACCATGTCGAGGAGGCTCTTCTGGTCTCCGCCGTCCCGCCGCGCGGTGCGCGGCCCCGGAAAACGCACCACATTCGCGGGTACGGTACTCAAGCTACGCATCACGGATACTCTTTTACGCGACTCAGGAACACGTTCAAATTGCGCGGGAAGCTTTAAAGCCGGGCTAACCACGGCCGGAGCCGTCAGGGACGCGACGGGCTCTTCCACCGGATCGTGATCTCGGGCAGATTTGCGCGCGCAATCGGAGTTCCGCCGTGAAGACATTGCTCGTGCCCACCGAGCCGCACGACGTGATGACGTCGGTGCTGGAGACGGCCCGCCTCGTGCAGGCCCGCTTCGGCAGCTACGTCGAGGGTTACGCGCTCAGGCCCGCGATCCCGGACTACGTGCCGATCGACATGGTGAGCGGGCTCGCCTGGCACGTGGACGAGAAGGCCGACGAGGAGGCCCGGCGCGAGGGCTACCGCGTCTTCACCGAGTTCATGGCGGCGCGCGGCGTCCCGGCCGCGGGTCCGGAGCCCGGGGGCGCTCCGGGCTGGGGCTGGCACCCGAAGGCGCCTCCGGGCGACGCGTTCCTGGCCGGTCACGCGCGCATCTTCGATCTCGTGGTGCTCGGCCGGCCGGTCGCCGGCAAGGCCCAGCCCTCCATGGCGACGCTGGAGACCGTCCTGTTCGAGACCGGGCGACCGCTGCTCCTCGCGCCGCCCGTGCCGCCGACGAGCGTCGGGGAGACGGCCGTCATCGCCTGGAACGGCTCGACGGAGACTGCCCGCACGGTCGCCTACGCGATGCCGTTCCTCACGGCCGCGAAGCGGGTGGTGGTGCTCGGCGTCGACGGCTGGCCGATGAGCGGGCCGGGCTGCGAGCCGTTCACGCTCTCGCTGCGGCGCAACGGGATCGCGGCCGAGTTCGTCCAGGCTCAGAACACGCGCCGCAACGTCGGCGAGGAGATCCTGGCACAGACGCGCGCGCTCGGCGGCGACCTCCTGGTCAAGGGCGCCTACACGCAGAGCCGGCTGCGCCAGATGATCTTCGGCGGCGCGACGGCGCATATCCTGGCCTCCGCCGAGGTGCCGGTCATCATGGCGAATTGAGTCCGCCCGTTGAGGTGGATACCCGCATGGCTTAGGTGACGCAGAACAGGAGCGCACCCATGCAGACCGAGACACTGACCTACGAGGCCGACGGCCTCACGATGAAGAGCCAGCTCTTCATGCAGCCTGCATCCGGGCCGCGCCCGGCCGTCCTCGTCTTCCCGGAGGCGTTCGGGATCAGCGAGCACGCGATCTCGCGCGCGAAGCGGCTGGCGGAGCTCGGCTACGTGGCGCTCGCCTGCGACCTCCACGGCGACGGCCGGCTCGTCGACGAGCTCGAGCCCGCGATGGCGCTGTTGAAGCCGCTCTTCGCCGACCCGTCGAAGACGCGCGCGCGGGCAGGCGGCGGTCTCGAGGCGCTGCTCGCGCGCCCCGAGGCCGACGCCTCGCGGGTCGCGGCGATCGGGTTCTGCTTCGGCGGCACCATGGCGCTCGAACTCGCGCGCTCGGGCGCGGACGTCAAGGCGATCGTGGGCTTCCACAGCGGGCTCGGGACCGCGGCGCCGAAGAGCGATGCCAAGGCGATCAAGGGCCGTGTGCTCGTCTGCATCGGGGCCGACGACCCGATGATCAAGCCCGACGACCGCGCGACCTTCGCGGCCGAGATGGGCGAGGCGGGCGTCGACTGGCAGATGCACCTTTACGGGAACACGGTGCACAGCTTCACCAACAAGGCGGCCGGCCGGCGCAACATGCCGGACGCGATCCGCTACTCGGCCGAGGCCGACGCCCGCTCCTGGGCCGCCATGCAGGAGCTGTTCGCGGAGACGATCGCGCCGGCCGCTTAGACGAGAACCTGATAGGTCTGCATGAGGCCCTTGCCCCGGATCTCTATCGGGGGGCGGGCCTCGAACGCGAAGGCGTCCGCGGCCGCGTCCCGGGTCGCGGACGAGACGTGGATGCGGCCGGGCTCGCACGTCCCCTCCAGCCGGCTCGCCGTGTTCACCGTATCGCCCCACACGTCGTAGAAGAACTTTCGACGACCGATGATGCCCGCGACCGCCGGCCCGGTGTCGATGCCGATGCGCACGCCGAGCGCGTGTCCCGGACCGGCCGAGGCCGCGACCGCCGCCATGCCGCAGGCCATGCGCAGCACGCGGCCCGCATGATCGGGCAGAGTATCTCCCATGCCGCCCACCACCATGTAGGCGTCCCCGATCGTCTTGATCTTCTCCAGCCCGTTCTCCTCGGCGAGCCTGTCGAACCCTGAGAAGATCTCGTTCAGGAGGTCGAGCGTGTCGGCGGGCGGCAGCTGCGCCGAGAGCGCGGTGAAGCCCACGAGGTCGCAGAACATGACCGTCACCTCGTCGAGCTGGTCCGCGATGACGGTCTCGCCGCGCCGCAGCCGCTCGACCACGTTCGCCGGGAGCACGTTGCGCAGCAGCCCCTCCGAGCGCTCCTGCTCGGATTGCAGGCGGCGCAGAGCGTCCTGCTCCCGGTCGCGCAGGAACTTGCGCTCCAGCGACGACCCGATGCGGGCGCGCAGGAGCGTCTCGTTCAGCGGCTTCGACAGAAAGTCGTCCGCCCCGGCATCGATGCAGCGCACCGCCGTCTCGGTCTCATCGAGCGCCGAGATGACGATCACCGGCAACGCGTTCGTCTCGGAGCGCGACCTCAGCCGGTCCATCACCTCGAGCCCGTTCATGCCCGGCATCATGAGGTCGAGGAGCATGAGGTCGTAGGCGCCGGTCGCCGCGCGCTCGAGAGCCGAACGGCCGCTCGAACAGGTGGAGACCTCGTGGCCCTCGCGGGTCAGGCGGCGCGAGATGAGGTCGCGCATCGAGGCGTTGTCGTCCACGATCAGGATCCGGCCGACGACGTTGCGCGCGACGGTGGGCTCGCGCCGCGAGAGTTGCCCGATCGCCTCGGCGGCCTTGCGGAACACGTCGGGCGAGGGCTGCGCCGCGCTCGGCCGGCCCGCCTGTTCCGACGTGCCCGAGCTTGAGAACGCGACGAGCTTGTCGAGCTCCTTCAGGAGGTTCGCGGCTGCGGTCAGCGTGTCCGCGAGCGGTTCGAACAACACCCGGTCGCCGCGCTCGCGTGCCTCCTCGGCGATGAGTTCGCCGTAGCCGAGAATCGCGGTCACGGGTGTGCGCAGGTCGTGGCGCAGCTTGTCGGAGGCGGCACGCTCCTCCTGTGCGACCGTGGTGTCCAGAAGCAGGGTCACCATGTCGGACAGCCGCTGGGCAGCGGACGTCATCTTCGTCAGATCGTCCGCGTAGGTCCCGAGCCCGGCCGCCTCGGCGTCCTCGCTCAGCATGCCGATCATGCCGCGCAGGCCCGCCACGGGCGCCTGGAACTCCGCGCGCACGAAGGCCATCAGCGCACGCGTCACGTCGTCCGTCGGCGGGTGTGCTGCGGCGTCGGCCGGTGCGGCCGTCATCGAACTCCGGCCCCCGGACAGGATATGGGTTTCGCCCCGTCCCGTCGATGGAGCGCAATCCGGGCGGGCGCGTTATCGAGGTTCGCGGCCCGCCCTGGCGGCCGCAGGAGAGAACGATGACGCGCGTGCTGCTGGTCGAGGATCACGAGGAGATCTGGGACTTTCTCTCCCGCCGGCTGAAGCGTCGCGGCTACGAGGTGATCCTGGCGACCGACGGCCAGCAGGCAGTCGACAAGGCGCGCACCGAGCGCCCCGATGTCGTTCTCCTCGACATGAACCTGCCGATCCTGGACGGCTGGACGGCGGCCGGCATCATCCGGTCCTCGCCCGAATCGGCCGGGATCCCGATCATCGCGCTCACGGCCCACGCCATGTCTGGCGACAAGGAGAAGGCGATCGCGGCCGGCTGCAACGACTACCACCCGAAGCCCGTCGATTTCGCGCGCCTGCTCACCCAGATCGAGGCTCTGGCCCCGTCCGGCGCACCCGCCGCCTAGAGGCTCAGCCACGGGCCGCTACCGCGAGCGCGGCGGATTGCACGATCCGCTGGGCGGGTGCGGGCATACGGCCGCCGACCGTCGCGGCCGCGACGACGACGGAGAGGGCGGCGCCGATCGTCGGCACCACGGCGTTGGCGCGCGCCGCGCGGCCGAGTGTCCGCCCCATCGCGGCGTCGCGTTCGCGCCAGATCCCCACGATGACGCCCGAGCCCCCGAAGCGCTTGCGCGCGACGCGCACGGCGTGGCGCAGGTGCAGCGTGCTCAGCGGCTCGACATAGGACAGGCAGACCATCCGCACACCATCGAGCTGCGGCAACGCGGTCGCCGGATCGGACCGGTCCGGCGCGATCAGCACCTGGGACGCGATCCCGTGCTTGGTGAGGACCTGCGTCAGCATGCGGGCGATCACCTCGTCCAGCGTGCCGGCCTTCGCGATGCATACGACTGGCACGCTCCCGCGCCAGTCGGGCCCGAGCTCGGCCGGCGTCAGGACCATCATGGCAGCGCCCCGGTCGGGGCCGGCCGCCATCACGGCCGCGGCCGCCTCCGCGCCCACCTGCCCGCCCTTGGGACGTGGATCGCGCAGTCCGTCCAGCCGGTCGATCAGCACGGAGGTCGAGCGCAGCATCACGGCCTGCCGCTCCGGCGTCAGCCGGCCGCGCGCCACGTCCTCATGCGCCAGCCGCAGCGCCTCCAGCGCGACCTCGTCGTAATAGGTCGAGAGCGAGCGCTCGCGCAGGAACTCGCGCGCCTGAAGGATGGCCTCGGACGGGTCGCCTGCGAGCATGCGCTGGTAGAAGATCTGCGGTGGCGAGAGGGCAGGACGGTCGCCCAGCATGATGTCAATGAAGCCGAAACTGCCGACGTGGCGGCCGAGCACCACGAGGCACACGGTGAGCGGCGTCGCGAGGACGAGCCCGATCGGTCCCCACAGGAAGGTCCACACCGTCGCTGAGAGCACCACGGCGACCGGCGACAGGCCCGTGCTGTGGCCGAAGAGGAGCGGCTCCAGCACGTGGCCGAGCAACGGCTCGACGATCGCGAAGAGCAGCGCCGTCCACACCAGCATCGTCCAGTCGGGATCGACCGCGATCGCGAGCGCGAGCGGCGGGATCGCCCCGACGACCGCCCCCACATAGGGTACGAAGCGCAGCACGCCCGCCAGGATGCCCCACAGGACGGGGCTCGGCGTCCCGATAATCCATAGGCCCACCGCGATCACGACCCCGAAGGCGGTGTTCACCGCGAGCTGCATCAGGAACAGGCGGCTGAGCCGGCGCGCCGCGTCGTCGATGACGGCCGTCGTGTGCTGGATGTCCTCGGTCCCGAGAAGGCGCACGAAGCGATTGCGGAGGTCCTCCCGCGCCGCCAGCACGAAGACCACGAGGATCAGCACCAGGAAGGCGGTCGCGAGCGGGTGAAGCAGCGGCGAGACGACGCCGCCCAGCGTGCCGATGAGGCTACCGCCCTCCTGCAGGACGACGGTGATCGGTTTCTCGCCCTGGGTGTCCGCGGCGCCGCCCGGCGCGCCGGCCCCGAGCCGGCCGAGCTCCCGCCCGATCTCCCCGAAGGACTCGATCGCGTGGCCGAAGGTGCCGCCCGGGCCCGCCGTGCTGCCGAGCGCCTCGATCTTGCCCCGGATGGTGCTCTGGTAGCGCGGCAGGTCCGCCCCGAGTCCCGCGAGCTGGTTTCCGATTACGCTGACAAGGCCAACGATCGCACCGAACGCCACGAGGACCGTCAGCGGCACCGCGGCGCTCTGCGGTATCGCGAGGCGCTGGAGGCCACGCACGCAGGGCGCGAGCACGAAGCTCAACAACACGGCGAGCGAGACCGGCACGAAGATGTCGCGGCCGAGCTGCAGGATCGCGGCCAGCACCAGGACCAGCAGCGCGGAGGCGAGCCAGGTGTAGAGCGGCAGGCCACGCTTGAGCTGCCGCGTCGTCTCGAGATCCATCGTCATCAGACCGACATCGGCTCGGCCGGGGCGGTTGAGACCGCGCGCGGGCGCGAAGGGTTCCGCGACCTCATCGTGCGGAGCTGGCCGACCAGGTCCTGGATGGCGACCTGCCCCTTCTCGAACACGCGCGCACCCCCGCCCTTCAGCTCCGCCCGCTCTGCCGCCGTCAGGTCGCGTGCCGTCATGACGATCACCGGCACGGTGGCCCATTCCGGCGTCGAGCGGAACTCGCGCAGGAAGGTGAACCCGTCCATCTCCGGCATGTTGAGGTCGAGCATCACGAGCGAGGGCCCGCACGCCTTCGCGGCGTCGAGCGCCGCGCGGCCGTTCTCGGCCTCCGTGACGGTCCAGCCGTTCTTCGCGAGCAGTCCTCCCAGGCGCTCGCGGGTGTCGCGGTCGTCGTCCACCACCAGCACGTCGCCCTTCGGCGAATCCTTCGTCACGCGGGCCAGGACCTCTTTGAGCCGCTCCCAGTCGACGGGCTTCATGACGTAGTCGGAGGCCCCCAGCGAGAAGCCGAGATTCTGCTCGTCGATGATGGTGCACATGACGACCGGGATCGCCGCGAGATGCGTGTCGTCCTTCAGCTTGCGGAGCACTTCCCACCCGTCCATGCGCGGCATTGTGACGTCGAGGATGATCACGCGCGGTTTCAGCGCCTGAGCGAGCGCGAGGCCCGATCTGCCGTCCGCCGCGACCCTGACCGTGAACCCCTCCCGCGTCAGGAAGCGGGTCAGGAGTTCGCGCGTCGCGAGGTCGTCGTCGATCACGAGGATCACCTCCTCGTCCGTGCCGTCCACCTCGACGAGCGTCTCGTCGTCCTCCGGTGCGGGCGCGAGGGTCGCCGGGACCGTGACGGCGAAGACGGAGCCCTCGCCGGGCGTGCTCGTGACCGACACGCTGCCGCCCAGCATGCCGGAGAACGCCTTGGTGATCGCGAGCCCGAGCCCCGTCCCGCCAAAACGGCGCGTCGTCGAGACGTCGGCCTGCGCGAAGCGCTGAAACAGTCGCGAGAGCTGCTCCTCGCTCATCCCGAGTCCCGTATCGCGCACCGTGAACACGATGTCGTCGCGCGTCCCCTCGACGTGACGGCGGGCGCCGATCACGATCCGCCCGTTCTCGGTGAATTTCGCCGCGTTGCTGAGCAGGTTGATGAGGACCTGGCGCAGCTTGACTACGTCGGTGTGCATGGAGCCGAGCTCGTCGCCGGCCTCGACCACCAGCGTGTTCGCCTTCTTCTCGACGAGCGAGCCGACCGTCGAGGCGACCTCCCTCACCATCGTGGCGATCTCGAAGGTCTCGGCGAAGACCTCCATCTTGTTCGCCTCGATCTTGGAGATGTCGAGCACGTCGTTGATGAGGCTGAGGAGGTGGCGCGCGTTCGACTTGATCTTGGACAGGTCGTCGAGCAGGTGCTTCTCGCCGAGTTCTTCCACCTCCTCCTCGAGCATCTCGCTATAGCCGATCACGGCCGAGAGCGGCGTGCGGAGCTCGTGGCTCATGTTGGCGAGGAACTGGCTCTTCGCCCGGTTCGCGTCCTCGGCGGCGTCGCGGGCTGCCGCGAGCTGCTGTTCCTGCTCGCGCTGCGCCGTGACGTCGGTGTTGGTGCCGAACCAGCGCAGGATCTCGCCTCCCGCATCGCGGATCGGCTGGGCCATCGACAGGAACCAACGGTACTCCCCATCCTTGCCCCGCAATGGAAACGTGTCCTTCCAGGGCTCCCCGGTCCGGATCGCCTCCAGGAACCGCTCGGATGCCCCCTCGACGTAATCCGGATCGTGGACCTGCTTCCAGCCATCGCTGTCCATGTCGGTCGTGGACAGGCCGGTATAATCGTACCACCGCTGGTTATACCAGTAGATGCGCCCGTTCGCCTCCGCCATCCAGGCGAGCTGGGGAATGTTGTCGGCGAGCGTGCGGAACCGGTCGCCGAGGCCCACGAGTTCCTGCGAGGCGCGCATCGCGATGCGGCGGCGCAGCCAAGCGAGCCAGCCGATATACGCGCAGGCGAGGATGGCGGCGATCGTCGACGCGATCGTGAGGATCGTGGAGCGGACCCGGTCGCCCTGCTCGATCGCCTGGCGGCGCGCGTTCGCCTCCTCCTGCAACTGCCCCACCTGGACGCGCAACTCGTCCATGACCGCCTTGCCTTCACCCGACGCGACGAGCGCCTGCGCGGCCTCGAATCCCTGCATCCGCCTCACGTCGACGACGCGGGTCGTGACCGCGCGCTTGCGTTCGAGCGTCCCCATCACGGGTGTCAGGTCTTCCGCGCGTCCGCCGCCGCGCGCCCAGGCCATCCGCGCGGTCTCCTCGGCACGCGCCATCAGGTTCACGGAGTCATGGTACGGCTCGAGGTACTGGTCGGAGCCGACGAGCACGTAGCCGCGCTCGCCCGTCTCCATGTCGCGCGCCGTCGAGAGCAGCCGCTCCAACGTGATGAAGATGCGGTTCTCGATCGCGACCCGCTCCCGGTCCGCCGTGGTGGCGGCGAAATTCAAGATCGTGGCGAGCATCGCCAGCGCGAACAGGAGCCCGGCGCCGCGCATGCCGTACCGGATCCACCACGCCGTCGACCATCTGTCGCTCTCGGGCCCGCCCGATCCGTTCAACATGCGTGAGCGTCCTCGGCGGCCATGCCCCGGCGGCCGGCGACAGGCGAACCCGCACGGTCGCCGGAGGTTGCGGCGGGACGCCAGAATATTCGCGCGCGACCTCGCGGCGACGGGCGACGTCGTGGACGAGGTCGCCCGTCCTCGTCCGATGCGAGACGCGAGGTCGCGGGTGGGATCGAAATCGCCCGTCGAGATTTGAATGGTTCGAAGCAAGGCAACCGGGATCTCCCTCGTGGACCGTAACACTGACCTCACCATGACCCGCCGGGTCGCGGTCGCCGGAGGCGCCGCGATCGCGAGCGCAGGCTTCCTCCCCTCATCGCCGGCCGAAGCCGCCATCATGCCCGCGAGCACCTCGCCGAATCCCGGTGGCCCCACCATGCCGTTGGACCTCACGGTCAACGGGCGCGAGCGCTCGCTCTCGCTCGACACCCGGGTGACGCTGCTCGACGCGCTTCGCGAGCATATGGGTCTCACCGGCTCCAAGAAGGGCTGCGACCACGGCCAGTGCGGCGCCTGCACGGTCATCGTCAACGGCCAGCGCATCAACGCGTGCCTCAGCCTCGCGGTGATGCACGACGGCGACCATGTCACGACGATCGAGGGCCTGGGCCAGGTCGACAACCTGCACCCGATGCAGGCCGCCTTCGTGAAGCATGACGGCTACCAGTGCGGCTACTGCACGCCCGGCCAGATCTGCTCCTCCGTCGCGATGCTGGACGAGATCAAGGCCGGCATCCCGAGTCACGTGACGGAGGACCTGGATCATGTCGCCTATTCCGACCACGAGGTGCGAGAGCGCATGAGCGGCAACATCTGCCGCTGCGCCGCCTACCCGAACATCGTCGCGGCCATCCGGGACGTGCATGAGGAGCGACGCGGATGAGGTCGTTCACCTACGAGCGTGCCACCAGCCCGGCCGCCGCCGCGGCGGCCGTCGCCGCCAGGCCCGGCGCGAAGTTCATCGCGGGCGGCACCAACCTCCTCGACCTGATGAAGCTCGAGATCGAGACGCCGACCCACCTCGTCGACGTGAACCGGCTCGGCCTCGACACGGTCGATCCGACGCCGGAGGGCGGCCTCAGGATCGGCGCGCTCGTGCGCAACACCGCGCTCGCGGCGGACGCGCGGGTCCGCCGCGATTACGCGGTCCTGTCCCGCGCGTTGCTCGCCGGCGCGTCCGGCCAGCTCCGCAACAAGGCGACGACGGCGGGCAACCTCCTCCAGCGCACGCGCTGCCCGTATTTCTACGACCCGTCGAAGCCCTGCAACAAGCGCGAGGCGGGCTCGGGCTGTTCGGCGCTCGAGGGCTTCAGCCGGGGCCTCGCGGTGATCGGCTCGAGTGAGGCCTGCATCGCGACGCATCCGGGCGACATGTCGATCGCCATGCGGGTGCTCGACGCGACCGTCGAGACGGTCTCGCCCGAGGGCGCGACCCGCACGATCCCGATCGCGGAGTTCCACCGCCTGCCGGGCGACACGCCCCAGATCGAGACGGCGCTGAAGCCGGGCGAACTCATCACGGCCGTCACCCTGCCGAAGCCGCTCGGCGGCCGGCACGTCTACCGCAAGGTCCGTGACCGGGCGTCCTACGCCTTCGCGGTCGTGTCTGTCGCGGCGGTGGTGCAGCCGGACGGCCGCGCGCGCTTCGCCTTCGGCGGGCTCGCGCACAAGCCGTGGCGGGTCGAGGCCGCGGAGGCCGAGTTCGGCCGGGGGGCGGGGCGAGGAGTCGAGGCAGTCGCCGAGGCCGCGCTCGCGGGCGCCAGGCCCACGAAGGACAACGCGTTCAAGCTGCCGCTCGTGCGGCGCACGCTCGCGGCCGCGGTCGCGTAACCGGCAGGAACGACGCAGGAAACCCACGATGGAATTCAACAGCCCGGTCGGCCAGACACCTCTCGACGCGCGACGTGTCGTCACCAAGCCCCTCGACCGCATCGACGGACCGCTGAAGGTCACGGGCACGGCCCGCTACGCCTACGAGTATCGCGAGGAATTCCCGAACGTCGCCTACGGGTTCGTGCTCGGCGCCTCGATCCCGAAGGGACGCATCGAGTCGATCGACACCTCGGCGGCTGAACGGTCGCCGGGCGTGCTCCTCGTGCTCACGCACGAGACCATGCCGAAACAGGACGGCAAGGGCCGCAACAATGCGCCCCAGATGCAGGGTCCCGAGATCCGCCAAGCCGAGCAGGCGGTCGCATTCGTGGTCGCGGAAGGCTTCGAGCAGGCGCGGTCCGCCGCGCGGCTCATCAGGATCCGCTACGCGGCCAGCGGCGGCAAGTTCGATCTCGCGGCCGTCAAGGATGACGGCAAGTCCGTGAAGAACGCGCCCGACAGCAACGTCGGCTCGTTCGACGGGGCTTTCGCGGGCTCGGCCGTCCAGATCGACGCGACCTACACGACGCCCGACCAGGCCCACGCGATGATGGAGCCGCACGCGTCCATCGCGAAATGGGAGGGCGACAAGCTTACCGTCTACACCGCGAACCAGATGATCCACTGGGCGGTGGACGGCATCTCGGGCACGCTCGGCATCCCGAAGGAGAAGGTGCGCGTCCAGTCGGCCTTCGTCGGCGGCGGCTTCGGGTCGAAGCTCTTCATCTACGCGGACCCGATCCTCGCGGCGGTCGCGGCGCAGAAGATCGGGCGACCCGTCAAGGTCGCGCTGACGCGCCCGCAGATCTTCAACCACACCAACCACCGGCCGGCCACGATCCAGCGCGTGCGCCTCGGCGCGGGGCGCGACGGCCGGATCATCGCGATCGGGCACGATGCCTTCTCGGGCAACCAGCCGGGCGGTTCGCCGGAGAACGCCGCGGACCAGACGAAGGCGCTCTACGCGGGCGAGAACCGGCTCATCCGTACGCGTCTGTCAGAGCTCAACCTGCCGAAGGGCGGCGCGATGCGGGCGCCCGGCGAGGCGGTCGGGCTCCTCGCGCTCGAATGCGCGATGGACGAACTCGCCGAGAAGGTCGGGATGGATCCAGTCGAGCTGCGCATCCTGAACGACGTTCAGTACGACCCGGAGAAAGGGCCGAGCCGTCCGTTCTCCTCGCGCAAGCTGGTCGAGTGCCTGCGGGCGGGCGCCGACCGCTTCGGCTGGTCGAAGCGCGACGGGACGCCCGGCAGAGTCCGCGACGGACGTTGGCTCGTCGGCATGGGCGTGTCGTCCGGCTACCGGCCAAACCCCGTCCAGACCTCCGGTGCGCGGGTCGGCATCGACCGCGATGGGATCCTCACGATCGAGACCCAGATGACCGATATCGGGACGGGCTCCTACACGATCCTGGGCCAGGTCGGGGCCGAGATGATGGGGCTGCCCATCGAGAAGGTCAGGGTGAAGCTCGGCGACAGCGATTTCCCGCTCTCCTCGGGCTCCGGTGGCTCATGGGGCGCGAACTCCGCGTCGTCGGGCGTCTATGCCGCCTGCGTGAAGCTGCGCGAGACGCTGGCCCAGAAGGCGGGATTCAACTCGAAGGACGTCGCCTTCGCGGATGGTCGTTTGAGCGTCGGCGGTCGCAGCCGCACCCTGGCCGAGGTCGCCGGACCTGCGGGCGTCACGGTCACCGACCAGGCGACCTTCGCGGACATGGAGGAGCAGTTCGTGCAGGCGAGCTTCGCCGGGCATTTCTGCGAGGTCGGGGTCGATCAGGACAGCGGCGAGGTCCGCGTGCGGCGCATGCTGAGCGTGTGCGCGGCGGGGCGGATCATCAACCCGAAGACGTCGCGCAGCCAGTGCCTCGGCGGCATGACGATGGGGATCGGCGCGGCGCTCATGGAGGAGCAGGTCGTGGACGGGCGCTTCGGCTACTTCGTCAACCACGACCTCGCCGAGTACCACGTGCCGGTCCATGCCGACATCCCGGACCTCGACGTCGTGTTCCTCGACGACAGCGACGACAAGTCCTCCTGGCTCAAGGCGAAGGGTGTCGGCGAGCTCGGCATCTGCGGTGTCGGGGCGGCGGTCGCGAATGCCGTCTACAACGCGACGGGCGTGCGCGTTCGCGACTTCCCGCTGACGCTGGACAAGATCCTGCCCGGCTTGCCCGGACAGGCCTGAGACGGAACGAATCGGCCGATTGCGGCTTTCCTGTAGAATTCGATCCACAGGAGATATCGTATGAAGAAGATATTGTTCGCGAGCGCCGCGCTTTCGCTGATGGCGATAGCGCCGGCTTCGGCCCAGATGATGGGCGGGGACATGGGCATGGCGGCAGGCCCGAAGTCCTGCGTCAGTGGCGGACAGTTCGTGCCGTGCCCGCCCCCCGGCATGATGCAGCCCGGGATGGCCATGCAGGACCCGGACATGAACCGTAAGATGACGCGTCGTGAGATGCGCGAGCAGCGCCGGATGCAGCAGCAGGCGATGTGATCGATCGGCTGACCGGTCGAGACAGTGGAGAAGGCCGCTCTCGGGCGGCCTTCGCTACATCAGGCGTAACCGAGGGCCGTCAATCGACCGGGGTGTCGTCCACCGCCGGGGCCGGAGCCTCGGACGCGGCATCCGCGACCTTGCGGGTGCGACGCCGGCGTGGCCGGATCCCGGTGACGGCTTCACCTTCGGCCGGGCTCTCCGGCACTTCGTCCGCCCCAGAGGGTGCGGACGCCGATTGAGCCACCACTGCCGTGCGAGGCGCCTCGTCCGGCACGCTGGCGACAGGCGCACTGACCGGCGGCCGCACCGGGTTCATCAGGAAGGCCGGCAGGCCGGCTCCTTCCACCTCGTCGGGCTCGTAACGCGGTGCATCCTGACGAGGCTGCTCGTGACGCGGCTGATCCTGTCTTGGTTGATCCTGGCGGGGTTGATCCGGTCTTGGCTGATCCTGTCTTGGGCCCCGGTCCGGACGATTGAAATCGCGCCGTCCGCCGTCCTGACGCGGAGCGTCTCCGCGGTTCGCGTCACGATTGAAGCGGTCGCGGCGATTGCCGTCCGGCCGACCACCTTCGGGCCGACTGGTGTCGGGCCGACTGGTGTCGGGCCGACTGGCGTCGGGACGAGGATCGACCCCGTTCCGGGGCTGATCGGGCCGTTGTCCCTCGTTGCGGTCATAGGCTTGAGGTGCCCGCTCCGGTCCCGCACCGTTCGACGCGTTGCGGTCACTCGGAGCGTTGCGGTCGAAGCGCTGTTCACCTCGGTCGAAGCGCTGGCCGCGATTGTCGCCGCGGTAATTGTCGTTGCGATTTTGGTCGCCGCGATCCTGCCGGTCGTGACCGGGCCGATCGTTGTTCGGCCGATCGTTGCGGTACTCGCGATCGTTGCGATCGTAGCGCGGCGGCATCGGCCGCTCGCCGCCATTCGGGCGTCCCTCGTAGGCGGGCTGCCCGTAGCCACCGTCGCCGAACTCGTCCTGGTTCATCCGCTCGCCGGGATGTCCGAACCCGTTCGGTCCCTGCATATCCTCGTCGCCGTCGTCGCCCTCCTCGTCGGAGCGCTGGAAGGCGCCGTATTGCTGCTTGAACTGTTCCTGGGCCGCCGCGATCAGACGGTAATAGTGCTCGGCATGCTGAAGGTAGTTCTCGGCCGAGACAGGGTCGCTGCTCGCCTGCGCGTCTCGCGCGAGCTGGGCATACTTGTCGGCGATGTGTTGGGCGGTGCCCCTGATCTTCACATCCGGCCCATTCGATTCGAAACTCCGCGTGAGCGGGTTCGGGCCCTTGTTGCGTGTGCGACCACGCACACGCCTATTCTGTCCTGGTCTCATCGATCTGTTCAGACCTTCAAATTTGCCCTGCAAGGCTGACCCGCAAAGTTGACCCGCAGGAGCAGGTATCCATGCGAGCCCAATCCGGCTCGCGCCATCCTGTCACCTCAACGCCGGCCAGCACTGGCCGTCCATGGGTGTCGGATTCCATGAACCGCGCCGGCCGGGAAGGCCGAGTGCCGCGGTTTGACGTGCTCGACATCGCCGGTGGTCGTGCCGTCGCGAGGTCTCAGCACCTAGTCGATCTGATCTTGGACGATGCCTCGTTAAGCAATCGCAAATCGCGAGTTCGCGCACCGCCTCATCGGCCAACCGTCCGAGCGCGCCTTGCCTATACGACGCGGTGTCGCGCGGGGCAAGAGCCATGTCGAAGGGCCCGGTCAAAGATGAACCGAGACGGCCCGCACGTGCCCGCCGAGGTCCCGGGCGCTGGCTCCGACGTGCAGGCCGGCCGCCGCCACCAGGGCGACGATGGCCTCGTGCTGGTCGTGGCCGATCTCCACGACGAGGCTCCCGCCTGGCGCCAGCAACGCGGCGGCGCCCGCCAGGATCACCCGGTACGCGTCGAGGCCGTCCGGGCCACCGTCGAGCGCACGGACTGGATCGTGCCTGGCGACCTCGGGGGCGAGTCCCTGGATGATGGGCTGCGGGATGTAGGGCGGGTTCGACACCACGAGACCGAAGGCGCACGCGAGGGCGGCCGTCCAATCGCCCGCCATGAAGGTCGCCCGGTCCGCCACACCGTTATCCACCGCATTCGCCCGCGCGGTCGCGAGCGCCAACGCCGAACAGTCGAGCCCGACGCCCCAGGCCCGGGGCAACTCGTGCAGCAGCGCCACGAGAAGGCAGCCGCTGCCCGTCCCGAGGTCGAGCACCCGGATCGCCGCCGAGCGGTCGGGCACGAGCGCGAGCGCGGCCTCGACCACCGTCTCGGTATCCGGCCGCGGCACCAGCGTCTCGGGCGAGAGCCGGAACGGCAGGCTCCAGAACTCGGCCCGGCCGAGGATGCGCGCGACGGGTTCTCGCGCGACCCGGCGCAGGCCGTGATCCGTGAGCCGCGCGGCTTCGGTGGCCGAGACCGCGACATCCGGATCCGTCACGAGCGCGGTCGCGCCGATCCCGAGCGCGTCGACGCCGAGCAGGCGCGCGTCGAGCGAGGGCGTGTCGAGGCCGGCCGCCTCGAAGGCGCGGCGCAGGGCCGCGACCGCGTCGCGCCGCGAGGTGCCGGGCGCGATACCGATCGGGAAGGTCATGGCTCGCCCATGCGGTCCGCATGGCGGCATGTCCAGCCGTGGGCGACGTAGCGGGCGCGGGTCCGGCGGGTTAGACACGGGGAATGTCGGACCGTCCCCGCTCGATCCCGCTCGACGCCGCGACGGTCTCGCTCGACACCGGCGAGGTGCGGCCCGGCCTGCGCGAGGTCGCGGTCGAGACGGCGGTGAACGTCGTCTATGGAGGCGTGCCCTTCGCGGTCATGATGACGACGCCCGCGGATTACGAGGATTTCGCCTACGGGTTCAGCCTGACCGAGGGCGTGATCGACCGGGCCGACCAGGTCCGCGGCGTGACGCTGGAGGACGTTTCCGACGGCGTGCGGCTCCTCGTCGAGATCGCGCCGGACCGGCTGCACCACCACCTCGCGCGCCGCCGCGCCATGACGGGCCGCACGGGCTGCGGCGTGTGCGGCATCGACGACCTCGCGGCGCTGACGCGGGCGCGGCGCGGCAGCCGGCCCGGTCCGCCGCCCGCGGTTCCGCTCCCGGCGATCGCGGCGGCGCTCGCCGACCTGCCCGGCCGGCAGGCCTTGAACGCCGCGACGGGCGCGGTGCACGCGGCCGCCTTCGCGGACCTCTCCGGGCGGATCGTGGCTTTGCGCGAGGATGTCGGCCGCCACAACGCGCTCGACAAGCTCGTCGGCGCGCTCGTCCGGTCGGGGCAGGACCCGCGGGAGGGGTTCGTCGTGATGACGAGCCGCTGCTCGTTCGAGCTCGTGGAGAAGACCGCGGTGCTCGGCGCCCACGCCCTCGTGACCATCTCCGGCCCGACGACGCTCGCGGTCCGGCGCGCCCGCGAGCTCGACGTCGCGCTCGTCGCGCTGGCACGCCGCGACACGGTCACGATCTTCAACGATGAGGGTCGGATCGTGGCCGTGCCGCGGCCGGTGATTTGATTCGACTAGACGCCATGATAAGCGCGGGCCGCACGCGTGGCCCGTCAGCATCGTCGGCCGGTCAGCATCGGGAAAGAGGCTCACATGTCGGTCAAGGTCGCGATCAACGGGTTCGGGCGGATCGGGCGCAACGTGCTCCGCGCCATCCACGAATCGGGCCGTACCGACATCGAGGTGGTGTCGATCAACGATCTCGGCCCCGTCGAGACGAACGCGCACCTGCTGCGCTTCGACTCGGTGCACGGCCGCTACCCGGGCAAGGTCGAGGTGGACGGCGACCATCTGGTGGTCGACGGCCGGCGCATCCGGGTGACCGCCGTCCGGGACCCGGCCGAGCTGCCGCACCGGGAGATGGGCGTCGACATCGCGCTCGAATGCACGGGCATCTTCACCGCGAAGGACAAGGCGAAGGCGCATCTCGACGCCGGCGCGAAGCGGGTCCTCGTGTCGGCCCCGGCCGACAATGCGGATCTCACGGTCGTCTACGGCGTCAACCACGACAAGCTCACGACCGAGCACCTCGTCGTCTCCAACGGCTCCTGCACGACGAACTGCCTGGCGCCGGTCGCGAAGGTGCTCAACGACACGGTCGGCATCGAGCACGGCTACATGACGACCGTGCACTCCTACACGGGCGACCAGCCGACCCTCGACACGATGCACAAGGACCTCTATCGCGGGCGTGCCGCCGCGCTCTCCTCGATCCCGACCTCGACGGGTGCCGCCAAGGCGATCGGGCTCGTGCTGCCTGAGCTGAAAGGCAAGCTCGACGGGTCGGCGATCCGCATCCCGACCCCCAACGTCTCGCTCATCGACCTCAAGATCGTGGCGAAGCGCGCGACCTCGGTCGACGAGGTGAACGACGCTATGAAGCGCGCGGCCTCGCAGGAGCTCAAGGGCGTGCTGAACACGACGGACGCGCCCAACGTGTCGAGCGACTTCAACCACGACCCGCATTCCTCGACCTTCCACCTCGACCAGACCAAGGTGCTGGACGGCACCTTCGTGCGCATCCTGTCGTGGTACGACAACGAGTGGGGCTTCTCGAACCGCATGGCCGACACGGCGGTCGCGATGGCGAAGCTGATCTGATCATGTCGGCCGCGCGGGCCAGCAGCGGTGGTCCGGAGGAGCCGATGCTCGACGCGAGGGTGACCCGCCTGGAGGACGACATGCGGGAGATGAAGGCGAGCCTGAAGAACATCGAGATCTCGATGGCGCGCATGGACGGCAAGATCTCGCAACTCCCGACGGCTTGGACCATGTTCACCGCGATCATCACGACGGTCGTCGCGACCTGGGGTGCGGGCGCGGCCATCGTGTTCACCCTGCTGCGCTTCGCCAAGCCCTGAGAGCGAGCCTTGAGAGAGATCGAGATGTCAGAGATGCGCGCCGAACCGACGCTCGATCCCCTGCCGCATGGCCCCGATGGCGAGGGCGTCGCGCCGCAGGTGATTCCTCCGTCATACCCCGTGGAGATCGTGTCCTCGCGCCAAGCTTCGGACCGCCAAGCTTCGGACCGCCAAGCTTCGGACCGCCAAGCCTTGGACCGCCAAGCCTTGGAGCGACAAATGTCCGAGCGAGGAGGCTTGGAGCGAGCTGTCGCCGACCCACAGGTGTCACAGGGGCTGGGCGCCGACCAGCTCGCCCGGATCGAGGACAAGGCGGCGCGCATCGAGGAGAAGTTCGCGCGCCAGGAAGCGACGGCCCAGCGCGTGCTGGACAAGCTCGAACTCGCGACCTCCCGCATGGGCGAGGTCGCGCTTCAGTCCGAGGTGGCGGCGTTGCGCGGCGAGATGGCGACGATCGCGCGCCGCACGCGGTCGCTGCCCGGCGTGTCGGCTGTGTTCGCGGCCTCCGTCGTGACGGCTCTCCTCACCGCCGTGATCGTCATCCTCCTCGTGCGCTACATGCCCGGATTGCTCGCCCGATGAACGTGCGCACGCTCGACGACGCCGCGGTGCGGGGCAAGCGCGTCCTCGTGCGGGTCGACCTCAACGTGCCGATGGAGGCTGGCCGCGTGACGGACGCGACGCGTATCACGCGTATCCTGCCGACGATCCGGGAGATCGCGGAGGCGGGCGGGCGCGTCGTGCTGCTCGCGCATTTCGGGCGGCCCAAGGGCAGGCCCGACCCGAAGGAGTCGCTGAAGCCGGTCGTGGCGGTGCTGGCCGAACATCTCGGCCGGCCGGTCGCCTTCGCGGGCGATTGCGTCGGCCCCGAGGCCGAGCGCGCTGTCGCGGCCTTGGAGGACGGCGACATCGTTGTTCTCGAGAACACCCGCTTCCACGCGGGCGAGGAGACGAACGACCCGGATTTCGCCAAAGCCCTCGCGGCTTCGGGCGATCTCTACGTCAACGACGCCTTCTCGGCGGCGCATCGCGCGCACGCTTCGACGGAGGGCCTCGCGCACCTGCTGCCATCCTACGCGGGCCGCACGATGCAGGCCGAGCTCGACGCACTCTCGAAGGGGCTCGACGCGCCGGAGCACCCGGTCGTGGCGATCGTCGGCGGCGCCAAGGTGTCGACCAAGATCGACCTCCTGGAGAACCTCGTCGCCAAGGTGGACTCGCTCGTGATCGGGGGCGGCATGGCGAACACGTTCCTGCACGCCAAGGGCGTCGGGATCGGCCGCTCGCTCTGCGAGAAGGACCTCGCGGCGACCGCCCGCAAGATCCTGGACCGGGCGGGTGAGACGGGCTGCACGATCATCCTGCCGGTCGACGGCGTGGTGGCGTCGGAGTTCAAGGCGGGCGCGTCGAGCGAGACCTGCGCGATCGACGCGATCCCAGAAGGCGGCATGATCCTCGACGTCGGCCCGCGCTCGGTGGAGCAGGTCGCGGCCGCGATCGACGGCGCGAAGACGCTCGTCTGGAACGGACCGCTCGGCGCTTTCGAGATCGCGCCGTTCGACGACGGCACGGTCGCGGCCGCGCAATACGCGGCCGAGCGCACCAGAGCCGGTAAGCTGGTCTCGGTCGCGGGCGGGGGCGACACGGTCGCGGCGCTGAACCACGCGGGCGTCGCGGAGGACTTCACCTACGTGTCGACGGCGGGCGGCGCGTTCCTCGAATGGCTGGAAGGCAAGCCGCTGCCGGGCGTCGAGGCGCTGAGACGCGCTTAGACACCGTTCGGACATTGCCAGACCCAGCTTCGTCATGCCGAGGAGCGGCCGCAGGCCGCATCTCGAAGCACGCATCGAGCGTCGTGCGTCCGTCCGGGGCGCGTGCGTGATGTCGCAGACCCCGATGACGCGGCAACTCGCGGCCTCCGTCGCCATATCCGGGACATGACCCGCGCGATCGTTCCGTCCGACCCGGTCCCATCCCGCTCCGGCAAGTCCGGCGTCATCGTGGCGCGTCCGAAATGGACGGCCGCGATCCTCGTCTGCGGCAAGTGCCTGAAGGGCGTCGACGGCAAGGCGATGCGCCGCGACCTGAAGGCGGCCGCGAAGGGCCGGACCGGCAAGGTCCGCATCGTGCGGACCGCCTGCCTCGGCGTCTGCCCGAAGCGCGCGGTCGCGATGGCGAGCGCCCGGACCCTCGCGCGCCGTGAACTCGTGGTGCTGCGCGAGGGCGGGTCGGCCAGAGCCGCGCTCGACCGTCTGCTCCCACCGGACCTGCCCGCGGAAACTCAGAACAGGGCGAGCTGAGCGCCCGTGCCCTCGCGAAGGGGCGGCGTGAAGAGATCCGTCCTCAGCGCGCGCCGCTCGGCGTTGAACCCGGTGCGCGCGGCAGCCGCCTCGAAGCGCCGGCCGATCATCCACGCGAAGGGGCCGATTCCCGTCTGGCGCTGGCTCCACTCCGCGTCGTAGAGCTTGCCGCCGCGCGTCTCCTCGACGAGCGACAGGATGTGCTTCATCCGGTCGGGGTAGTGCTCGGCAAGCCAGTCGCGCACGAGCCCCTTCAGCTCGTGCGGCAGGCGCAGCAGCACGTAGCCGGCCTCCCGCGCACCCGCCGCGTAGGCGGCCCGCAGGATGCCCTCGATCTCGTGGTCGTTCAGCGCCGGGATGATCGGGGCCGCGAGCACGGTGACCGGGATCCCGGCCTCCGCGAGCAGCCGGATCGTCTGCAGGCGCTTCGTGGGCGTCGCGGCGCGCGGCTCCATGGTGCGGGCGAGCCGCGGGTCGAGCGTCGTCACCGAGATCGCGACCTTCGCGAGGCCGCGCTCCGCCATCGGGGCCAGGATGTCGATGTCGCGCGCGACGAGCGCCGACTTCGTCACGATCCCGACCGGGTGGTTCGCGGCCGCCAGCACCTCGAGGATAGCCCGGGTGATGCGGTAGCGTGTCTCGATCGGCTGGTAGGGGTCGGTGTTCGTGCCGAGCGCGATGGTGCACGGCTCGTAGCCCTTGGCGCCGAGCTCCTTCCTCAGGAGCTCGGCCGCGTTCGGCTTCGCGAACAGCTTCGTCTCGAAATCGAGGCCGGGCGAGAGCCCCTGATAGGCGTGGCTCGGCCGCGCGAAGCAGTACGAGCAGCCGTGCTCGCAGCCGCGATACGGGTTGATGGAGCGGTCGAAGCCGATATCGGGCGAGTCGTTCCTCGTGATGATCGTGCGCGCCCGCTCGAGCGTGACCTCGGTGCGGATCGGCTTCGGCTCGTCCAGGAGGTCCCAGCCGTCGAAGGCCTCCTCGCGCCGGACCCGCTCGTAGCGCCCGTCGGGATTGCCGTTCGAGCCGCGCCCGCCGCGCCGGTCGGGATCGACCGGCTGGTAGGCGCGGGCCTCCGGCCGCCGGCGGTCGATGACGGGCGGCGGGACGGGGAGGGACCGGGCGGCGGGACGGGGAAGAAGGGTCGTGATCATCGAGGCCTCGCGAATCGAGAGCGTCTCATCAATCTAGAACAAAACAGGAACACCACAAGTGCGAGACGGCGTGAGGCGGAAGGCTCACGGATCGATCGATGCTGTGGTTTGCGAAGAGAACGCGAGCCGTGACGGGTGCGTTCCTGAGGACCCGTCAGCCGCGCCGAAGATGTTCGTCGAGGCGCGGCATGATCTCGACGAAGTTGCAGGGCCGGTGCCGGTAGTCGAGCTGGGCCGCGAGGATCCCGTCCCACGCGTCCCGGCAGGCGCCGGGCGATCCGGGCAGGACGAAGATGTAGGTCGCGCCCGCGACTCCGGCGGTCGCGCGCGACTGGATGGTCGACACGCCGATCTTGTCGAAGGAGATGCGGTGGAACACGGCCGAGAAGCCCTCCATCCGCTTCTCGAAGAGCGGTTCCACCGCCTCCGGGGTCACGTCCCGGCCCGTGAAGCCGGTCCCGCCCGTGGTGAGGACGGCGTCGATGCCGGGGTCCGCGATCCAACGGCGCACCGTGTCGCGGATCGTCTCGACGTCGTCGCTGACGACCGCCCGGTCGGCGAGGCGATGCCCGGCCCCGGTCAGGCGCTCCGCCAGCGTGTCGCCCGAGCGGTCGTCCGCGAGCGAGCGGCTGTCGGAGACGGTGAGGACCGCGATCGCGAGCGACACGAAGGCACGGCTCTCATCCAGTCCGGCCATGCGGCTCTCCCCTGCGCGAACTCTCGGCGCCTCTCGGATATTGGTAGCGCTTGCGGATGCGCCAGCATCGTGGTCGACTTTTCGCTCGGTCCGCTCGCCGTGCGGGCGCGCGACTCGCGACTTTTGGACCTCTCCCGCCGGGTCCGAATGGCGCACGACTTGCGATCCCGGTCGACAGATCGCGAGCCATCTTATTCGAACGCGAGCCATCTTATTCGAACGAAGGTGTCATTCATGAACGAGCACGACCTCAGGGACATGATCGGGACGGTGAAGGATGGCCGCATGTCGCGGCGCGGCTTCGTCAGCCGGATGGTCGCGCTCGGGCTGACGGCGCCGCTCGCCAGCACCATGCTC
>CAXUHE010000001.1:24344-39057 GCA_964250725.1 uncultured Enterovirga sp. | reverse complement strand
CGGCATGCCGGCCGCGGCGGCCGACCTCCGGGCCGAGTACAAGCCTACCAAGGCGGGTGGCGGCGGGGCCTTGAAGCTGCTCTGGTGGCAGGCCCCGACCCTCATCAACCCGCATTTCGCGGTCGGCACCAAGGACCAGGAGGGATCGCGGATCTTCTACGAATCGCTCGCGAACTGGGACGATGACGGCAACCTGCTGGCGTGCCTCGCGGCCGAGGTGCCCTCGCTCGAGAACGGCGCCGTCGCGAAGGACGGGATGTCCGTCACCTGGAAGCTGAAGCGCGACGTCAAGTGGCACGACGGAAAGCCCTTCACGGCCGACGACGTCGTGTTCAACTGGCAATACGCCTCCGATCCCGCGACCGCGGCCGTCAGCATCGGGTCCTACAAGGACATCAAGGTCGAGAAGATCGACGATTACACGCTCAAGGTCGTGTTCGCGAAGCCGACCCCGTTCTGGGCCGACGCGTTCGTGGGCACCTACGGGATGATGATCCCGAAGCACCTCTTCGCCGATTACATCGGGGGCAAGTCCCGCGACGCCCCGGCGAACCTCGCGCCGGTCGGCACCGGACCCTACAAGTTCTCCGAATTTCGCCCGGGCGACATGCTGCGCGGCGAGCGCAACACCGCCTACCACCTGCCGAACCGGCCCTTCTTCGACACGATCGAGATGAAGGGCGGCGGTGACGCCGTCTCGGCCGCCCGCGCCGTGCTCCAGGCCGGCGAATACGACTACGCCTGGAACATGCAGGTGGAAGACGAGATCCTGAAGCGCCTCGAACAGGGCGGCAAGGGCCGCATCGACGTCGTATACGGAGGCAATCTCGAGTTCCTTCTGCTGAACGCCACCGACCCGAGCAAGGAGGTCGATGGCGAGCGATCGTCGATCACAACCAAGCACCCGGCCTTCTCTGACCCGGCCGTGCGCAAGGCGATGGACCTCCTGATCGATCGCACGTCGATCCAGCAATACATCTACGGCCGCACGGGGCGCGCGAGCGCGAACACCGTCAACGGCCCGGACCGTTTCGTCTCGAAGGCGACGAAATACGAGTTCGACGTCGCGAAGGCGAACGATCTCTTGGAGAAGGCCGGCTGGAAGAAAGGCTCCGACGGCATCCGGGCCAAGGGGGACGCCAAGCTCAGGTTCCTCTACCAGACTTCGATCAACGCGCCGCGCCAGAAAACGCAGGCCATCATCAAGCAGGCGGCTCAGAAGGCCGGCATCGAGATCGAGATCAAGTCGGTCGCCGCCTCCGTGTTCTTCTCCTCGGACGCCGCCAACCCGGACACCTATCCGCATTTCTACGCGGACATGGAGATGTACACGAACAACATGACGCAGCCGGACCCGACGCTGTGGATGCTGCAATACGTGTCGTGGGAGGTCGCCTCCAAGGAGAACAAGTGGCAGGGCCGCAACATCGTGCGCTGGAAGAATGCCGAATACGACAAGCTCTATAACGAGGCGCAGACGGAGCTCGACCCGGTGAAGCGCGCGGCGGCCTTCATCCGGATGAACGACCTCGTGGTGGCGGACAATGTCCTGCCCCTGCTCCACCGCGCCAAGGTGGCGGCGGTCAACGCCAAGCTGAAGGCGCCGCCGAGCGGCTGGGACAACGACCTGTGGAACCTGCCCGATTGGTACAAGGAGGCGTGAGCATCGCGGCGCCGCATCGATCGCCTGACCAGCGCGGGGAGGGGCCGTGGCCACTTACCTGACACGACGTCTCCTGATCGCGATCCCGAGCCTGCTCGGGATCAGCCTCATCCTGTTCGTCGTGCTGGCGCTGGCGCCGGGCGACCCGTTCGGCGAGCTCGCCTCGAATCCGAACATCCCGCCCGAGGTGCGCTCGGCACTTCGGGCCAAGTTCGGCATCGACGATCCGATCATGGTCCGCTACCTGCACTGGCTGGTCGCCATGGCGCGGGGAGATTGGGGCTTCTCCTTCGCGAGCCGGATCGACGTCGACACGCTGATCCTGCAACGCGTGCCGACGACCCTCTTCGTGGTCGGCTCGTCGCAGATCCTGGCGCTGCTGATCGCGGTGCCGATCGGCATCTACGCGGGGGTCCGCCCCTACTCGGTCTTCGACCAGATCGCCAATACGCTCGCCTTCGTGGGCTTCTCGCTGCCGACCTTCTTCACCGGCCTCCTCCTCATCCTGCTCTTCTCGATCAAGCTCGACTGGCTGCCCTTCGTGTACCAGGCGGATATGCGGGCGACGGGTTGGCGATGGGTGTGGGAGACGATCCGGCAGGCGATCATGCCGGTCGCGGTGCTGGGCTTCTTCCAGGCCGCCTCCTACACCCGCTACGTGCGCGCCTCCGTGCTCGACGTCGCGCGGCTCGACTACGTGAAGACGGCGCGCGCCAAGGGCGTGGTGGAGCGCGGGGTCGTGCTGCGCCACGTCACCCGCAACGCCCTCATCCCGGTCGTGACGCTCGTCGCCCTCCAGATGCCGGCCGTGTTCGGCGGCGCGATCGTGACCGAGCAGATCTTCCGGGTTCCGGGGATCGGCTCGCTCCTCATCACCGCGATGCTGGCCAACGACACCCCGGTCGTGATGGCGGTGACCTTCGTGTTTGCCGTCCTCGTGGTCGCCTTCAATCTCGTGGCGGATCTGCTCTATGGCTGGCTCGACCCTCGCATCGCGTTCAGCTGAGCCTTTGCTCGCGGAACCCGTTCTATCGGAGGCCTTGGCCACGGGGCCCAAGGCCTCCGAACCTCTGCCCGCGCTCCCGCTCGCGAAGCCGACGCCGCCCAGCGCGGGCACGTGGCGGCGCTTCCGGCGCCACCCGCTCGCGGTCGCGAGCGCGGCCCTGCTCGCTCTCATCGTGGTGGCGGTGCTCGCCGGACCGCTCCTGTGGCCGCTCGCGATCGACGACATCGATTTCGCCGCGCAGCTTCAGGGACCGTCCTGGGCTCATCCGTTCGGCACGGACGATCTCGGCCAGGACCTCCTGGCGCGCATGATCTACGGGGGCCGCATCTCTCTCGCGGTCGGGTTCGCCGCGATGCTGGTCGCGACGTTCGTGGGCATCGTGATCGGCTCGCTCGCCGGCATGTCGCGCAAGCTCGTCGATCCCGCGCTGATGTGGGTGACGGACCTCTTCCTGTCGCTGCCGCAGCTGCCGCTGCTCCTCCTCGTCATCTATCTCTTCCGCGACAAGCTGAAGGAGGTGTTCGGCGTCGAGGGCGGGGTCTTCGTGATGATCGTGGCGGTCATCGGGGGGCTTCGCTGGATGCCGGTCGCGCGCCTCGTGCGGGCGCAGTTCCTGACGATCCGCGAGAAGGAGTTCGTGGATGCCGCGCGATCGGTCGGCGCGACCTGGTGGAGCCAGGTCGTGGGCGAGATCCTGCCGAACGCGCTCGGCCCGGTGATCGTCGCCGGGACGATCGAGGTCTCGGCCGCGATCATCGCGGAATCGACGCTCTCCTTCCTCGGCCTCGGCTTCCCGCCCGACATCCCGACCTGGGGCCGCATCCTGTTCGACGCGAAGGACCACCTCGACGTCGCGGCGAACTGGGCGTTCTTCCCCGGCGCCGCGATCTTCCTCACCGTCCTGTCGATCAACTTCATCGGCGACGGCCTGCGCGATGCGCTCGATCCCCGCAGCATGGTATGACCGCTATGCGTCGAGCCGGGATGGGGAGACGCGTGCGACGAAGGTAGTGTAGGGATGCGCCGTGTCGCCGTGCCGCGACGCGAGACCCACCCGCACGCCCGGACGAGACGACGATGCAGATCTCCCCGCCCTACCTCATGTTCCTCGGCGACGTGCCGGACAGGCTCGCCGCCAAGACGGCGTACGGGATCGTGGATTGGCGGCGCGAGTGGTGCCTCGGGCAGCTCAGGCTGCCGGGCTGCGGGGCCGATCTCGGCATCCCGGACACCGGCGTGGCGGCCGCCGCGAAGGACGGCGCGAAGACGATGATCGTCGGCATCGTGAACGCGGGCGGCGTCATGAACGAGGCCTGGATCCCGTCGATCGTCGAGGCGCTGGAATCCGGGATGGACGTCGCGAGCGGCCTCCACGTGCGGCTGGGCAAGGAGCCCCGGATCGCGCAGGCCGCGGCCGCGAACGGCCGCACCCTCTTCGACGTCCGCCACTCGGACCAGCTCTTCGCGACCGGCAAGGGCACGAAGCGCCCGGGCCTGCGCCTCCTCACCGTCGGGACGGACTGCTCCGTCGGCAAGAAATACACGGCGCTCGCGCTCGAGCGGGAGATGCGCGCGCGGGGCTACGACGCGGATTTCCGCGCGACCGGCCAGACGGGCGTGTTCATCTCCGGGCGCGGGGTCGCGATCGACGCGGTCGTGGCGGACTTCATCTCGGGCGCGGTCGAGTGGATCTCGCCCGCCGCCGCGCCGGGCCACTGGGACCTCGTGGAGGGCCAGGGCTCGCTCTTCCACCCCTCCTTCTCGGGCGTCACGATGGGGCTGCTGCACGGCGCGCAGCCGGACGCTTTCGTCGTGTGCCACGAGCCGACCCGCACGCGCATGCGCGGCGTCCAGCACCCGCTCCCCTCGATCGCGCAGGTGATCGACCTGACGGTGAGCTGCGGCCGCCTGACCAATCCGGCCATCCGGCCGGTCGGCATCGCGGTGAACACGAGCGCGCTCTCCGACGACGACGCGAAGGCGCTCATGTCCGACCTCTCGGCCGAGCACGGCCTGCCGGCCTCCGACCCGATCCGTCACGGCGTCGCGGGGATCGTGGACCGGCTCGACGCGGAGTTCCCCCGGGCCGGGACGGCCTGACCGGAGATGGACGCCGAGACGCCGGCCGCGCTCAACACGCCGAAGCTGAGCCCCAAGGACATCCGGTCGATTTTCATCGGCATCATGCTGGCCATGCTGCTCTCGGCGCTCGACCAGACGATCGTCGCGACCGCGATGCCGACGATCGGGCGCGACCTCGGCGACGTCGCGCACCTGCCCTGGATCGTGACGGCCTATCTCCTCGCCTCGACCGCCGTGACCCCGCTCTACGGCAAGTTCAGCGACATGCACGGGCGGCGCGTCACGCTGCTCATCGGCATCGTGATCTTCCTCGTGGGCTCGCTCGCCTGCGCGCTCGCGCCCACCATGCTGGCGCTGATCCTGGCGCGGGCCGTCCAGGGCTTCGGCGGAGGCGGCCTCATCGCGCTCGCGCAGACGATCGTGGCCGACATGGTGACGCCGCGCGAGCGGGGGCGCTACCAGGTCTATTTCGGCGCGGTCTTCGCCTCAGCGAGCATCGCGGGTCCGGTTCTCGGCGGGTTCTTCGCCGAGACGCTGCACTGGTCGATGATCTTCTGGATCAACCTGCCGCTCGGCGCGCTCGCCTTCTTCCTCGTGAACGAGCGACTGAAGCTGCTGCCCCGCCACGAGCGCCGGCACAGGCTCGACGTGCTCGGCGCCGTCCTCATGAGCTGCGCGACGGTCAGCCTGATGCTGGCGCTGAGCTGGGGCGGCGTGCGCTATCCGTGGATGTCGGGTCCGGTGCTGGGCCTGTTCGCGCTCTCGGCCGGGCTGTGGACCGCCTTCGTGCGCCGCATGATGACCGCTCCGGAGCCGCTGATCCCGCTCCCCGTCATCCTGGACCGGGTCGTCGGCTTCGCGATCCTGTCGAGCACGCTCGGCATGGGGACCTATATCGGGCTCGCGATCTTCGTGCCGATCTATTTCGAGGCGGCGCTCGGCCTGTCGGCCCGGCAATCGGGCCTCGCGCTGATCCCGCTTATGGTGGGTATAACGATCGGCTCCACTCTGTCCGGCCGGGCGATGGCACGGTTCAGGCACTACAAGCGCATCCCGCTGGGCGGCGTCGCGACCGCGGTCGTCTCGGTCGGGAGCCTCGCGGCGCTCGCCGGCTCCGCGCCGTTCTGGTCGATCGAGGTCCTGCTGATGCTGACGAGCGGCGGCCTCGGCACCTTGATGCCGGTCGCGACCGTGTCGCTGCAGAACGCCGTCCTGCCGCACCATCTCGGCACCGCGACCGCGAGCATGAACTTCTCGCGCCAACTCGGCGGTGCGATCGTGGTGGCGGCTTTCGGGGCGATCGTTCTGGGCGGTCACGCCGCTGCTCATGGGCCTGCAGTCCTCGGCAGCCGCGGCATCACGCCCGAGACGCTGTCGGGCGGCGACGCGCTGCTCGCGGATGCGTTTCACTGGGTCTTCGTCGCGGCCACCATCGGCCTGCTCGGCTCTCTGACCGCTCTCTTCCTGATGGAGGAACGGCCTCTGCGCGACCGGGCGAACGTGCGCTCCGAGGTGCCGGTCGAGTAGCGGACGCTCCGTGCGATCAGCGGAACGCCCTCGCGACTCGCGGGTTCTGGCTGCGTATCGCGGAGCGCATCGCGCCCGTTGACGACAGGATCGCCCGTATCCTGTCCGGTATTTCCTCGTGGTCCCGATCATCGTCGCGGTCACGATCCCCGTCGGGCATGCGGTGGACTGACATGATCCGGACAGGACTTCTGAGCAATGTCGCGGCGATGCTGGCCGTCTCGTGCTGGGCGCTCGTGCAGGCGACCTCCGGCGCGCCGGCACAGGTCGCCGCCGTCGAACTGGCTCCGGACGCGCCCTTCGCGTCCAACGTCGTCGATCTCGAAGTCTTCAACACGAGGCATGAGCGGCTGGGTGAGATCGTAGACCTCGCGCTGGACCCGAACGCGGCGGTGCGCGGCTACGTGATCGCGGTCGGCGGGCAGGCGGGCGCTGGCGAACGCCACGTCGTCGTGCCCGCCTCCGCGCTCCGCATCGCGCATGCGTCCGGCGGGGGTTGGACTGCCGAGATGGACGCGAGCCCGGACCAGATGCGAGCCGCACCGACGATCCGCTACAAGAGCGGCTGGAACCAGTAGCAATTGCGCGTTCGCGGGAGACCGGTTAGCGTTCGGCCAACTCGGCTCGTCCAGGACCTCATGTGACCCGTCCCGTCTCGTCCGTCCTCCTCGCGCTGGCCGCGCTCGCGGGAACGTTCGCGAGCGCGCCATCCGCGCGGGCCGACGGCTACCCGCCCTTCTACGGGTACTCGCCCTATCTCGGCCGGCCGACCGTGTATTTCACGCCGGAGAGCGACGTCCAGCAAGCGACGACGCAGCGCAAGGACGGGTTCGACGTGCGCACCTATTACCGCGGGGGTCCATTCTGGCGCTATGAGCAGATCGGCCCCCGGCGAAGCGCCAGCCGAGCCCTTCGATCGCGTCGCCACATGGCCGTGCTTCGTCGGCGCGGCTGACGGAACATTCTTGCGCCCGTTCTGGACGGCGTGTCGCGCCGGGAACGTCGGCCTCCATCCGTCGTTGTTTCCAGGGGCGACTTGATAGGAGCTGACATGACAACCAGAGGCTTCGGGACTCTCCTAGCGGCAGGTGCGCTGGCCGCGACGATCGGGACGGCGGTCTCGTCCGGGGCGCAGGCGGCGCCCGCGATGGTGGCAAGCGCGTCGACGATCGCGGGATCTTCGGCGGTCGATCACGTCCAGTTCTACGGACGCGGCTATTACGGCCGAGGATATTACGGCGGATATCGTGGCGGCTACGGCTTCGGCGCGGGTCCCTTCGTGGCGGGCGCGCTGCTCGGCGGAGCGCTGGCGGGCGGTTATGGATACGGTGGCTACGGCTACCCCGTCGCTTACGGCTACGGATATCCGGGCTATTACGGCCCCCGTTACGGCTATTACGGCCGACCATTCTACGGCCCGCGCTACGGCTATTATGGCCGGCCGTTCTACGGTCCGAGATTCGCCCATCGCGGCGGGTTCTACGGCCGCGGCTACGGCTACCGTCACGCGGGCTTCCGGTACTGAGGCTCTGAAAGGGGCGGGCGCGCAAGCTCCCGCCCCTTCGCCTTGTGCCCTCGGTCGCGATGGTTGACGCGGTCTCACATCGGCGCGACTGACATCACCGCGGATGAACGGCGGCGGTCAGGTCGGATGAACCGATGGGTTTGGAATGTGTGCAGGCCGATTCCCCGGGTGATCCATCGCGCCGACTGATCGTCGCGCTGGATCTGCCGAACGTGAGACAGGCGGAGGAGCTTGCCGAACGCCTCTGGGGACTGCCGGTCGTCCTCAAGATCGGACACCAACTCGCCTATACGGGCGGTCTCCAGCTTGCCGAGCGACTGGTTCGGGCCGGACACGAGGTCTTTCTCGACCTGAAGCTCCACGACATTCCCCGCACGGTCGAGGAGGGCGTGCGTTCCCTCGCGGGCTTCGGGGCGCGCTTCATCACGGTCCACGCCTACCCGCAGACGATGCGGGCCGCGGTGGCGGGTCGCGGCGGGTCCGGGCTCGCCATACTGGGCGTCACGATCCTCACCTCGATGGACGACCGGGACGCCGCGGCGGCCGGCTACGCGGCGCCGGTCGCGGACCTCGTGGCCGCGCGGGCGCGCGACGCCGAGGCCGCGGGGATCGACGGGATCGTGTGCGCGGCCCCCGAGGTGGCGTCGCTTCGTGCGAGCCTCGGCGGCGGCATGTCGCTCGTTGTACCGGGCATCCGCCCGGCCGGCAGCGCGGCGGGCGACCAGAAGCGCGTCATGACGCCCGCCGAGGCGATCCGCGAGGGCGCGGATTACCTGGTGGTCGGCCGGCCGATCGCCGGGGCTCGGGACCCGCTGGTGGCCGCCCGCGTCATCGCGGGCGAGATCGGCTCCGCGCTCGCCCGCTGAGAGGTGGCGCGGGCGCTTCGAGCCGCTATACCGGCCGCATGACCGAGCGGCTCACGATCACCCGGCCCGACGACTGGCACGTCCATTTCCGTGACGGCCCCATGATGGCGGCGTGCGTGCCCCAGACGGCGCGCGTCTTCGGCCGCGCGATCGCGATGCCGAATTTGCGCCCGAGCGTCGAGACCGCCGCGCAGGCCGCGGCCTACCGCGAGCGGTTGCGTGCCGCGCGCCCGGCCGGCTCGGCCTTCGAGCCGCTGATGACCTGCTACCTCACCGACGACACCGACCCGGACGAGGTCGAGCGCGGCTTCCGCGAGGGCGTGTTCACCGCGATCAAGCTCTATCCCGCCCACGCGACCACCAACGCCGCCGAGGGCGTGACCGACCTTCGGCACATCTCGCGGGTGCTGGAACGCGCGGAGAAGATGGGCATGCTGCTCCTCATGCACGGCGAGGAGGTCGACCCCGAGGTCGACATCTTCGACCGTGAGGCCGTGTTCATCGACCGCCGGCTCGGGCCCCTGACGCAGAGCTTCCCCGGCCTCAAGATGGTGATGGAGCACCTCACGACGTCGGTCGCCGTCGACTTCGTGCGCTCCATGTTCCCCCAGGTCGCCGGCACGATCACGCCGCACCACCTGCAACTCACCCGCACCGACATGCTGGGCCACGGCATGCGGCCGGACCTCTACTGCATGCCGGTCGCGAAGAGCGCGCGCGACCGCCGTGCGTTGCGCGCCGCCGCGACGTCCGGCGAGCCCTGCTACTTTCTCGGCTCCGACTCTGCGCCTCATGCGCAGGCCCGCAAGGCCGCCAGTCCGGCCGCGGCCGGCATCTTCTCCGCCCCGACCGCACTCGAGATCTACGCGCAGGTCTTCGAGGAGGAGGGCGTGCTCGACCGCCTCGAAGGCTTCGCGTCGCTGCACGGCCCGGCCCATTACGGCCTCCCGGTCAACGCTGACACGATCACGCTGGAGCGGGCCGAGTGGACCGCGCCCGCGAGCGTCTCCGTCGAGGGGCCCGAGGCCGGCGTGCCGGTCTATCGCGGCGGCGAGACGCTCGGCTGGCGCGTCGCCGGCGGATCACACGGAGAGGCTTGAGCGATGTTCCAGGGAGTGGGTTTCGCCGACCGGGAGGCCGTCGCCCGGCTGACGGCCCGCATGCTGTTCGAGGTCGACGCGGTCCGCTTCATGGAGGACAAGCCCTTCATCTTCACCTCGGGCTGGGCGAGCCCCGTCTACATCGACTGCCGGCGCCTCATCTCGTTCCCGCGCGTGCGCGGCACGCTGATCGACCTCGGGGCCTCGCTCGTGTGCCGCGAGGCGGGGTTCGAGCGCTTCGACGTCGTGGCGGGGGGCGAGACGGCCGGCATCCCGTTCGCCGCCTGGATGGCGGACCGGCTGATGCTGCCGATGCAGTACGTGCGCAAGAAGCCGAAGGGGTTCGGCCGCAACGCCCAGATCGAGGGCGACGTCGTGGAGGGCCAGCGCACGCTGCTCGTCGAGGACCTGACGAGCGACGGACGCTCGAAGATCCTCTTCTGCAAGGCGCTGCGCGAGGCGGGCGCGGAGGTCGCGCACGTCTTCGTGGTGTTCTACTACAGCATCTTCGCGCAGAGCCCGGCGATCCTGGCCGAGGCCGGCGTGACGCTCCACCACCTCGCGACCTGGTGGGACGTGCTCGCGGTCGCGAAGGCCGAGAACCGCTTCGCGCCCCCGATCCTGGCCGAGGTCGAGGCGTTCCTGCACGATCCGGCCGGCTGGTCGAAGGCCCACGGTGGCGCCGACAAGACGCCGGACTGAGGATCAGGCCGTCGCGCCGGCGCGCCAGGGCGTCTCCGCCACCGGCGTCATCGGGCCTTTGCCCGAGAACCACGAGACGAGGTTGTCGACGACGAGCTGGCCCATCGCGCGCCGCGTCTCGACGGACGCCGAGCCGACATGGGGCAGGAGCACGACGTGGTCCATCGCGATCAGCTCGGGCGGGACCCGCGGCTCGTCCGCGAAGACGTCGAGCCCGGCCGACAGGATGACGCCGTCCCGCAGAGCCGCCACGAGGGCCGGCTCGTCGACCACGCTGCCGCGTCCCACATTGACGAAGATCCCGTTGGGCCCGAGCGCCCCCAGCACTTCGGCGTTCACGATGTTCGCGGTCTCCGTCCCGCCAGGCGCGACCGAGATCAGCGTGTCGACCGCCTCCGCCAGGCCCAGCAGCGTCGGATGATAGACATAAGGCACGTCGGCCTGGCGGCTGCGCCCGTGATACGAGATCTCGACCCCGAAGCCTTCGAGCCGTCGCGCGATCGCCCGGCCGATCCGGCCGAGCGCCAGGATCCCGACCTTGCGGCCCCGCAGCGTCGCGGTCAGCGGGTAGGGCTTCTCGAGCCACTTGCCTGCCCGGACGTAGCGGTCGACCTGCGGGATGTGCCGGAGCGTCGCGAGGAGGAGCGCGATCGCGAGGTCCGCCACCTCGTCGGTGAGGACGTCCGGCGTGTTCGTCACCACGATGCCGCGCCGGCCGGCCTCGGCGGCGTCGATATGGTCGTACCCGACCCCGAAGCTCGACACGATCTCCAGCTTCGGCAGCCTGTCGAATAGCGCCCCGTCGACCACCACGTGGCCGCCGGCCGCGAGCGCGCGCACGCCGGGTCCGACCTCCGCGATGAGCGCATCCCGGTCGGGCGCCTCCCAGCCCCGGATCAGCGTGAAGTCCCGGCTCACCCCCTCGACCACGAGCGGCGGCATGGGCGACAGCATCGCGACGTGAACATCCTTCAACGCTTTGTCCTCCGAGCCGGTGCAGCCATCGACCCGGCCACTCGACCGGAATAGCGCTCAGGCCCGATCGGTGTCCATGCGGGCGCGGAGCAGCTTCGCGACGTCGCGGGGAACGTTGACGTCCTCGCGGGGCGTGTCGATCCGACCGGCCTTGACGGCGCGCGATCCGCACGCTGAACATCTGAGGTGCCGGGTGAGCTGCACGAGCGGCGCGTCCCTGACTTGGCTCTCGTCGAGTGCCGCGACCCGGCCGCAGCTCAGGCACTCCACCCGCACGATGCGCGGGGCGACCTTTCGCGAGGCGGAGATGTCGGACACGCTCATGTCCATATCGCGCACATGGCGATCGTCTTGAGTCAAGCCGCCGGTCGCCACGAAAGCATAAGGGAAGCCCGGTTCCGTCCCCCGAGAGACCGTGCTAACGCTCCCCACGTGCCGCGGCAAGACGGCCTCGGGAGTGAGCTGTTGGCGTCGGTAGCGATCCGCGAAGTCAGGAAGTCCTTCGGGACGACACCGATCCTGCACGGGGTGTCGGTGGACATATCGGACGGGGAGTTCGTGATCCTGGTCGGCCCGTCCGGCTGCGGGAAGTCGACGCTGCTGCGCATGATCGCGGGGCTCGAGAACATCTCCGGCGGCGAGATCCGCATCGGCGACCGCGTCGTGAACGACGTGCCCCCGAAGGAACGCGACATCGCGATGGTGTTCCAGAACTACGCGCTCTACCCGCACATGAGCGTGCGCGACAACATGGCGTTCTCGATGAAGCTCCGGAAGGCGCCGAAGACCGAGATCGACGCGCGCGTCGCGAAGGCGGCCGGCATCCTGGGGCTGGGCGCGCTGCTCGACCGCTACCCCCGCCAGCTCTCGGGCGGCCAGCGCCAGCGCGTCGCGATGGGGCGCGCCATCGTGCGCGACCCGCAGGTCTTCCTCTTCGACGAGCCGCTCTCGAACCTCGACGCGAAGCTGCGCGTCGCGATGCGCACCGAGATCAAGGAGCTGCACCAGCGGCTCAAGACCACGACCGTCTACGTCACGCACGACCAGATCGAGGCCATGACGATGGCGGACCGGATCGTCGTCATGCACGACGGCGTCATCGAGCAGATCGGCGCGCCGCTCGACCTCTACGACCGGCCGGACAACCTGTTCGTCGCGGGCTTCATCGGCTCGCCCGCCATGAACATGGTGCGCGGGCGGGTGCGGGCGAACGGCCGCACGGTCTTCGCGGGCGAGGGCGGGATCGAGTTCCCGCTGGGCGACGTCCCGGCAGGCGCCGTGGGGCGCGACCTCGTCATGGGGGTGCGGCCCGAGCACCTCGTGCTCGCGGATGACGGCGTCGCGGCCGACGTGGTCGTGGTCGAGCCGACGGGCTCGGAGACGCTGCTCGCGATCCGCGTCGGGGGCGTCGAGATGACCTGCGTGTTCCGCGAGCGGATCATCCCGAAACCGGGCGAGACCATCCGGATCAAGCCGATCCCCGGCCTCGTCCACCTCTTCGACGCCGAGACCGGACGGCGTCTCTAGCGAAATCCATCGGGCGGCCGAGCGAGAAGCCGCCTCAATCCAAAGGGAGACAAGAACCCATGACCATCTCGAGACGCGACCTCCTCGTCACGGGCGCGGCCGGCCTCGCGGCCGCCTCGCCATTCATGCGCGCCATGCCGGCCTTCGCCCAAGCGGCGGCCGAGCCGAAGTTCACGCCGGAGAAGGGCGCGGAGCTGCGCATCCTGCGCTGGTCGCCCTTCGTGCCCTCCGAGGAGGCGGCCTTCATCGCGAACGCGAAGAAGTTCACCGACGAGACGGGCGTCGCGGTCCGGATCGACAAGGAGAGCTGGGAGGACATCCGCCCGAAGGCGGCCGTCGCGGCGAATGTCGGGTCGGGGCCCGACATCGTGCTCGTGTGGTTCGACGACCCGTTCCAGTATCCGGACAAGCTCGTCGACGTCTCCGACATCGGCACCTATCTGGGCGCCAAGTACGGCGGCTGGTATCCGGGCCTCGAGAGCTACACGAAGAGCGACGGCAAGTTCATCGGCCTGCCGCTCGCCACGATCTCGAACGCCGTGCTCTACCGCGATTCCTGGGTGAAGGAGGCGGGCTTCTCGACCTTCCCGGACAAGACCGACGCCTTCCTGGAGCTGTGCAAGGCGCTGAAGGCCAAGAACCACCCGGCCGGCTTCACGCTCGGCCACGGGGTCGGGGACGGCAACAACTTCTGCCATTGGCTGCTCTGGAGCCACGGCGGCCGGATGGTCGACGAGAACAACAAGGTCGCGATCAACTCGCCCGAGACGGTCGCGGCGCTGCGCTACGTGCGCCAGCTCTACCCGACCTTCATCCCGGGCACGGAATCCTGGCTCGACGTCAACAACAACCGCGCGTACCTCGCGGGCGAGGTCTCGGTCACGGCGAACGGCGTGTCGCTCTATTACGCGGCGAAGAACGACCCGAAGCTCGCCGAGATGGCGGCGGACACCCGCTCGACGAATTTTCCCGTCGGGCCGGTCGGCAGCAAGGTCGAGCTGTTCCAGGTCACCTCGACCGTGCTCTTCAAGCACACGAAGTACCCGCAGGCCGCAAAGGCCTTCCTGAAGTTCATCTTCGAGAAGCCGCAGATGGATGCCTGGATCACCGCCTCCTCGGCCTATTGCTGCCAGCCGCTCAAGGCCTACGCGGACAACCCGGTCTGGACGTCGGACCCGGTCCACAAGGCTTACGCGACCGCCTCGGAATCGCTGCGCCCGAACGGCTACGCGGGCAAGCTCGGGCCGGCCTCGGCCTCCACGATGGCGGATTACGTGCTCGTCGACATGTTCGCGGAGGCGGCGACCGGCGCACGTTCGCCGGAGGAGGCCGCCAAGCGCGCCGAGCAGCGCGCCACGCGCTTCTACCGCAACGGCTGATGTCCCGGCGCCGAAACCGGTCACCCGATCCTGTCATCGCCGGACTCGTCCCGGCGATGACATTCTGAGCTGGAGCGCCTCATGGCGAATGCGGCACTCGTCCATCCGATCGCGCCGACGGCCCGGTCCAATCCCTCCCTGTGGTCCCGTCTCGGCCAGAGCCGGGACGGGCTCGGCGCGGTCTTCATGCTGCCGACCGCCGCGATCCTGCTCACGTTCCTCGCCTACCCGCTGTGCCTCGGGATCTGGCTCGCCTTCACGGATACGCGGATCGGCAAGGCCGGGAGCTTCGTCGGGCTCGAGAATTACGAGCTCCTGCTCGACGATTCCGTGTTCCTGCTCTCGGTGTTCAACACGATCT
>CAXUHE010000001.1:1592-24334 GCA_964250725.1 uncultured Enterovirga sp. | reverse complement strand
GCAGGCCACGATCTTCTACACGGTGCTCGCCTCGGCGCTGAAGTTCGCGCTCGGCCTGTGGCTTGCCCTGCTCCTGAACGAGAACCTGCCGTTCAAGGCGGTGATCCGGGCGATCGTGCTCCTGCCCTGGGTCGTGCCGACCGTGCTCTCGGCCATCGCGTTCTGGTGGATCTTCGACGCGCAGTTCTCGGTGATCTCCTGGGCGCTCATCCGGATGGGGCTCATCTCGGAGCGCATCAACTTCCTCGGCGATCCCTGGAACGCGCGCGCCTCCGTGATCGCGGCCAATGTCTGGCGCGGTATTCCGTTCGTGGCAATCTCGCTGCTCGCCGGCCTCCAGACGATCCCGCCCTCCCTGCACGAGGCCGCGACGCTCGACGGTGCGACGCCCTGGCAGCGCTTCCGGCGCATCACGCTTCCCATGCTGTCGCCGATCATCGCGGTGGTGATGACCTTCTCGGTCCTGTTCACCTTCACGGATTTCCAGCTGATCTACGTGCTGACGCGCGGCGGCCCGCTGAACGCTACGCACTTGATGGCGACGCTCTCCTTTCAGCGCGCCATTCCGGGCGGGCAGCTCGGCGAGGGCGCGGCGATCGCGGTCGCGATGATCCCGTTCCTGCTGGCCTCGATCATGTTCAGCTATTTCGGCCTGCAACGGCGCAAGTGGCAGCAGGGCGGAGCGGATTGATGGCCACGATCGCGACCGATCCCTCCCCGAAGGGGAGGGCCGAGCAGGCGCGAAGCGCCGTCCGGGGTGGGGATGACTCGCCTGGATGTCCCCCTCCGTCAGGTGCTCCGCACCTGCCACCTCCCCCTCCAGCAGGTGCTCCGCACCTGCCGGGGGAGGATCAGGCGACGCGTGGCAGGGAGCCGTCGCGATGAGCGCGGTCGCCAGCAAACCCGCCCTCCAGACGGTCGGCGCCGCCGACCACCGCGAGGGCATGAGCTACCTGAACCGGCTGCCGCGCCGGCTGGTGCTCGTCTACCTGCCGCTCGCGGTCTTCGTCTTCGTGCTGCTGTTCCCGTTCTACTGGATGGCGATCACGGCGGTGAAGCCGAACGACCAGCTGACGGACTACGTCAACCACAGCCCGTTCTGGGTCGTGGAGCCGACGCTCGAACACATCAGGTATCTCTGGACGACGTCGTATCCGCACTGGCTGTGGAACACGCTCATCATATCGATCGGCTCGACGGCCTTGTCCCTCGTCGCCTCTGTGATGGCCGCCTACGCGATCGAGCGGCTGCGCTTCCGCGGCTCGCGCGGCACGGGGCTCTCGATCTTCCTCGCCTATCTCGTGCCGCCCTCGATCCTGTTCATCCCGCTCGCCGCGATGATCTTCCGGCTCGGGCTCTACGACACGAAATGGGCGCTGGTCCTCTCCTACCCGACCTTCCTGGTGCCGTTCTGCACGTGGCTGCTGATGGGGTATTTCCGCTCGATCCCCTACGAGCTGGAGGAATGCGCGCTCGTCGACGGCGCGTCGCGGTTCCAGATCCTGTTCAAGATTCTGCTGCCGCTCTCGGTGCCGGGGCTGATCTCGGCCGGCATCTTCGCGTTCACGCTGTCGTGGAACGAGTTCATCTACGCGCTGACCTTCATCCAGTCGTCCGAGAACAAGACGATCTCGGTCGGCGTGCTGACCGAGCTCGTGCGCTCGGACGTCTACGAATGGGGGGCCCTCATGGCGGGCGCGCTGGTCGGCTCGCTGCCGGTCGTCATCCTCTACTCGTTCTTCGTCGAGCACTACGTGTCGTCGATGACGGGCGCCGTCAAAGAGTAGCGCCGGCTGCGGGCCCGGGCGAACCTCCGGCGCGCGGGGACGTTGGTCTCGTCAAGGCGGGGCTAACCCGCGCGACGAGGTTTTCGATGTCGAGAGTTCCCAACAACGCGCTCGTGGTCGTGGCGGATGGCGGCAAGGCGTTGTTCCTGCGCGCCAAGGCGGGCCACGACAACGCGGTCACGACCCTGCACGAGGTCGAGAAGCTCATGCCCGGAGATACCCCGCTCCAGGGGCCGTCCGGCTCTCGCCCGGAGGAGCAGAGCGTGAAGCAGACCGGCGAGGCGAGCTTCGCGAACCATGTGGCGAAGCACCTCGAGGCGATGGCCCATGCGGGCAACGCGGCTCAGATCGTGCTCGTGGCGGATCCCCATACGCTGGGTGAACTGCGTAGCGCGCTCCACAAGAGCGTGGCCGATAAGGTCGCGTTCACGCTGGACAAGGACCTGACGAAACACTCCCTGCCGGATATCGCGAAGGCGCTGCACTGACCCCCGAGAACGTCTGGGACTATCCTCGTCCGCCGCGGCTCGAACCAGTGCCGCAACGTGTGCGGATCGTCTTCGGGGGCCGCGACGTCGCGGTGACGGAGCGCGCCTATCGCGTGCTGGAGACCAGCCATCCTCCCGTCTACTACCTGCCGCCGGACGCGTTCTCGTGTGAGCTTGTGCGGCGGCCCGGCTCCTCGTTCTGCGAGTGGAAGGGCGCGGCCCGATACTGGAGCCTTCGCGCAGGCGAGACCTTGGCGGAGGATGCCGCCTGGAGCTACCCAACCCCGACCCCCGGTTTCGCGCAGATCCGTGATCATCTCGCGGTCTACGCCGGCCGCGTGGATGCCTGCTACGTCGGAGAGGAGCGCGTGACGCCGCAGCCCGGCGGCTTCTACGGCGGCTGGATCACCTCGAACCTGACCGGTCCCTTCAAGGGCGTCCCCGGCAGCCGCCTCTGGTAGCGCTCAGCTCCGCTTCGTAAGGGTCCGCAACTCGAAACCGGCCGCTGCGCCGCGCATCACAGAGGCCGCAGCGAAGACCGCGAGCGCGGCCGGCCCGCCGGACCAGAACCCCGCGAGCGCCGCGAGGGCGACTCCGCCGAGCCCCGCGAGGTTGATCAGCGCGAGGCGCCACTGGTCGCGATGCAGGCTGCATGCCTCCGCGAGCGGGGCCGCGAGCGCCGCCCCGGCCTGGAACGCCGCGACCGGCGCGATCACGGCTCCCAGATGCGCGAAGCCGGTGGCGCCGAGCCACGGGATCGCGACCGCCAGCACCGCGCCGGCGAGCGCGTAGAATCCCGCGATGGCGCCCGCGAGCATCACGAGCCCGGCACGGGACAGCGCCTCGCCCGACGGTCCGAACCGGCCCATCAGGACCGGCGTGAGCGTCGCGGTGAGGATCTGCGTCGGCACGTCGAACAGACGGTAGGCGAGCGCCACCGCGCCCGCCGTCACCGGGTCCGCGAAGACCGGCATGACGACGAGCGGCGCGAGCACGAAGGCGAGCGCCACGAGGGTTCCCGGCAGGTTCAGGAGCGGCAACGCCCGCCAGCGCCGCGCCGTCACGGCGAGGCGTCGCGGCCGCCATGCCCCGACCAGTGCGGGTCCGACCGTCGCCGCATGCCGCCGCAGCAGGTATACCGCCCCGGCCGCGTAGCCGGCGGCGTCCGCCAGCGCGAGGCAGAGCGCGCCGTCGGCCCGCGCGCCGACCGCCAGCACGAGCGCGGCCGCTTGGATTGCCGCCTGCACGATGATGACGCGGCCGAGCCCCGGCAGATCGCCGGCGCGGGTCGCCGCGCATGTCGCGATCCGCAACGTCATGCGGAACGCGAGCGCCGCCATGAAAGCTACGGCGAGCCGTCCCGAAACCCAGCCCAGCGTGCCGGCCGCGACCGCGAGGGTCGCGACGGCGAGCCACGTCGCCGAGCCGACCGCCGCGCAGAGGCGCACCACGTCGCCGACCTGGGAGCCGTGCCGGGCCGCCACGATCGCGTTCTCGTAGCGTCCCAACGACGCGACCCACGCGAGGGTGACGAGCGAGACGTAGAGTCCGAAGGTCGAGAAGACGCGCACGTCCAGCACGAAGGCCGCGACCACGAGCGTGACCACGGAGAAGCCGCGCGCAACGACGAGGCGGAGCGCGAGCGCGAGGATCGCGCGCGAGACCGGGGCCCGTGGAATCACGAGCCTCTCACGTTGCCGTCGGCCGACAAATTTGGCATGGTTCCTCCGGAACGGCCTCTAGCCGAGGCGCGTCGAGCACGCCATGACATGAAGGTGCGGTGAGCCGCTCTGGCATCCGGATCGTCTTCCGTTCACCTTGGGTCGGGGCCGCCACAGAACGTGGCCAGGGGCAGGTCGGAGTGTGACGAGATCGCGTTCAGCCCGCACACGCGTTGCGGAGCCCGGGAGATCCGCCTCGCGACGTGTTCGCGCGCTCGTGCGTTCGCGCGGCCTGCTGGGCCTGTCGTTGGCGGTGTTCGCCTTGCTCTGCGGGGCACAGGGCACGCAGGACGCCGTCGCGAACGGCGACACGCGCACGATCAACATCTACCACGAGCACACGAAGGAGAGCGCCAGCATCACCTTCAAGCGCAACGGCTATTACGACCAGGGCGCGCTGAAGGAGCTGAACTGGCTGTTGCGCGATTGGCGGCTCGACGAGCCGATCCGCATGGAGCCCAAGCTCTTCGACATCGTCTGGGAGGTGTACCGCGAGGTCGGCGCAGCCGAGCCGATCCACGTCGTGTCGGCCTATCGGTCGCCGCAGACGAACGCCATGCTGCGGCGACGCTCCAAGGCGGTCGCCGAGCACAGCCAGCACATGCTCGGCCACGCGATGGATTTCTACCTGCCCGACGTCGCGATGAGCCGCGTGCGCGAGGTCGGCATGCGGCTTCAGGAGGGCGGCGTCGGGTTCTATCCGAACGCCTACAACCCCTTCGTCCATCTCGACGCCGGCAGCGTGAGGTCGTGGCCGCGCATGTCCGGCGGCGAACTCGCCCGCCTGTTCCCGGACGGCCGCACCGTCCACATGCCGCGCGACGGCAAGCCGATGCCGGGCTACGAAGAGGCGAAGGCCACGATCCTGGCGCGCGGCGGCACGGTCGCGGGCTACTCGACGGTCGCGGAAGGCGGCGAGGAGACCGGCCGCAAGAGTCTTTGGGCCATGCTGTTCGGCGGCGGTGGGGACGACGAGGATACGGATTTCTACCGATCCTCCGCGTCGCGCACGAAACAGGCGGCCTCGACGCGCCTCGCGGCCGCGAGCCCGGCCGCGGTGTCGGGCAACAGCGACGACAGCGGAGCGCGCAGCTTCTTCTCCGGACCGGTCTCCGCGGCGGCCGAGGAGTCCCGCGGCTCGGTTCGCCAGCGTCGAAACGGTCGCAACGCGATCGTGGCAGCCGATCGGCCGGTCGCGCCGGCCGCCCTGCCGCCCGTGCAGGTGGCGTCGGCGGCCCCGGGCTTCGAAGCGTCATCGTCCTCGTTCCTGACGCCCTCCTCGAGCCTGTCGCGGACCGAGCCCCGCACGGCCGAGCTCCGGCGCACGAGCGTCGAGATCCTCGACACCGTGCCCGTCCCGCCGCGCCGTCCGGGCGAGTTCGACGCGATCCTGGTCGCGATGCCGCTGCCTCCGACACGTCCCATCGAGATGGTGGCCGTCGGCGGCTCGGCGCCGGTCGTGGCCGCGTCACTCAACGGCCTCATGCGATCGCCGCCGGCCCGCACCCCGCCCGGCGCTCCCATCGTGGCGACCGACGAGCGTGCGGCCCTCCGCGCCCTGTTCGAGGCGGCCGCGACGCCGACGAACCCCGCCCCCAGTGCGGACGTCATGACGAGCCGTACGCGTCCGGAGCCGCTCGCGGCGGTGATCGCGCTCGCAGATCCAGGCTCGCGCGTGCTGATGATGTTCTCCTCGGCGAGCCTCGACGCGCTGGGTGCCGACGCCTTCAGCGGCCCCGCGGTCGCGCCCCTGCCGATCCTGCAGTGATGGTGCGTTCCCGCTCAGCGAACATCCTCGCCAGAACGATCGGCACGTGCCTAAGCGGTCGCGCCCCGTCGTGATTTCGCGCATGATCGCCCCTCGGGCGCGATCCTCGTCGCCGGAGCGGGATGATGGACGGCACAGAAACGGCTGAGCCCCAGGCCCAGCTCGACGATCGGCTCGATGCGGAGAGCTCGGACGAGTTCACCGACCGTCTGTTCGGGCGTGTGCCGGCCGAAGACATCGCGGCGTATCCAGACGACCAGCTCACTCGCCTGTCGCTCGCCGCCGAGGCGCATCTGCGCCAGCCCCGCCTGCCCGGCATGCCGGATCTCCGGCTCGACGACGTGGTGGTCACCCCGGACGGTGTCCAGCGAGAGCTGACGGTTCTCGAGGTCGTCAACGACGACGTGCCCTACCTGCTCGACTCGACGCTGGCCGAACTCGTCGCGCGGGGCATCGAGCCGAAGCTCGTCGCCCACCCGATCCTGCGCGTGCGGCGAGAGCCCGGCGGCGAGGCGACGCTTCTTCCGGACGACGGGGACGTCGGCGGCGGGCGCGAGAGCCTGATCCACATCCACATGGACCGGCTCGTCGACCGGGATGCGCGCGCGTCCCTGGTGGCCGAGCTCGGGCGTGTCTACGCGGATGTCGCGGTCGTGGCGCGCGACGTCGCCACGATGCGCGAGCAGGTCGGCGGGCTCGCGGGCGAGTACCGCCTCCACCCGCCCCCGCTCGACCCTGCCGAGATCGCGGAGGCGACGGCGTTCCTGGAATGGCTGCTCGACGGGCGCTTCGTTCTCTTGGGCCTGCGGGCCTATCGGCTGCCGGAGGAGGGTGCGCTGGACGTGATGGAGGGGTCGGGCCTCGGCCTCCTGGCCGACCCCGCGGTGGAGGTCCTGAAGCGCGGCGGTGACTTCGTGTCCCTGACGCCCGAGATCCGCGCCTTCCTGGAGACGCCCCGGTCGCTCCTCATCACCAAGGCCAGCGTCAAGTCGCGCGTCCACCGCCGTGCCTATCTCGACTTCATCGGCGCAAAGCTGTTCTCGCCCTCCGGTAAGCTCTGGGGCGAGCTCGCGATCGTCGGGCTGTTCACGGGCGCCGCCTATACGAGCCCGGCGGCCGAGACGCCCTATCTCAGGCGCAAGCTCGACGCCGTGCAGGCCCGCACCGGGTTCGAGCCGTCGAGCTTCGACGGCCGCGCGCTCGCGGACATCCTGGAGACCTACCCGCGCGACGAGCTGTTCCAGATCGAGGAGGCGACGCTCCAGGCCTTCGCGCTCTCGCTTCTGCGCCTCACCGAGCACCCCCGCATCCGGGTGCTGGCGCGCGTCGACCGGTTCGACCGTTTCGTGTCGCTCCTCGTCTACGTGCCGAAGGACCGCTACGATTCCCGCATCCGCGCAGCGACCGGCGCGTACCTGGCGCGGAGCTACGGGGGTCGGGTCTCGGCCGCCTACCCGGCCTATCCCGACGGGCCGCTCGCCCGGACACACTACATCATCGGCCGCGACGGGGGCGCGACGCCCGAGATCTCGCGCGACACGCTGGAGCGCGGCGTCGCGGCGATCGTCCGGACCTGGGACGACCAGCTCGGCGACGCGCTGGGCGCCTCGTCCGGCCCGCGCCGCGGCGGCGACCTCGCGGCGCGCTACGCGGGCGCCTTCGGGGCGGATTACCGGGAGCGGTTCGGGGCGGCGGACGCGATCGGTGACATCGCCACGTTGGAGCGTCTGTCGGACTCGCGGATGCGCGCGGTCGACCTCTACCGCCGAGAGGACGATCCGCCCTCCCACGTGAACCTGAAGCTGTTCTCGCGCGGCATCGGGTCTCCCCTGTCCGAGCGCGTCCCGATCCTGGAGCAGCTCGGCTTCCAGGTCATGGACGAGCGCACCTACCGGGTCACTCCTCAGGGAAGCTCGCCTCAGGGGAGCGCCGACCCGGTCTGGCTGCACGACGTCGCGCTGGCGCGCACGACGGGCCAGGCCGTCGACATCGCGGAGATCGGCGGGCGGATCGAGGCGGCGCTGCTGGCGGTCTTCCGCGGGCTCGCCGAACCGGACGGCTTCAACAAGCTCGTCCTGGAGGCGGGACTCGGCTGGCGCGACGCTGCGATGTTCCGCACGCTCGGCCGCTACCTGCGCCAGATCGGCATCCCGTTCGCGCAGGACTACATCGCGGACGTGCTGGCCCGCCACGGCGCGGTCGCGGCCGCGATCTCCGGCCTGTTCTACGCGCGCTTCAAGCCGCATCTCGGGGACGGCGTCGATCGCGAGATCGCCGCCTCGGCCGCCCGGGAGGCGCTGGAGGCGCTGCTCTCCGAGGTGACGAGCCTCGACGACGACCGGATCCTGCGGCGCTTCCTCAACCTCGTCGAGGCGGCTTTGCGGACGAACTTCTTCCGCATTGAGCAGAACGGCCTGCCGGTCGAGACGATCGCGTTCAAGTTCGCCTGCGCCCAGGTCGAGGCGCTGCCGCGCCCGCGCCCGCTCTTCGAGATCTTCATGAACGGCCCGCGCGTCGAGGGGCTGCACCTGCGCTTCGGCAAGGTGGCGCGCGGGGGCCTGCGCTGGTCGGACCGGCCGCAGGATTTCCGCACCGAGGTGCTGGGCCTCGTGAAGGCGCAGCAGGTGAAGAACGCCGTCATCGTGCCGGTCGGCGCGAAGGGCGGGTTCGTGCCGAAGCGTCTGCCGCCCGCGGCCGACCGCGCGGCCTGGATGCGGGAGGGGACCGAGGCCTACCGCGTCTTCATCCGCACGCTGCTCGGCCTCACCGACAACCTCGTGGGCGAGGGCACCGTGCACCCGCCGGACACGGTGCGCTACGACGCGGACGACCCCTACCTCGTGGTCGCGGCCGACAAGGGCACAGCGACCTTCTCGGACGTCGCGAACGCGATCTCGCTCGAGACCGGCCACTGGCTCGGCGACGCCTTCGCGTCCGGCGGGTCGAACGGCTACGACCACAAGGCGATGGGCATCACGGCGCGGGGCGCCTGGGAGGCGGTGCGCCGCCACTTCCGCGAGATGGACGTCGACATCCAGCGCGACCCCGTGACGGTCGCGGGCGTCGGCGACATGTCGGGCGACGTCTTCGGCAACGGCATGCTGCTGTCCGGCGCGCTGCGGCTCGTCGCGGCCTTCGACCACCGCGACATCTTCCTCGATCCCGCGCCCGACGCCGCGATCTCGCTGGCCGAGCGGCAGCGGCTCTTCGCCCTGCCGCGCTCGAGCTGGGTCGATTACGACGCGTCGCTGATCTCGGCCGGCGGTGGCGTGTTCTCGCGCGCGCTGAAGACGATCCCCCTCTCGCCGCAGGTGCGCGAGGCGCTGGGCTTCGACCGGATGACCGCCTCGCCCGCCGAGGTGATCGGCGCGATCCTGCGCGCCCCGGTCGGCCTTCTCTGGTTCGGCGGCATCGGCACCTATATCCGGGCCTCGACCGAGAGCGACGCGGAAGCCGGCGACCGCGCCAACGACGCCGTGCGCATCACCGGGGCGGAGATCCGCGCGAAGGTGGTGGGCGAGGGCGCGAATCTTGGCGTCACCCAGCTCGGCCGGATCGAGGCCGCCCGGCACGGCGTGCGGCTGAACACGGACGCGATCGACAACTCGGCCGGCGTCAACACCTCAGACGTCGAGGTGAACATCAAGATCGCGCTCGCGGTACCCGAGCGCGACGGGCGGCTCGACCCCGCGGCCCGCAACGCGCTCCTGGCGGAGATGACGCGGGAGGTCGGCCACCTCGTGCTGCGCAACAACTACCTCCAGACGCTCGCCCTCTCCCTCAGCGAGCGCCGGGGCGTGGGCGAGCTCGGCTTCCTGGTCCGGCTCATGGACGTGCTGGAGACGGCCGGCCGGCTCGACCGCGCGATCGAGTTCCTGCCCTCCGACGCCGCGATCGAGGAGCGGCGGATCGCCGGAGAGGGGCTGACCCGGCCCGAACTCGCGGTGCTCCTCGCCTACGCGAAGCTCGCGCTCCACGATGAGCTCCTCGCGAGCACGGTGCCGGACGATCCCTATCTCGGCCGCGAGCTGACGCGCTACTTCCCGGCCGAGATCCGCGAGCGCTTCCCCGACACCGTCGAGGGGCATCGGCTGCGGCGCGAGATCATCGCGACGCAGCTCGCGAACGCCATCGTCAACCGCGGCGGCCCGGCGATCGTGACCCGGCTCGTGGACGAGACGGGTGCGGACGCCTCGACCATCGCGGCCGCCTACGCGGCGACGCGTGACGGCTACGCCCTGTCGGACATCTACGCGGGGATCGACGTGCTCGACGGCGTGGTGCCGGGGCAGCGCCAGCTCGGCCTCTACGCCGACGTGCAGGACGTCATGCTCTCGCGCATCGTGTGGTTCATCCGCTACGTCGACCTGCGCGAGCGCAGCCTCGACGACGTGGTGGGGCTCTACCGCGACGGGATCGCGGAGGTGGCGGGCGCGCTGGACGAGATCCTGCCGGTCTCCGCGCGCGAGGCCCGGCAGGCGCGGCAGGACGCGCTCGTGGATGACGGGGTGCCGCAGGAGCTGGCGAGGCGGCTGGCCGACCTGCAGGACCTCGTGACGGCGCCGGACATCGTGCTCGTCGCGCGGCGCACGGAGCGGCCCATCCGCGCCGTCGGGGCGATCCACTTCGCGCTGGACGGGCTGTTCGGCCTGGGCGCGCTCGCGGCCGCCGCGGGCGCGGTGCCGGTCTCCGAGCATTACGACCGCCTGGCGCGCGACCGCGCGGTCGGGGCGCTGGCGGCCGCGCACCGGCGGCTCACCGGAGAGGTCACCGGCTGGGGCGGCGTGCAGACGGAGACCGCGGCAGGGCTCGATGCCGATGCGGCCGTCGCGGGCTGGGCCCGGTCGCGCGGCGGCGAGGTCGGCCGCATCCGCGACGCGGTCGCGGCCATCGCGGCTTCGGGCCTGACGGTGTCGAAGCTCAGCGTCTCGGCGAGCCTGATCGGCGACCTCGCGAAGGACTAGACCCGCATCGCCGCTCGTCCCGACGAAAGTCGGGATCCAGTCTCGACCTGAAGAACTGGATCCCGGCAGATGCCGGGGTTGGGCGGCGAGCCGGCGGGCTCAGTAGTTGTACGCGCGCTCGCCGTGATCCGTCAGGTCGAGGCCCTCGCGCTCCTCCTCCTGCGTGACGCGCAGGCCGACGATCACGTCCACGACCTTGAACAGGATCGCCGAGCCGATGCCCGACCAGAGCAGCGTGAGGCCGACCGCCTTGAACTGCGCCCAGACCTGCGTCCCCATCGCGTAGGCGCCGGGCGCGGCCGAACCCGGCGTCACCGTGTAGTCGACGAGCCCGACCCCGCCGAGGCTCGGCGAGACCAGGATGCCGGTCGCCAGCGCTCCGATGATGCCGCCCATGCAATGGATGCCGAACACGTCGAGCGAGTCGTCGTACCCGAAGGCGTTCTTCACGCCCGAGCAGAACCCGTAGCAGACCGCGCCGACCACGAGGCCGAGCACGATCGACCCCATCGGGCCCGCGAAGCCCGACGCCGGCGTGACGGCGACCAGCCCCGCGACCGCGCCCGACACCATGCCGAGGAGAGACGGTTTCCCCTTGCCGGCCCACTCGACGAAGAGCCAGGCGAGCGCCGCCGCGGCGGTCGCGACGAACGTGTTGATCATCGCGAGCGCCGTCGTGCCGTTCGCCTCGAGGTTCGAGCCCGCGTTGAACCCGAACCAGCCGACCCAGAGCAGCGAGGCCCCGATCATCGTCATGGTGAGGGAGTGGGGCGCGAGGAGGTCGCGGCCGTAGCCGACGCGCTTGCCCATCATCAGGCAGCCCACGAACCCCGCGATACCGGCGTTGATGTGCACCACCGTGCCGCCCGCGAAGTCGAGCGCTCCCCACTGGTAGACGAGGCCCGCATCGGCCGTCACGGCGTCGAGCTTCGCCTGGGCGGCGGTCTTCGCCGCTCCATCGGCCGCGCCCGCCAGCGCCTTCGCGGCGTCGCCCACCGCGTCCGGTCCCGCCCAGTACCAGACCATGTGGGCGATCGGGAAGTAGATGAACGTGACCCAGAGCGCCACGAAGAGGAGCAGCGCCGAGAACTTCATCCGCTCCGCGAAGGCCCCGACGATCAGCGCGGGCGTGATCATCGCGAAGGTCATCTGGAAGCAGATATAGGCGTATTCCGGGATGACGACGCCGTTCGAGAACGTCGCGACGTTCGAATCCGGGCTCACCCCCATGAGGAACGCCTTGGAGAACCCGCCCACGAAGCTGTTCAGTCCACTGCCTCCCGAGAAGGCGAGCGAGTAGCCGTAGAAGACCCACAGGATGCCGACGAGGCACACGATGGCGAAGACCTGCGTGAGGATCGACAGCATGTTCTTCGTGCGCACGAGCCCGCCGTAGAACAGCGCGAGCCCCGGGATCGACATCATCAGGACGAGCGCGCTCGAGATCAGCATCCAGGCCGTGTCGCCCTTGTTGGGAACCGGCGCGGCACTCGCCGTCGTCGCCTGGACGGTCGGGGACTGTGCCAGGGACGGGTCCGCCGCGAGGCAGAGCGCCACGCCCACCCCCAACACGGCCGCGAGCCTTGCTGCGCGAGACATCATCGATCGGACTCCGGGCTGTTCTGGAAGAATGATCACGTCAGAGGGCATCGTTGTCGGTCTCGCCGGTGCGGATACGCACTGCCTGCTCGATGGGGGTGACGAAGATCTTGCCGTCCCCGATCTGCCCCGTGCGCGCCGCAGTGGCGATCGCCTCGATGGCCTGAGGCACGATCTCGGACGAGACCGCGACCTCGATCTTGATCTTGGGCAGGAAGCTCACGGCATACTCGGCCCCGCGATATATCTCGGTGTGGCCCTTCTGGCGCCCGTAGCCCTTGACCTCCGTCACCGTGAGACCGTGCACCCCGATGCCCGTGAGGGCGTCGCGCACCTCCTCCAGCTTGAACGGCTTGATGATCGCCATCACGATTTTCATTCGATCTGCCCCGATGGACCGGCTTCCTCGCCGACCCTGATGACCCGCGACGGCGAACCGGCGAGAGGTCCCGCAACTAACAATAGCCGTGCCAGCCGGCGGCGACGTGAAACGCACGAAGCGCGATGTCTCTGGTGAGTGTTGCTCAACAATAAGGCATAAAGATCGATCGACGGTCAGATTCGACAGTCATCATGCCGCTGCGGCGTGGCTTGACGCCGGTCGGCACGGTTGCGAGGACCGGTCATGCAGACGCCCGAGCGCCGTCCGCGCCCCCCGGCATGGCGCATCCTGGTCGCGGGCGGCGGCGTGCCGGGTCTCGTCTTCGCGCTCGCGTCGGCGCAGGCGCTCCGCCACGCGGTCGCCATCACGATCTGCGATCCGGGCTTCGGCCGGGAGAGGCGCGACGGGCGCGCCTACGCGCTCTCGGGTGGCGCGGTCGCGATGCTCGGCGGCCTCGGGATCTGGCCTGAGCTTGCGGGCGCGGCCCAGCCGATCACCGGCATGACCATCACGGACGGGCGCGTCGAAGACCCGGTCCGGCCGGCCTACCTGACCTTTGAGGGCGAGCCCGGCCGCCCGCTCGGCCACATGGTCGAGGCCGCGGCACTCGTCCCCCTGCTGGTCGAGGCGTGCCGCGCGGCCGGGGTCACGCTCTCAACGCTGGGCGTGCGCTCTTTCACGTCGAGCCGTGACACGATGACGGTCGAGTTGTCGGACGCCACTGAGAGCCGGTTTTCGCTCCTCGTCGTGGCGGACGGGGCCCGCTCCCGGCTCCGTGAGGCTGCCGGCATCGCGTGGTATGGGCGCCGCTACGGCCAGTCCGGCATCGTGGCGACCGTCGCGCATTCACTCGACCACGTGGGACGGGCGACGCAGCACTTCCTGCCCTCCGGCCCTTTCGCGATCCTGCCGCTCGGCGGTGCGGGACAGGTCTTCCCGCATCGTTCCTCGATCGTCTGGACGGAGCGCGACGCGAACGTTGCCGCCATCCTGGCGCTGCCGCCCGAGGCGGCGCTCGCCGAGGTGGAGGCCCGGTTCGGGTCCGGCCTCGGGGCGATCGCGCTGGAGACGCCGCTCGCCGCGCATCCGCTGTCGATCGGGCTCGCGCGCCGCTACGTCGCGTCGCGGCTGGCGCTGCTCGGGGACGCGGCGCACGAGATCCACCCGCTCGCCGGCCAGGGCCTGAACCTCGGCCTTGCGGACGCGGCGGCCTTGGCCGAGCGGATCGCGGACGCGGTGCGGCTCGGGAGCGATCCCGGCGCGCCGGACGTGCTCGGCGGTTACGAGCGCGACCGGCGCTTCGACGCTGTGGCGCTGGCGGGCGCGACCGACGCGCTCAACCGGCTGTTCTCGAACGACCGCCTGACGCTGCGGGCGCTGCGCGATCTCGGGCTCGGTCTCGTCGACCGGGTCGACGCCGCGAAGTCGCTCTTCGCCGGCCAGGCGTCCGGCGCGACGGCCCGTGCGCCGCGCCTCATGCGGGGCGAGGCGCTCTGAACGGTTGTTTGGAAGATGCCAAACCCACCTACGTCATGCTGAGGAGCGGCCGCAGGCCGCGTCTCGACGCACGCGTGACCGTCGTGCGTCCTTCGAGACGCCCGCACCGGCTTCGCCGGACACGCGGGCTCCTCAGAGCCTGCCCCGGACGTGATCCGGGGATGACGCAGGTCTAACGAGGCCCGACACTATCCAACGGTCTCTCACCAATCGAAGTTCTACCCCACCGACATCGTGAGCGGCGGCTGCACCTCGGCCGGGAGGGGCGAAACGTAGCCGCGCGCGCCGATCCGCTCCGCGAGGTCGGCCTTCGCGGCCGCGATCAGGCCGGGGTCGGTCAGCGCCGCGGCGCCCGTCGCGGCCATGGCCTTCGCGACCTGCACCATGGCCTTGTGGGCGGCCGGCGTCTTGCCCTGGGTCACGACCTGCCAGGTATGGAAGGGCGTGCCGATCGCGACCGTCGGCGCATGCGCCTGCACGGTCGGCACGACCCAGCTCACGTCGCCGACATCGGTCGAGCCGATCGCCGGGTTTCGGTTCGTGTCCTGCGGCACGAGGAAGTCGGCGAGCGGCGCGTCGGTGCGCTTCATCCCGATCGCCCGGTAGACCGCGTCGATGTCGCCCTCCGAGAAGGTCGACTGCATCTCGCGCGCGAAGGCCCGGTCCTCCTCGTCGAAATGCGGCGGCCCGAGCTCCTCCATGACGGCGTGCAGCGTGTCCTCCAGTGGCGTGTTCCCGACGAGGTTCGAGACCGCGCTGACGATGCGCATCTCCATCGTGGTCTCGCTCATCAGCGCCGCGCCCTCCGCGACCTTGCGCACCCGCTCCACGAGCTCGAGCATGCCGGGGAGATCGCGGGCGCGGATCGAGTAGCGCACCCGCGCATGGGCCTGCACGACGTTCGGCGCGATGCCGCCCGTGTCGAGCAGCGCGTAATGCACGCGCGCGTCGCTCGGCATGTGCTCGCGCATGTAGTTGACGCCGACGCTCATGAGTTCGACCGCGTCGAGCGCGGAGCGGCCGAGATGCGGGGCCGCGGCCGCGTGGCTCGCGCGCCCGGTGAAGACGAAGTCGGCGCGCGTATTCGCGAGCGCCAGCGGGGGGGAGACCTCCCAGAAGCTCGCCGGGTGCCAGGTGATCGCCGCGTCCGCGTCGTCGAAGGCGCCGGCGCGCACCATGAAGGCCTTGGCGGCGCCACCCTCCTCGGCCGGGCAGCCGTAATAACGCACGCGGCCCGGCGTGCCGGTCTCGGCGAGCCAGTCCTTCATGGCGGTCGCGGCGAGGAGCGCTGCCGCGCCGAGCAGGTTGTGGCCGCAGCCGTGGCCGTGGCCGCCGTTCTCGACCGGCTTGTGCCGCGTCTCGCCGGCCTCCTGGCTGAGGCCCGGCAGGGCGTCGTACTCGCCCAGGAACGCGATGACCGGCCCGCCCTCGCCGGCCTCGCCCATCACGGCGGTCGGGATCCCGCCGACATTCTCCGTCACGCGGAATCCCTGGTGGCGCAGCTCCGCCAGGTGCTCGGCCGCCGAGCGCGCCTCGGTGTAGCAGATCTCGGGCATTCCCCAGACCCGGTCGCTGAGCTCGATCAGCCGGTCCTTCTGCGCATCGACATGCCGCCACAGGGAATTGCGGTTATCCATCGTGTCGCCCTCGTGTTGACGGGATCTAGAGTCGGCTCGCCTTGAACGTGTCGCAGCTCTGCACCTGGCCCGACTTGAACCCGGCGGTCAGCCAGCGCACGCGCTGCTCGGAGGAGCCGTGCGTGAAGCTGTCCGGCTCGACCTCGCCCTGCGAGCGCTGCTGCAGCCGGTCGTCGCCGATCGCGCTCGCGGCGTTGACCGCCTGGCGGATGTCGTTCTGGTCGATCGCGTTCCACTTGTCGTTCGAGTTCTTCGCCCAGACGCCCGCGAGGCAGTCCGCCATGAGCTCGATGCGCACCGAGAGCTGGTTCGCCTCCGGCCCCTCGACCTCGCGCTGGCGGCTCTGCACGCGGCCGAGGATGCCGAGCACGTCCTGCACGTGATGCCCGACCTCGTGCGCGATGACGTAGGCGTAGGCGAAGTCGCCGCCCGCGCCGAACTTGCGCTGCATCTCCTGGAAGAATGACGTGTCGAGATACACCTTCTTGTCGACCGGGCAGTAGAACGGCCCCATGGCGGATTGCGCCGCGCCGCAGCCGGAGCGCGTGCCGCGCGTGTAGAGCACGAGAGGCGTCGTGGTGTATTGCCGGTTCGCCTGCGCGGGCAGGACCTGCGCCCAGACGTCCTCCGTGTTGCCGAGGATCGCGCCCGCGAACCGCCCGACCTGGTCCGACGGGGTGCCCTGCCGGGCGGACGGGGCCTGCGATTGCTGCTGCGTGTAGGATTGTCCTCCGCCGCCGCGGGTCACCATCTCGGCCCCGCTGATCAAGAGGCGCGGATCGATGCCGAGTGCCCAGCCGACCAGCCCGAGCACGACGATCGCGCCGATCCCGAGGCCGCCTCCGCCGCCCCCCATCGGGATGCCGAAGCCGCCACCCCCGCCGCCGCCGTCGCCGCGCCGGTCCTCGATGTTCGAGGATTCGCGGAAGTCTTGCCAGCGCATGAGGTAGCTCCCAGCCGTCGCGCGACGAAGCTCGACCATGCCGAGCTATCAAACCGGGGGCGCGAGGTCGAGTTCCGGCGAGGCCAGTGTGCGGACGACCGCGTTCGGCGAAGAGCGCGGGATGCCGCCGCCATGTAGCTAAGTCGCCGGCCTTGATGGAGGGCCCGCGGGTGCGGCCCCTCCATCAAGCCGTCCGGTCCACCAAAAGCGCCGGCGACCGCATCCTCGGTTCGCGCCGAGGACCGTCCGGCTTCGTTGCCGCAATCTCCCACGCCGAGTTGGACAAAGCCGGCATACCAAAGAGATCGTCCTTATCGCGCTCGCCCGAAAATTCCTGTCCAGGGTTCCGCGCCAAGGCACGACATGAGCCCCGCCCGGAGCCAAAGCTTGACACGACGGACCGCCGCTCGTCCTACCCTCACGATGGGTTGGGGTTCCGTGCGAGCTCGGACACCGGGTCGGATCGTTCTGCCCGTGAGGAAAGAGAAAGCCCGGTTTCCGACGTGTTTGAAGCGAGTACCATCGTGACGAATGTCGACACCCCAGGAGCGAGCCCATGGCCCTTCCATACAAGACCGCGCTGATCGTGGGCGCCGGACCCGGTATCGGCGCGTCGGTGGCGCGTAGCTTCGCGGGCGCCGGTCTCAAAGTCGGGCTCGCGGCACGCGACGCCGGGAAGCTGGGGTCCCTCGCGGCTGAGATCGGCGCGGAGACCTTCGCGGTCGACGCCTCCGACCCGGCGGCGGTCGCGCGCCTCTTCGAGGAGGTGGACGCGCGCCTGGGCGAGCCCGATGTCGTCGTCTACAACGCGAGCGGCCGCGTCCAGGGCTCGATCGCGGAACTCGATCCCGAGACGGTCCGGGGCGCGATCGGCGTCACGGCCTTCGGGGGATTCCTGGTCGTGCAGCAGGCGGTGCGGCGCATGCTGCCGCACGGGCGAGGCGCGATCCTGCTCACGGGCGCGACCGCGAGCCTGAAGGGCTACGCGATGTCCTCAGCCTTCGCGATGGGCAAGTTCGCGTTGCGCGCCCTCGCGCAGAGCGCGGCGCGTGAGTTCGGCCCCAAGGGCATCCACGTCGCGCATGTGGTGATAGACGGAGGCGTGCGCAGTGCCCGTCGCCCGGACCCGGACGATCGGCCGGACAGCACGCTCTCGCCGGACGGTGTCGCGCAGACCTATCTCGACCTCCTGCGCCAGCCGCGCGACGCCTGGTCGCTCGAGGTCGAGCTCAGGCCCTGGGTCGAGCGGTTCTGATGGCTTCGCTCTCGGGCCGACCGGCGCTCGTCACGGGTGCGTCCTCCGGGCTTGGCCGGCGTTTCGCGAGCGTGCTAGCGGGTGGGGGCGCGCCGGTTGTGCTCGCCGCGCGCCGGGTCGATCGGCTGCGCGAACTCGAAGCCGAGATCCGCGAGGCGGGCGGCGAGGCGGCCTGCGTGGAACTCGACGTCCTGTCGGAAGGGAGCGTCGCGGCGGCGGTCGAGGCCGCGGAGGCGGCGTTCGGGCCGCTCGCGATCCTCGTCAACAATTCGGGCGTATCCGCCCAGGCGCGGATCGTCGACATGAGCCTCGACGACTATGACCGCGTGATGAACACCAACGCGCGGGGCGCGTTCCTCGTCGCGCAGGCGGTCGCCCGGCGGATGATCGCGGCCGGCACGCCGGGCCGTATCGTCAACGTGGCGTCGATCCTCGCCGAGACCGCGATACGCGAGCTCTCGGCCTACTGCATGTCGAAGGCCGCACTCCTCCACCTGACCCGCGTCCAGGCGCTCGAATGGGCGCGCCACGGCATCAACGTGAACGCGCTCTGCCCGGGCTACATCCGCACCGAGATCAACGACGCCTACTGGGACACGGAGCGCGGCCAGGCCTTCGTGAAGACGTTCCCGCGACGCCGGGTCGGCGAGCCGTCGGATCTCGACGGCGCGCTCCTCCTCCTCGTATCGGAGGAGGCCCGGATGATCACCGGCACGTCGATCACGGTCGACGACGCCCTGTCGATCGCCTGATCGGCAGGTCAGCGCGGCGTACCGCGCGTCAGCGCGGCGTACCGCGCGTCAGCGCGGCGTACCGCGCGTCAGCGCGGCGTGACGTCGTAGCCGAAATACTTCTCGCTCAGCCGCTTGATCGTCCCGTCGGCGGTCGCGGCCGCGATCGCGACGTCGAGCTTGGCCTTCAGCTCCGTATCGGTCTTGCGAAGCCCGATGCCGCTGCCGCGGCCGAGCAGCCCGCCCTGGAAGCGAGGGCCCGCGAGGACCATGTCCTCGTTGCCGCTCTTGGCGGCGGCGGTCGTCAGGTAGGCGGCGGACGCCATCACGAGGTCGATGCGGCCCGAGTTGAGATCGAGGTCGTGCTGCTCCGTGGTCTTGTACTCGCGCAATTCGACCGCGCCCTTCAGGTACTTGTCCGCGAAGGCGGACGCGATCGAGGCCGTCTGCACGCCGAGCACCTTGCCCGTCAGCAGTGGCTTCATCTTCTCGATCTCCGAGATCGCCCCCGCCTCGTTCGAGGTCAGCGAGAAGGCCTCGCCCTTGTCCGGCAGGCCGGCGAGCGGGCTCCCCTTCGAGGTCGCGAAGGTCTGGCCGGTCGACCCGTAGGGCGCGGTGAAGAGGACCACCTCCTCGCGCTTCGGGGTGATCGACATGCCCGAGATGATCGCGTCGAACTTGCCCGCCTGGAGGGCCGGGATGGTGCCGTCGAAATCCTGCGAGCGGATGTCGCAGGTGAGCTTCGCGCGGGCGCAGAGGTCCTTGTAGAGGTCGACCTCGAACCCCGCGAGCGTGCCGTTCGGCTGCGTGTAGTTCCAGGGCGCGAAGGCGCCCTCGGTCGCGAAGTGCACGACCTGCTGCGCACATGCCGGCGTGTCGACGAGCGCCGCGGCCGCGAGGACGAGCGAGAGGGCGAGGGTTCTCATGCGAAGGTTCTCATAATCTGGCCTTTCAGTGCGCCGCCATCTCGAGCGGGGGCTGGACGTCGTCCGTGATCGGGTTGGCGAAGGGGTTCTCGGCCCGGAACGCCGCGAAGGCGGCCTTCGCGTCCGCCATCAGGTCCGGCCGTGTCAGCACCTCGATTGCGACGCCGCCCATCGCCTTGGCGGCGAGAAGCAGGCCCTTGTGGGCGGCGGGCGCACGCCCTTGCGCGACGAGCTGCCACGAATGGCCGGGCGTGCCGACCGCATAGCAGGCCGTGCGGCACTGGACCGTCGGCACGACCCAACTGACGGTCCCGACATCGGTCGAGCCGACGCTCGTATCCGTCCCGGAGCCCAGCGGATAGACATCCTCCGACAAGGGCTCGTCCCTCGGTGCGAGGCCGAACCGGGCGTAGGACGCCACGATGTCCTCGGCGTTGAACGTCGCCTGGAACTGCGCCGCGAAGGCGCGGTCGGCGGCGTCGAAGCCGGGCCCGCCGAGGCTCTCCAACTGCGCGTGCATCGCCTCCTCCAACGGGCGGTTGCCCACGAGGTTCGCGTCGCCCGAGAGCTGCACCCACGACATCCGGGTCTCGCTCATCAGGGCCGCGCCTTCCGCCACCTTCTTCACGCGCTCGACCAGCGTCCACATCTCGGCCAGATTCTGCGCCCGGATCAGGTGGCGCACGGTCGCGCGCGCCTGGACGACGTTCGGTGCGATGCCGCCCGCGTCGATCACCGCGTAGTGGACGCGCGCCGTCGAGGGCATGTGCTCGCGCATGTAGTTCACCCCGACGCTCATCATCTCGACCGCGTCGAGCGCGGAGCGGCCGAGATGGGGCGCGGCGGCGGCGTGCGACGCGCGGCCGTGGAAGGTGAACTCGATCTCCACGCAGGCGAGCGAGAAGGCACGGTTGACGCCCGTGAAGGCGGCCGGGTGCCAGCAGATCGCGACGTCGACGTCGTCGAACACGCCCGCCCGCACCATGAAGCCCTTGGACGATCCGCCCTCCTCGGCCGGGCAGCCGTAATAGCGCACGCGGCCGGGGAGCCCATGGGCCGCGAGGTAGTCCTTGACGGCGCTCGCGGCGAGGAGCGAGGCCGAGCCCAGCATGTTGTGGCCGCAGCCGTGCCCGTTGCCGCCGGGCTCGACCGGGGAGGGGGCTGCGACACCCTCCTGCTGGCTCAGGCCCGGCAGGGCGTCGTACTCGCCGAGGATCGCGATCACCGGCCCGCCCGCGCCGGCCTCGCCCATCACGGCGGTGGGCAGCCCGGCGATGCCGTGCCCGACCCGGAAGCCCTGCTCGGCCAGCATTCCTGCATGCTCGGCCGCCGAGCGGCGTTCCTGGTAGTTGAGCTCGGGCATGCCCCAGACGCGGTCGGAGAGCGCGAAGAAGGCCGGGGCCTTCGCGTCGGCGAGCCGCCAGATCTCGGGGCTGTTCTGCATGTCCGGTCTCAATGCTTCGCGCGAGGCACCGCGTAGCTGCGCCGCTTCGAGGTGCGCAGCCCCAGGCTCACGACACTCTCGGCCAGTTTCACCGCCGCCGCCACACCCTCGACGATGGGCAGCCCGTGCTCGCGCGCGAGGTCGGCCGCGAGGTCCGCCATCCCGGCGCAGCCGAGCACGATCGCCTCCGCGTCGTCCTCCCGGATCGCGGCCGCGATCTCGGCCGAGATGCGCGCCCGGGCGCCGGAGGCCGGGTTCTCCAGGTCGAGCACCGGGACCTCGCTCGCCCGCACCCGCCCGCACCGCGCCGCGAGGCCATAACTCGCAAGGTTCGCCTCGATCCCCGAGACGGAGCGCGCGAGCGTCGTGACGACCGAAAACCGGCGTGACAGGAGTGCCGCCACATGAAAGGCCGCCTCGCCGATGCCGATGACCGGCGCCTCGGTCAGGCAGCGCGCGGCGTCGAGCCCGGTATCGTCGAAACACGCGATCACGAAAGCGTCCGCGTCCGCGTGACTGGCGACGACGTCGAGGAGACCCGGCACCGCGAGCGCGCCGTCGTAGAAGCCCTCGATCGAGGCCGGGCCGGTCTCGGGGTTGACCGCCACGATCTCGGTGCCGGACGCCGCGGCCGCGCGTGCCGCAGCACCAGCCTTTTCGGTCATCGAAGCAGTGGTGTTCGGGTTGATCAGGATCACGCGCACCGAACTAGACGCCCTGGCCCGCATCTGATCCCTGCCGCGCCTGGCGGGCGCGCAGCACGAGGATCACCGCGAGCGCCGTCCCGATGAGGGCGAGCGAGATCGCGGTCGTGACGGTGCCGAGCGCGTAGATCTCGGGCGTCGTGACGGTCGTGGTCAGCGCGCGCAGCTCCATCGGCAGCGTGTTGTAGGAGCCGATCGTCTGGCTGGAGCGTGCGATCTCGTCCCAGGAGAGCGTGAAGCCGAACAGTGCGACGCCGACGAGCGAGGGTAGGAGGATCGGCAGGAGCACGAAGCGGAAGGTCTGCCAGGGCGTCGCCCCGAGGTCGCGCGCGGCCTCCTCCAGCCGACGGTCGAAGCGGTTGAAGATCGCGAACATGATGAGGAGCCCGAAGGGGAGCGTCCAGGTGAGGTGCGCCCCGAGCCCCGAGGTGAAGAGCCCGGCGGCGCTCGTGAACTCGTCCGTCAGCCAGTCCGGGCCGATCGCCTTCACGGTGTCGTCGACGACCCGGAACTCGAGCGCGATCCCGAGCGAGGTCACGATCGAGGGCACGATGAGCGACGCGATCGCCACGTAGAACAGCGCGGTCTGGCCGGCGAAGCGGCGGCGGAACGCGAGGCCGGCGAGCGTCGAGAGCACGACGGTCGTGACCATGACCACGAACCCGAGCGCGAGCGAGCGGCGGAACGCGGCCCCGATATCCACGATGCCCCCGCCCGCCCAGAGCCGCCCGAACCAGTGCAGCGACACCCCGTTCATCGGGAAGGTGAGCCCGCCCGCCGGCCCCTGGAAGGACAGGATGAAGATGACGATCGTCGGCCCGTAGAGGAACGCCACGTAGGCCGCGAAGGCGAGCCCGAGCACGTAGAAGGAGAGTGGCCGGCCGCGGGTCACAGCT
>CAXUHE010000001.1:0-1582 GCA_964250725.1 uncultured Enterovirga sp. | reverse complement strand
AGCACGCGGATGATGATGAGGGTGATGGCGAGCAGGATCACGGCGTTCGCGGCCGCGGGCGGGAATTGCAAGGCGGCGAGCCGCGTCTCGATGATCTTGCCCGCGCTCGCGATCTGCTGGCCGCCCATGACCCCGAAGGTCACGAAATCCCCCATGACGATCGTCACGACGAAGATCGACCCGATCACGATGCCGGGCTTCGCGAGCGGCAGCACCACGGTCCAGAGCGTCTGGCGGCCCGACGCGCCCGCGTCGTAGGCGGCCTCGATCAGCGAGCGGTCAATCCTGAGCAGCGAGTTCAGGATCGGCACCACCATGAAGAAGGTGAGGAGGTGCACGAAGGCCAGCACGACCGAGAAGTCCGAGTAGAGCAGCCACTCGACCGGGCGGTCCACGATGTGGAGGTTCTGGAGCCCGCCGTTCACGAGGCCGTTGCGGCCGAGCAGCGGGATCCAGGAGATCATCCGGATCACGTTCGAGGTCCAGAACGGGATGGTGCACACGAGCGCCAGCACCATCTGCCAGAGCGGCGAGCGCACGTGGAAGGCGAGGAAATACGCGACCGTGAAGCCGATCACGAGGGTGAGCGCCCACACGATCGCGCAGAACCGCGCCGTCGACGCGTAGGTGCGGAAGATGGTGCAGAGGCCCGGCAGCTCGTCGAGGCAGCCCTCGAAGCTTTCCGTGTAGCTCCGCCACGTGAAGCTCGGGATGATCTGGTAGTCGTTGTAGTCCCAGAAGCTCACGACCACGACGAGCACAAGCGGCACGACGAAGAACGCCGCGAAGACGAGGCCGAGCGGCAGGGCCTGCAGACGGGCCGAGATCGCGAGGTGGCGGCGGGGAAGGACGGCGTCGGTGCTCAAACAAGATCCCGACACGCGGATAAGGCGCGGGATCCCTCTCCCCGAGGGGGAGAGGGTAGGGTGAGGGGGAAGAGGTCTATCCGGATAAGGCGCACCCCCTCACCCGGTCGCACGCTGCCGCGCGCGACTCGACCTCTCCCCCTCGGGGAGAGGCTGTGGCGTCGCGCTTCGGCCCAAACGGTCACGCGGCGATGAACTCGTTCCACTTGCGCACCATGTAGTCGTTCTCGTCCATGACGGAATTCCAGCACGCGACGCCGCCCATGCGCTCGTCGTAGGAGCCGCCGTCGCGCACCGAGCCCGCCTTCTCGAGCAGCGTGCCGTCCGGCGCCTTGATGTCCTGCGCGGCGGGCTTGCCCTCCATCCAGTAGGCCCACTCGTCCGCCGCCATGTTGGCCTTCGCGGTGTCGAGCACGGCCGAGTAATAGCCCTGGCGGTTGAGGTAGGCGCCCGCCCAGCCGGACAGGAACCAGTTGATGAACTCGTAGGCCCATTCCTGCTTCTTGCCGGAGACGCCCTTCGAGAGCGCGAAGCCGGACGCCCAGGAGCGGTAGCCTTCCTTCAGCGGCTGGAACCTGCACGCGATGCCCTTCGAGCGCACCGCCGTGACAGCGGGCGACCACATCGATTGGATGACCGTCTCGCCCGACGCCATCAGGTTCACGCTCTCGTTGAAGTCGGTCCAGAAGGCGCGGAACTGGCCGGACCTCTTGGCC